>JBGRQB010000005.1:0-65373 GCA_041725875.1 Rhodothermaceae bacterium
ATTACGGAAACCAAACTTGCTGAACTTACTTTAAAGAATGAACGCGATCGTGCTGAAAAATATTTTAACACCGCAGATGCACTGCTTTTGATTTTGAGTCCGAACGAAAAAATAATTGATATCAATGATATGGGTTGTAAAATACTCGGGTTCAAAAAATCAGAATTGCTTGGTAAAAACTGGTTCGAAAATTTTCTTGGTGATGAAGAAAGAGAAAATCACAAACAGAATTTCTATTCTCTGCTGGAAAATCCCGGCACTGATTTTTCTGAAGAAACCAAACAATCCAAACCGCAGAAAGTTTTATGTAAAAATAAAGTTAAATATATAAAATGGAGTTCAGCATTATTATACAACAATAAAAACGAAGTCATTGGAATGTTAAACAGCGGACAAGATTTTACGCGTCACATCGAAGACAGTAAAGTCTTGCACTACTACGAAACAATGATTTCACTTATTAACGATCCGATGGCTTTGTATGATAAAGATTTTAATTATCTGGCTGTAAATAATGCGTATTGCCGACTCTTCTCAAAATCTGAAAAAGATTTTGTTAATCATAATGTAAAATCAAATTATAGTGAAGATTATTACAAGACTGTCCTTGAGCCAATTTATGAAAGTTGTCTAAAAGGAAAAGATGTAAAATTCCAAATCTGGTTTACCTTTCCGAAATTCGGAACCAGATATATGGATGTTACTTATTACCCGGTTAAAAATGATGAAGGAGAAGTACAATTTTTCATCACAACCGGAAAAGATCTTACAAATGAAAAACGTATTCAGGAATCACTCATAGAAAGTGAAAAGAAATATAAAACACTGGTTGAATCTTCACCGACTCCGATTATTGTTTATGTTGAAAACAAAATCGTTTTTGCAAACAATATTGCTGTTGAAACTTTGGGAGGCGATTCTACCAAAGATATTTTAGATCAAAATGTCTTTAATTTTATTCATCCCGATTATCATAAAATTGTAAAGAAAAAGAAAGTTGATCCGGAGTATAATTCGCATCTTTCAACAGATGTGCTTGAAGAAAAATTTATCCGACTCGACGGACGAATAATTGATGTTGAAGTAGCATCAAGTGAAATTAACTTTAACGGAAAAGAAGCAACTCAGCTTTTCTTCCATGATATTTCAGTCAGGAAAAAAGCAGAAGAGGATTTAAGAAAATCTCACGATTTCCATCTCACCCTTTTTGATGATTTTCCTGCCCTTATCTGGCGTTCGGATAAAGATTTTAACATGAATTACTTTAACAAAACCTGGCTCAATTTTACCGGAAGAAAACTTTACGAAGAAAAAGGTGAAGGTTGGATGAACGGGGTTCATCCTGATGATCTGAGAATTGTAACATCTTATATGTACATGTTTAAACGCAGAGAAGCATTTGAAATTGCGTACAGACATAAACGTTTTGACGGTGAATACAGATGGCTTAATAATTTTGGCCGTCCTTATTACAATATCAAAGGAGAGTTTTCCGGATTTATCGGAGCTTGTTTTGATATTACAGCCAGAATGAATCTGGAAGCTGCATTGAGAAACTCAAAAGAAAAATATCGTAAGTTTTTTGAAGAAGATTTATCAGCAAATTATGTTTGCAACATTCAGGGCGACATTCTGGAATGCAACAAAAGTTTCATCAATCTTTTTGGTTTTGCTTCTAAAAAAGAAGTTGAGAAAACAAATGCCCGCGATATTTTTGTATCCTCCACACAATTTGACGAACTGGTTAATGAGCTCCAAACTAAAGAACAACTTGCATCTCTTGAAAATAAAAAAATTAAAACCAACGGCGATATATTTGACACGGTTGAAAATATTGTAGGAATATTTAACGAACATAAACAACTTGTTAAACTTCGTACCTACCTTGTTGACAACACAAAACAGAAAAAAGCACAACAGGAACTTTTTGAATATAAAAATCAGCTTGAATTGCTTGTTCAGGAAAGAACTCAAAATCTGGAAAAAGTTAATCTTGAACTGGAATCAAAAATTAAACAGGAACAGACAATTGAACTGAAACTAAAAAATCAGTTATCATTTCTCAAAACTTTGCTTGATTCCATTCCAAATCCCGTGTTTATCAAAAACAGGAAGCAGGTTCTTCTTGATTGTAATTCTGCATTTGAAAGATTTTTCGGAATGCCTAAAAACCAGATCATTGGTTTACCATTGTCGCAATTTCCAAACCCGCAAAATTCAAAAGAGTTCACCACTTTTGAAAAGGATCTGTTAAAAACTGCATCATCCGGTTCAATTGAATTTCAGGTAATTATTAATGGAGAAGTCAGAGAAATTCTCATTAATGAACTTACTTTTTTCCGTTCAGACGGATCAATTGGCGGACTTGTTGGCATAATCACCGATATCACCAAACAGAAAAATCTTGAGCGTGAAATCAGAAATGCTTTCCAGCAGGAAAAAGAATTATCGGAAATGAAATCACGTTTCATATCAACAGCTTCACACGAATTCAGAACTCCGCTTACTTCAATTCTCGCTTCTGCTGATCTGCTTGAAATGTTTGGTCGCAACTGGGACGATGGAAAATATTTTGAACACACAACCAAAATTCAATCTGCTGTTCAGGTTATGACTGAATTACTTGACGACGTATTGATTGTGAGCAGAGCCGAAACCGGCAAACTTATGTATGTACCGGACAATATAAATCTGCATGAGCTTTGTCTTCAGTTAATCAATGATGCTAAACTCTCTCACGGTCTGGATCATCAAATCGATTTTAAATACAATTCAGATAAACTGTTTGTAAATCTCGACAAAAAACTACTCAGATACATTCTGCTGAATTTGCTGTCGAACTCAATAAAATATTCCCCAAGTACACTTGCGATTAAATTCGAAGTGAATTTTTATGATAAATTTATTCAATTTGTTATCGAGGATAAGGGTATTGGAATTCCGGAAAGTGATCAATCTAAACTTTTTGAACCTTTCCACCGGGCGGAAAACATCGGGAATATTTCCGGTACCGGGCTGGGATTATCAATAGTTTTAAAAGCAGTTGAACTGCATAAAGGCAAAATTACCTTTACAAGTGAAGAAAACAAAGGAACTAAATTTATTATTCGATTACCACTTGAGGAAGTTGCAGTTGAAGAAAATTGTAATAATTGACGATTCAGAAGAAATAACATCATCACTGGAAGATCTGTTACAAACTGTAGGGTATATTCCGTTTATTGCAAGCAATGCAACTGATGGCCTTAATATCATTCGAACAGAAAATCCTGATTTGATAATTTCTGATATTATGATGCCTGTGCTTGATGGTTTTTACGTTTTACAGGAACTCAAATCTGATGAAAATATTTCTCATATCCCTGTTATTGTAATTACGGCTAAAACTGAAAAAGAAACTTTAACAAGAAGCATGGATTCCGGAGCAAACTATTTTTTGGAAAAACCTTTCAGCATCAAAGAACTGCTGAATATTATTGAATCTGTTTTTGAAAATGTCTGAAAAACCGGTAAAAATATTATGTATTGAAGATGAAAAATCTGTGAGAACCTCTCTCAGAGATTTACTGGAAAACTCCGGCTATGATGTTGTAACCGCTGATAACGGAAAAGATGCTGTAAAACTAATTCACCTGATCACTCCTGATCTTATTCTCTGCGATATAATGCTGCCCGGAATGAACGGCTACAAAATACTTGAAAATACACTTCTGAATAAAAATACCAGAAATATCCCGTTTCTTTTTTTGACTGCAAAATCAAAAATGCAGGATTTGCGCCTGGGAATGAATATGGGAGCGGATGACTATATTGTTAAACCATTTAAAGCAGGTGATTTACTTGCTTCAATTTCTGCTCGTCTGCATAAACGAAAACAATCTGCCAGCAGATCACAAACTGATTCATCATCCGGCTCCGACCATATTTTTATTAACTCAACAAACAATCCCAAGCTTATCAAGTTAAGCGATATAAAATTTATTGAAGCAAACGGCACTTATTCCGATCTTATTTTGCAAAACAATAAAAGAATCACACACAGAAAACTTTTAAAAGAATGGGAAGATCTTCTTGATTCAAACAAGTTTATAAGAATTCACAGAAGCACTATTATCAATATTAACTTTATAGATGAAATTAAAAAAACAGATCATCGTAATTATGTTATCCGACTCACAAATTACCAAAAATCACTTAAAGTCAGTCAAAGATGTTCCTCTAAATTAAAAGCGTCATTCCTCTCCTGATTTTAACGCATTTATTTCTTTAATATCGCATTTATCACATTTTGATAAATCTTCAAAACTTCATTCCCGATTATAGAAAAAGGCAATTTTATCAGGATGGATATGGAAAATATTCTAATAATTGAAGATGACAAAAGTGTAAGAAACAGTCTGGTAGATCTTTTACGATGCAGCGGATATAATACCGACAGTGCTGTAAACGGACGGGAAGCACTTGAAATTATAAATGAAAGTCAGCCCGATTTAATTATTTCTGATATTATGATGCCTGAGATAAATGGTGTTGACTTACTAAAAAAACTGCGTTCACAATCAAATACAGCCTCTCTGCCGGTAATTTTCCTTACTGCAAAGGCAGAGTATTCCGATATAAGAGCCGGAATGAATATCGGCGCTGATGATTATATTTTAAAACCATTTAAAGCCAATGAAATTCTTCAGGCAGTTGAAACACGACTCAACAAAAAAAATATGCAGATTGAAAACTTCTCATATATAAAAAATAATATTACACACAGAATTCCAAATCTTATAAGTATCCCACTCCTCAATATTTCCGGTTTTGCCAATATTTTACATGATGATGCAAATATGTTAAAACCTGATGAAATCAGGAATTATGCAAACAGGATTAATCGCTCGCAAAAAAATCTGTCGAGATTAATTAACAAATATATTAGTTATGCTGACAGTACCTTTTTGCTGATAAATCATACTGCATATAAATATTTGCGCGATTCCAAACTTTCGTTGATTAAAAATATCACCTATCAGATAATTTTTGAAAACAACATAATTCGCGACAGGAAAAATCATTTGCACTTAAATCTGGAGGACAGCCAGCTTCAAATTTCTCCATATCATTATCAATTTATAATTAATGAGTTGTTGGAAAATGCCATTTCCCATTCTGATAGCGAAAGTGATATTTACTTTACAGGCTATACGCACAAAAACAAATACTTTTTAACGGTTGCAAGCAAAGGAAAATATTTTGATAAGTTCACAAAAGAAAATATTTTAAGTCACAATCCCTTAAATAACAGCGTTTTTGAGCAAAACTTTCCTAAACTTGGTCTGGTAACAATTAAGAATATAATGGAATTTTACAAAGGCCGGCTTGATATAGAGAGCGGAAAAGCGGGAATCACAGAAATAATTTTGAGATTCCCGCTAAGTTAAATTTAATCTTCTGATTTTATTTCAATAGAGTTTAATGGAGAATTAGTATCAATTTTCTCCATTTCTACTCTTTTTTCGTAGTTGTGAATTCTTTCTTTTAATTCTTTTTCCAAAGCAATCAATTCAGAAACTTTAACAGTCATTTCCTCTTTTTTCATTTCCGTGCTGGCAATTTTATTAATGATTTTTTGTAAATCTTCATTTGCCTGAGAAACTTTTTCTTGAATTTTTTCACTTCGTTTTTCAATTTCACTGTACTCGGCAGCAACAACTCGTTTTCTCTCTTCCGATTCGGTAAAGCTGTTGTTCATCTGCTCAAGAAGCACACTTAATTCTTTTTCAAGCTCTGATTTTTTTGTATACAACAAATCAGTTTCGCCATTTAATTCGTGCAAAATACTTTTGCGCTGATTTTCTTTTTCACGAAGTCTCAACAAATTATCTTCCAGATCAATTTTCTGATCGCGTAAAGAAGTGATCACCTGTTCCAGAGTATCACGCTCTTTTCTGATCATATTTATTTCCGCACTGTTTTCGGTGAGAAGTGCTGACTGCTCGGCAAGAGTTTTTGTTTTTTCACTTAAATCGCGTTCTTTTTCAAGAATTTCCTGTTTAAGAGAATTCAGTAAATCTTTTGAAAGACCAACTTCATCTGAAAATTTTTGAAGTGTGCTGGATAATTTCTTTTCAATTTGAAGCTGTGTTTCTTCTATTTCAAATTTTCTTTTTTCCAGCTGAACAAGTCTGTTTTTCAATTCACCATTTATCGAATTAAGATTTTCTTCCAGAGCTCTCTCTTTCAGAATTTCCTGATGAATTTCATTTTTAATGTTTTGATATTTTTCTATTTCCTCTGTAATACCACTTTTTTTGGTTTCCAGAGTTTTGGTTTCATCTTCAATATTTTTAAGTCGTTCATTAGAAGCAACAACTTTTTGCTGAATTTCAACAAGTTCTCTGTTTTTAGATCTTATTGATTCAAGCAGCTCTTCTTTTTTCTGCTGATATTCATTATAAATTTTATCTTTTTCAGAAACCTGCTCAATAAGTGAAACCAGATTTTGTTCAAGTCCGGCCTTAACTTCTTCACTTGTAGAAATTCTGTCGTCAAGTTTTCTGATATTTTCTTCTTTTTTCTTTTCTTCTTTTCTTAACTCTTTTACTGAAATTTCAAGTTCACTTTCTTCGGCACGCGATTTCAAAATCTTTTGATGTAACTCTTTTATTTCTGCTTCAAATGCTGATTTCTGTTCATCAACAGATTTTTGCGTTTCGGAAAAATTATCATACTCTTCCTGAGCAGATTCCATCTGGCGTTTTAGCTCGTCAATTTCAATTCTGAAGTTGGAAGACTCAAGCTCAGCCCTTACCTTATCGTCATTTATTTTTTCAAGTTCTTTTTTCAGCTCTTCCTTTTCTTCATTAAGCTTCTCTTTTTCTTCAGCCAGTTTTTCCTTTTCTTCGTCAGTAGCTTCAGGCGGCTGCACCGCAGCAAGTTCATCCAGTTCTTGTTTTTTCTGGTCTACCTGATCTTTAATCTCGTTTACCTCTCCTTCGAGACCACTTTTTTCAGTTTTAACACTATTGAGTTCAGATTCGGCTTTTTCAATCTCTTTTGATAATGATTCAGATTTATTTTTAAGCTTCTCTTCATCATCAATCATTCCTGCTATTGAAGTCTCGGCTTCAGAGATTCTTTTTTCTATTTCTTCAAGTGATTTATATTTTTTGAGTATTACATTGAGGTTATTTCGTAATTCGTCGTTTTCGCGTTCCAGTTTTTCAACTTCTTTTTTAGAGCCTGAAAAAACACCCATATTTGAACTCCTGATTTTTTGGAGATGGTTCCAGATATAATAATTTACTTTTACCGCTTTCAATTTATTAAAAATAAATATTATAATAAAATATATTAAAGAGCAAGTTTTTTATATTTGTACTTTTTAATCGGAAAATTAATGAAATACTTTAATCAACAACACATAAAAGAGACTTTCAAACTGGCTTTGCCTGTATCCATAGGACAGCTGGGACATATAATGATGGGTGTTGTAGACAGCATTATGGTTGGTCACGTTGGAACCGTACCATTAGCAGCAGCTTCCATTGCAAATGGGTTATTCTTTCTGGTACTTGTTCTTGGCATAGGATTATCTTATGCAATTACTTCACTTGTGGCAATTGCCGTTGGAGAAGAAAAATATGAAGAATGCGGAATAATTTTAAGACAATCACTAATTGCAAATATCTGTTTTTCAGTCTTGCTGATTGTAGCTGTTATATTTGCTGCCGATCTGATTCAGTTTCTCGATCAGCCGGAACAGGTTGCAATTCAAGCCAGTTCATACCTGAAAATATTGGCTGTTTCAATTATTCCTTTTATGTTGTTTCAGACTTACAGACAATTTTCTGAGGGTCTGGCAGATGTTAAACCGCCAATGTATATTGCTTTGGTTCATATTTTTGTTAATGCCTTTTTTAACTGGGTGTTTATTTTTGGAAATCTTGGAGCTCCCAGACTCGAACTTGACGGCGCCGGATATGCAACTTTGTTAACGCGCATCTTGATGGGAATTTCAATGATGTCATATATCATTTTTAATCCTAAATTCAAAAAATTCGATCCGTCGCTAAAGTTTCGCAAAATAGATTTTGCAATGATCAAAAAGATCTTGTATGTTGGTCTGCCAAGCGGATTTCAATATTTTTTCGAAGTTGCGGCATTTGCATTTTCAGGAATTATGTGCGGATGGCTGGGAGAAAAAGAACTTGCTGCGCATCAGATAGCGCTTAATCTTGCATCTGTTTCATATATGATGATTTTAGGTATTGCTGCTGCAGGCAACATTCGCGTAGGAAATTCTTACGGAATGCAGAATAAAGAACGAACACGTGCCGCCGGATTTTCAGCTGTAATTCTGGCTTCAAGTTTTATGGTAATTTCGGCATTGTTATTCATAACTTTAAATAATGTGCTTCCTCATTTATATATTTCTGATCAGGAGGTAATTAAAATGGCTTCTGTTCTCCTGCTGATAGCAGCTCTTTTCCAGCTGTTTGACGGTATTCAGGCTGTGGGGACAGGCATTTTACGAGGCATTGTTGATGTAAAGGTTCCAATGCTTCTAATATTGGCTTCTTACTGGCTTGTAGGAGTTCCGTCCGGTTATATTTTTGCCTTTGTTTTCGATTATGGACTGCTTGGAATATGGTACGGATTTGTTATTGGTCTGGCTCTGACCGCCACAGGATTATTACTCAGGTTTCATTTAAAAAGTAACAAAATTTTTGCATCAAAATAAATTGTATTAACGTAAAATCCCGAGGATCAAATTGAATAATTTTTTCAAAAATATTTATTCAAATTTTTCAAAAAAGACTGTCGCACTAATAGACCGCGCCAAACTTACCGAGCACACTTTTATGATTATTATAGCAATAATCATTGGTATTCTGGCAGGTTTTGCAGCAATCGGCATTCGTTTAATGATTGAAGAAATTTCCGAACTTGCGTACAGCGGCGACGGAACTCTTCTTGATAATATCATTAATTCTCCCTGGTACATTAAGGTTTTAATTCCCGCTGTGGGCGGACTTATTGTTGGTCCGTTAATCTACTTTTTTGCTCCCGAAGCAAAGGGACATGGTGTACCTGAAGTAATGCAGGCAATTTTACTAAAAGGCGGAAAGATACGTCCGCGCGTTGCCATAATTAAAGCTTTTGCATCTGCAATTACAATAGGAACCGGTGGTTCTGTAGGACGTGAGGGACCAATAATCCAGATCGGTTCATCACTTGGTTCGGCCGTTGCGCAGTTTTTCAAAATTCCGGCAAAACGAATGAAAACTCTTGTCGGTTGCGGTGCCGCCGCAGGTATTGCTGCTGCATTTAACGCTCCTATTGCCGGTGCACTTTTTGCGCTCGAAATTATTTTAATGGATTTTGCAGTTGCACAATTTTCTCCAATTGTGATTTCATCTGTAATGGCAACTGTAATATCGCATCATTTTGAAGGTAATTTTGCAGCTTTTATTGTTCCCGGATATGAACTTGCTTCTCCTTACGAAATAGGATTTTACTTTGTACTTGGCGCTGTAAGTGGTGTTGTTTCCTGGTTATTTATTAAAATCCTTTATTTCTCAGAAGATTACTTTGATTATAAATTTAACTTCCCTGAATATCTTAAACCAATTATTGGCGGCTTGGCAATTGGTGCTTTGGCGCTAATCTTTCCGCAAATAATGGGTGTGGGTTATGATACAATAAATCTTGCCCTTCATGGAAATCTGGTTTGGGATATTGCAATAATTCTTGTGTTTATAAAAATCTTTGCAACTTCCGTTACACTCGGAACCGGCGGTTCAGGTGGTATTTTTGCTCCCTCTCTCTTTATGGGAGCCACTCTCGGAGCTTTTTTTGGTGCTTTGGTAAATTCTCTTTTCCCGGAAATTACAGCTTCACCAGGCGCTTATGCGCTTGTTGCAATGGGCGGTATTGTTGCAGGAACCACACGCGCACCAATTACCGCAATAATTATTGTATTTGAGCTTACAAACGATTACAATATTATTCTTCCGTTAATGATTACCTGTATCATCAGTACAATTTTATCAAGTAAACTTTCGCGTGAATCGATTTACACTCTTAAACTCCTTCTCAGAAATATTAACATAAAAGAGGGAGCGGAAACAAACATAATGGAATCTATTCAGGTTAAAGAAGTGATGAATAACGAAGCTTCAACAATTCAGGCAACTGATAATTTTTCAATTATTGTTAATAAAGTTTTAAAAGGAAAAGGACCGGAATTTCCGGTTGTTACTCCAAACAACTCTTTGCTCGGACTCATCTCTCTTAACGAGTTAAAAGAATATTTATTTGAGCGGGATTCTCTGCGTGATCTTTTAATTGCAACCGATGTTACAAACCATAACTTCGATGTTGTAACTCCTGATGATAACTGTCAGATGGCAATTGATAAAATGCGCGGAGCAGATCTTGAATCACTTCCAGTTGTTTCAGCTGAAAATAACAAAATTTTGGTTGGAACCATCCTGTTGACTGAAATTCAGGATGCTTATCAAAAAGAATTAAACAAAAGAGAAATCACTGAAAATCTTGCTGATAAAATCAGTATGTCGAACAAAGAAACAAATGTCCAGTTTATCGAAGGTTATTCAATTGCAGAAATCCCTGCGCCAAATATCTTTATCGGAAAATCGATAAGAGAATTGAATATACGCGCCAAGTATGGTGTAGATGTTCTCTCAATAAAGCAGCCGGGAGATGAACGGGGCGCAAAAATAAAAGCAATTCCTAATCCGGATCATATTATTTCGGCAAATGAAAAACTTGTAATTGCCGGAGAAATTAAAAATATAAATGTTATTAAACATCTCGATTAAAAGAAGCCTTTACGGCTTCTTTTTTTTATCCTGTACATCTTTTCTGTTCAATTTTACTCCCCGAATGTTTAAGTTTCAATCTTGATTTTTAAGTGAATTGGTAATTTGAGTCAGAATCTAACATATCGTAAAATATTTACCTTTTGGGTTCCCCTTGCAGCTACCTGGCTGATGATGGCAGCCGAAGGTCCGTTTCTTGCAGCGGTAATAGCACGTATGATTGAACCAAAGATCAATCTGGCTGCATACGGTGTGGCTTATTCTCTGGCAATTATTGTTGAAGCGCCGATTATTATGATAATGAGCGCAACAACAGCGCTTTACAAAAACAAAGATTCTTTCCTGAAACTCAGAAAATTCACTTATTCGGCAAATGCTTTAATTACACTTTTTATGCTTATTCTGGTAATTCCGCCTATATTTTTCTTTTTTGCCGAAAACGTTATTGCATTGCCCCACGATGTTGCAACTCTTACTCATTTAGCTACAATTGTATTTCTTCCCTGGCCCGCGGCAATTGGTTACAGAAGATTGTACCAGGGTATTTTAATCAAAAACGACAAAACAAAGAAAGTCGCTTACGGAACCGTAGTTCGTTTAATAACTATGGCTGTTGTAGCTGTAATTCTCTACTTTGCAGATATTGTAAGTGGTGTTGTAGTTGGCGCTGCTGCGCTTTCTCTCGGAGTTGTTGCAGAGGCAATAGCTTCAAAAGTAATGTGCAGATCCATTATTAAAGAGATAAAGAATCGTGAAGATTTATATGAAAATCAGGAGCCGCTGACTTACTCCGGAATTTTCAAATTTTACTATCCGCTGGCTTTAACTTCCATAATTTCCTTAGCTGTTCATCCAATGGTAACATTTTTTATGGGTCACGCTAGAATGTCAATTGAATCACTTGCTGTGCTGCCTGTAATTAATTCTCTTGTATTTGTTTTCCGCAGTTTTGGTTTATCTTATCAGGAAGTCACAATTGCGCTGATGGGTGAAAATTTTGCCCAATATAAAAAACTGAAAAACTTTGCAATAGTTCTTGGCGCAATTACAGTCACGGTATTATACACAATAGCCTTCACCCCCCTTGCTGAAATATGGTTTCACAACATATCCGGTTTATCAATTGAGCTGACTGAATTTGCAATTCTGCCGCTTCAGATTATGGCATTAATGCCTGCTCTAACAGTTGTAATTAATTTCCAGAGAGCTGTTCTGATTTATGCAAAATCTACCGGACCGCTTTCAATTGCAACTACAATTGAAGTAATCGGGATAATTTTGATTCTGTTCCTCACAGTAGAATTGTTTGATTTTATTGGAGCGGTTGCAGCTGTTATGGGATTTGTTTTTGGAAGGATTTCGGCAAACCTTTACATCCTGCCATCATTCTTTAAGGCAATTCACAAAAAATAATTTATTCATCCTGAAGTTTAAAACCAGATCCGTGAATATTTATTATCTCAATTGAAGCATCATCTTTAAGGTAGTTTCTCAACTTTGCAATGTACACATCCATACTTCTCGATGTAAAATAGTTATCTTCTTTCCAGATTGTTTTGAGAGCAATACTTCTTTCCAGAATATCATTCTTTTTCAGACAAAGGAGTTTTAGCAGACTGTTTTCTTTTGAAGTAAGTTTTTGAGAGTTTTTATCAATTGTCAGAGTTCTCTTTTTAGCATTAAAAAGATATTTACCAATTTTAAATTCATCCGGTTCAGCTGTTGTTTCTCCAGATTTATTTAACCTGCGCATTATTGCTGTTATTCTGAGCAACAGCTCTTCGGTGTTAAACGGTTTGGTTATATAATCATCTGCCCCGACTTTGAAGCCCTCTATTTTATCTTGCGACATTGATTTTGCAGTAAGAAAAATAATTGGAATTTCATTTCCTGTTTCTCTGATTTTTTTTGTCAGATTAAATCCGTCAAGTTTCGGCATCATAACATCAAAGACACACATATCAAAATTTTGCGTCTGAAAAACTTCAAAAGCTTTTTCGCCGTTAACAGCCAATGTAACATCGTAGTTTTTAATTTCCAGAAAATCTTGTAATATGGTTCCAAGATTCTGATCATCTTCGGCTAACAAAATTTTATTTTTTTTCATAGGGCATATATACCTTAAAAGTGCTTCCTTCGTTTACTTTACTTGTAACTTCAATCTTTCCGTTATGCGCTTCTACCATAGTTTTTACATAACTTAATCCTATTCCATAACCTTTTACGTTATGAATATTGCCTGTCGAGACCCGGTAAAATGTATCGAATATCTTTTTTATATCCTGACGAGGAATTCCTTTTCCTTTGTCAGAAACAAAAATATAAATTCCGTTGTCCGTATTTTCTGTTTTTACAGCAACATTTATATTTTCTTCAGAATATTTAACGGCATTATCAATAAGGTTTGTAATAATATTTACAATATGAAACTCATCACCATTTATAACAAACTTATCTGCATCCAAAGCATAACTTATTTCATTTTGCTTTAAGCTCAATCTGTATTTTTCTACAACACAGCGAACAACTTCGTGAACATCTACATTTTCATATTTTAGTTCATATTTCCCTTCTTCAAGAATTGCAGTATTTAACAGATTTTCCACTAAAGTTGAAAGACGTTTATTTTCTTCTTCAATCATCCCCGTGTATTTATCAAATCCGTTTTTGTTATTTATTAACTGCGGTTCCTGCAAAGCTTCACAGGCAAGCGAGATAGTTGATATCGGAGTTTTAAATTCGTGTGTGATATTATTTATTAAATCATTTTTCATTTCTGTTATTTTTTTCTGTTTTATAAACATTCTTAATGTGTTAAAAAACAGAGTAACAATTGCTGCCGTAATCAATATTGAAAAGAGAAGCATAAAAAACATATTACCCAGAATGAATCTCTGTTTTTGAGGAAAATGAAGCTGTATGTAATTATCTTCTCTTAAAACATCTTTTGGAAAAAGTCGTGATTTAAAATTCCAGCTCTTTAATCCTTCTCCAATTTTTTCATCATCAAAAAATATCAGAGAATCAGATTCGTGAGTATCAAGGGCAATTATAAAATCTGTATCTATTCCTCTTTCAATTAACTCCTGGGTTAAAAGTGAATCAACATTTTTATCGACCAATCTATCAACAACAGTTGTTGTATCTTCAAGAATTATTATTTCTTTTATAACATCATCAATTAATTCTTTTTTTCTTAAAACAAATTTGTTTGAGTCCTTCTTAAAATCAACTTCCTTTATTTCCCTGCCGTCAATAACAATCTGATTTTTATAGAAAACTTTTTGCGTGTCAGATTCCAAACGTTCGACCTTTAACTCGAAATCAAAATTTTTATGCGAATCGTGAATCTCCCTTTTGTGCTCAAATATTTTTTTCTCGCCCATCACAATAACTTTTTTGTCAGGCGCACCAATTACATTTAAGAACAAAGAAGCGGCTTCTTTCTTTTCCAATTTGTGAATAGCCGAGGCTATTGCTTCGTTTACATTACGATCAAATTTTTCTTCCTCTATTTTGAATGCAACGTTTATCCAATAGTACTGAACATAAATCAGACTTACCACTGCAGTCAACATAAGAAACACAATCATTTTTAATTTTCTTTCTTTCATAGAGCAAATTTAAGCTTAAAAATCAATTTATTCTTCTTTTTAACAAATTTTAACACTCTTTAACTTACCGTTAACATTATTTCACAATACATATTCGTAGATTATTTTTGAGATAAAAAACCACTTTCAACAAAACGGAGATAAAAAATGTCTGGTAAAATTAAGCTAACCTTAATATTGATTTTAATTTCGTTTTCTCTTTTAGTTAATGCACAGGAGAAAAAAGATCCGGTTTCAAAATTGATGAAACTAAAAGGCGAAATAGAAAATATTACAATTAAAACTGATAAAGAAATTATCACATTAAAAGGTGCTGATGCAAAAAAACTGCTCGGCAAATTGAAAAAAGTTCATAAGCACAACAACAAAAAGATTGTCTGGATTTCAAATGAGAGTGACAATGAGTTTATTGAAGAGCTTGAAATTGAAGTAGACGGAGACCGTCACATTTCAAAACAGCTTAAAGCAAAAGGTCACATTTTCAAAACCTGTGATGATAAAGAAGATTTGAAAATTTTTATTTCCCGCGATCATGATAAAAATGCAGAAGTCATAATTATGGATAAAGATGGCGATGAATTAGTAAGAGAAAAGATAAAAATTGAAGTAAACGACGATGATGATGAAATAACCGTTAAGGAAACAATTACTAAAGATGGGAAAAAAGAAGTTAAAACTTATAAGGGAAAAGAAGCAAAAGAGTTTCTTAAAAAGCGAAAAATCGACAAAGGACATATTGTAATTGAAAGACTTTCAGATTGTGATGATGAAGTTATAGAATTGAAAGTTTTGAAAAAGAAGAAGATAGAAAAAAGTAAAAAATAATTGTAAAACTGCTTCGGCAGTTTTACTGTAATTCAATTCCCAATAAACAATTCCATCCCTTAAAATCATAGCCCAAATATTTTATGCTTTCATTAAAATAACCAACTTTAGTATAAATGGAAAATTTCTTTCCAAGTTTTCTTGCAAGTTTCAAATAATAATTATTTTCATAGTTTGTAGAAACATACAGCAAGTTTTTATCAGTATAACTTTGTAGTTCAAAATTATAAACAGGTTGAGTATAATCTATTAAAACAAACAAAGACCATTTATCACTGAGTAATTTTCCTGTAACCAAGCGAACACTATGCTCGATTGAAGCTTCGTTAAAAACTTCTGTTTTCTGATAAAGATATCTATACTTTAATCTTGCTATGAAATTTTTTGTATAGTTTATTGAAATTATTGGTCCTACTCTGTAGCCGTTATTTTGATTTCTTTCTCCAATAAGAAAATTACTTTCACTATCTATAAAAAAACGTTCATAAAACATTCCATAATTAAACTGAAAATTTCTATTTGCAAAATAACTTAAGTTAAGTGATGAAGAAATTCTGTCAACATCCTGCGAAGCCATAAATTCAGATTTTTGCTTGTAGTAAGACAAATGCAACGAAACATCGCTCCGCTTTGATACCATAAGAGAAAGCATTGTGTTAAAGCTCATTATGCTTAACTGATATGTTTTGTTTTCGTAATAATTATTCAGCTGATAAAAAGTATTGAAGCCGTAATTAAATTTTTCTTCATTAGTCTGATACGAAAATTCTCCCTTTAATTTCAGAGCTTTAGGACTAAATTCAGAACTTGTAAATCCTGGCTGGATCTTAAACTTTGTATTTATTCTTTTATATTTATAAGAATATCTTAGTTCCAGTTTTGTAAGTAAAGCTTCCTCTGAGTTGTTATTTTCTATATCGGAATATAAATAACCACTTTCAAAGTTTAATTTATATTTCGATTGCCCTATTACAGGCATCAAATAAATCAGTATAACGAAAAGTATTTTTTTAATCATTAAGCGATTCTCTTTTTTCTATGAGAATTGTTTTATATTTGACCAAAACCTTTTGTACATCCCTCAGATAAGAAAAGTAATTAGAAAATGAAATATTTTTTATTGGTTTCAAAAAGAAATTTCTGTTTGCTCCTCCAACCTCTTTAATATCCAATTGAGTTAGAATTGAATTATATCCTTGTATATTTGATCCTACCAAATCGGAATATAATCCTGATTTATCTCCTCTGTTCGGACTTCCCATAATTTCAATTTCATCTAATCTGTTACTAACAGATTTACTAAATCTTGAAATATCGGAATCAAATTCTATTTCCTCTGTAAATTCGTTAGCCATTTTGTTTAATTCGGTAATCTGTGTATATTCATTTTGAATTACTTCAATTTTCCCGAGATGAGTTTTTACTTCTTTAATGGCTTCATTCAAAGTTTCTTTAAAAAGATTAAGTGATAAGCTATCTTCCATTTCACTTAAACTATAGTTCAGTAATCTTTCTGGTTTGTATTTAAGAACTGAAATTAAGGGTGCATAAATAATTTGCTTTGTTGTTAATTGAATAAGGTCATCTTGATTTTCAGTTTTTTTTAATTCACTAAGCTGGTCAGTAATTTTTTTATACAATAAATTACGAATATCATCAAACTCCCTGTTCAAACCTTTTATAATAATCGTACGAGTTTTTATTTCTTCCGATACTTCAGCTGAATATGCCAAAATTTCTTTGAGTAACGTTTCAGAATTTTTAATTTGAGAAATTTTAGTGTTGTTGTTTGTTAATAAAACACTTAATGAATCTATTTGGATTTGGAGATGTCTGACCTGTTTTTTTACATCAATTGCTTTTTCTTCCAATTGTTCAATTGATTGAGCATTGATTTCACTAAATAGAAATCCGGCAATTATGATAAACAATATTTTCAACCGATTTTTCATTTCATAAAACCAAATTTTTCCAGTTTATAGTAGAGTACGCTTGTACTGATTCCCAACATTTTTGCAGCTCTGTTTTTAACTCCGTCACATTTTTTCATT
The DNA here is from genome assembly GCA_041725875.1 of Rhodothermaceae bacterium. Taxonomy (GTDB): domain Bacteria; phylum Bacteroidota; class Ignavibacteria; order Ignavibacteriales; family Melioribacteraceae; genus JBGRQB01. The sequence continues at coordinate 17,326 of JBGRQB010000005.1, forward strand.
GCCTGAGAAATGAGATTTTTCTCAAATGAGAATACAGCTTCTTCCAATGGCAGTTTATCAAAATTATCGTGAAAATTAGAATTTCGGTTTAACTGATTATTAACCAGATCTGCACTTATTATTTCATTTGGAGAAATAACTGAAAGTCTCTCAACTATATTCTGCAGTTCCCTTATATTACCAGGCCAGGAATATGCTTCAAGTATTTTCAGTGAATCTTCTTCAAACATTTTTTTTGACGCATTTGGATTAGTAGAATATTTATTCAGAAAATAGTTTGCAAGAAGCGGAATATCATCTTTGCGTTCTCTCAGCGGCGGAACTGTAATTGGAATTATACTGAGTCTGTAGAAAAGATCTTCACGAAACTTATCTTCGTAAATCATTTTTTCAAGATTTTTATTTGTTGCTGCAACAATTCTAACATCAACATCAATTGTCTCTTCACCACCTACTCTTTCAAATTCTCCTTCCTGAAGAACCCGTAAAAGTTTAACTTGCATTGCCTGAGAAATATCACCTATTTCATCAAGAAAAAGAGTTCCTTTATGAGCAAGTTCAAAGCGACCTTTTTTTCTTTTTACAGCCCCGGTAAATGCACCTTTTTCATGTCCGAACAATTCACTTTCAAGTAAATTATCATTTAAAGCGCCGCAATTAACTTTTACAAAAGGCTGATTTTTTCTGCTGCTTCCATAATGTAGTTCGCGTGCAACAAGCTCTTTACCTGTCCCGCTTTCACCTTGTATTAAACAAGTACTGTCATTAGAAGCAACCTGATTTATAAGGTTTAACAGAGAGTTTACTTTCTCCGATTGGCCTATCAGTTTATTATATTTTTCCCCTATCTCTTCACTAAGTAGCTGATTTTGTTCAAGAAGAGTTTCAATTCGTTTGTTATTTTCAATCTTTTCAAGAAGTTTTTTTATTCTTACTCTCAACTCTTCCGGTGAAAACGGTTTAGTTAAAAAATCACTGGCGCCCAGCTGCATTGCTTTTACAGCATCCTGCACAGTGCCGTATGCAGAGATAATTAAAACTTCCAGATTTGAATTCAGTTCTTTTAATTTTTCTAAAACCTGAATTCCGTTCAACGGCTCCATTTTTAAATCCAGCACAGCAACATCAGAAGGATTTTTAGTAAAACTTTCAATTGCTTCCGGTCCGTTATCAAACGACAAAACAACATATCCTTCGCGATTGAGAGTTTCAACAATTCCCAATCTCATTGTATCGTTATCTTCTACAACATAAATTTTCTTACTCATATCTGATTTCTTTTGTTATCATTATTGTTGTATTTTCTGAATCCCTGTCAACACATATATCACCGTGATTTTCCTGACAAAGTTTTTTACAAATTGCTAATCCCAAACCTGTGCCATCTTTTTTTGTGGTAAAAAAAGGAGTAAACAGATTATCGTAACTTTTTTCAGGAATTCCTTTTCCACTATCTGAAATTTTCAAATTCCAGATAGTTTTATTTTTTTCCAATTCAATAAATATTCGTCCTTCCTTTTCTATAGCTTCAATGCTGTTTGAAATCAAATTGATTAATATTTGTTTCATATGAACCGGATCAAAATAAATTTTATCGATTTCTGATTTATAGCAAAAATCAATTTTTCTATCGGTAGTTTTATTTTTAATAAACGATGACAAATCTTCCATAATTTCACCAACAAAAATCCATTCCGGATTAGCAGGAACCGGCTTGCTGTAATTGAGAAATGAAGTGATCAAAGATTTTAAGCGGAAAATTTCTTTTAAAATCGAATCAAGATAATTTACATTTTTATCATCTTCTGCCAACTGTTCTTTTACAAGAGAAGCAAGCAATTCCATTCCACCAAGCGGGTTTCTGATTTCGTGAGCAATTTGTGCAAGAATTTTTTCTTTTTCGTTCTGACTGTTCAACAACCCTTTGTGCATCTTGTCAAGCGCATCACCAAGAATTTTTAATTCTCCTTTAAGTCCCTCCGGAATTGTTGAAGTAACAGCGCCTTTACCTACAGCCAGACTGTAATCAACCAACTTGTTAATTGGTTTGGTAATTGATTTGGAAAGAAAAACAGCAATCACACAAATCACAATAATTGAAGTTAATCCAAAATAATTTACATAAACAGTAAACTGATCGAGTTTATTAAATCTTTTTGTCTCGGCTTTATAAGCAAAATAAAGATCATCATTTAGTTTATAAAACGCCCATAAATACCATTTGTTTTTTTTTGTCTGAAACGGCAGTGAAGTAACAACTTTATTTTCTTTTATAGTTGAAATTAAATCGGTATGAATTGTCAGTAACGGATCAGTTGAATTATACTCAATAGAGCTATTATTATGAATTACAATTTGAAATTCTTTATTAAAAATGAAAACTTCCGCATTATTTTTCTGTTCAGAATCCAATTTTGAAAAAGCAGAAAAATAATCTTTGAAAGATTCTGTCGGTGGACCAAACTTCAGTGATTTCAGATATCTGCTATCTAGTCTGTTAACCATATATCTGGTCATATCTTTCATCTGGTCACTAATCTGATTTGTAAACAATTCTTTAATATAAAAGTTACTGACGGAAATCAGTAAAACTATAATTCCGGCAGTAACTCCTGTAAAAGTAAAAATTATTCGTTTTTTATAATATGTCTTTCGACTAAAAGGCATATTACTAATTACTAACTCTAATCAAAGTCACTCTATCTATATTTAATCCGGCATTCTCTTTAGCATTTGTATAAATTGAAAATCTAAACTTACCATTTTCAGGCACTAAGAATGTACTATTTGTTATATACTCTTTCCATCCAGAACCTTTAATTTCAAAACTACTTGCTGTTGCAGTATCACCGGGCATTGCTTCAAGTTTAATAAATGCATTAGTTAGTGTATCTTGCAATTTTCCCCAAAGAGCAACTTTAAATTTGTCATTTTTCACAGAAGTTGTAAAGTCAACTCCTGAAGCAGGTTGATCAACATTACTTTTAATTGATAAAGAATACCCTCCTCCATTTGGAGCCGCACCTGAAACAATTTGAATATTTCCAAGATTGTTCCATCCGGTTGTATCAGTAAGTTGCTCAAATGAATTATAGTAAACTACTGCTTCAGAAGGAATGGCAATATCATCATTACAAGAAATTAAAAAAAGCACAAGTGCTGCCATTACATATTTTAGTTTAAACATATTTAAATCCTTCTAATTTTATTATATAATAATTTAAGATAATCTGAATTAAATAAAAATCAGAGGAACTATAAAATTTCTACAGTTCCTCCAGTTACTATCTATCATTGGATTTTGGGTCGTTCAGTTTAATATACTTCCCCGACCTGAGCCGGGGAAAAATTGATTCGTAATCGAACCATTCGCACTTTGGGGTAGTTAAGGATTAACCAGCTTCCCGACAAATAAAACCTCGTTACTCAAATTTTCTTTGATCAAAACTAAAAAAGGTCTGTTAGCTATCAGATAAAATGCCGAACCAACCGAATATTTTATCATTTCAAATGCTGAAACCTCTGACGATTTTAACCCTTTTTCATTTATTTCAATAGATGAATTGTGAACTATCTGATCAATAAAAATGTTTTGATCATATATTTTTTTGAATCTGGCATTACCAGAAAACATTTTGTTTATCCCAAGATTCTTTAAAATATGTTTTAATCTCGCCTCGTAAGAAAAACCAAATTTTGGAATAATTAATTGTCCGTTCAAATAGTTTCTGTGACTGATAATGTAATTCCAGTATCTGTTATCCAGTTCACTGATAACTTGATTAACATCGCGGTTTATTGTCGGGAGAATTATTGACATTGAAAACAGACTGTCGCTTCCATACGGAATTTCGACATAGGATAGTAAATCATCTTTATAAAAATGATAATTATCTTTTTGTGTCATAAATTCAATGTTTCTAACTTCCCCGTTAATTTTTTCAAAATTCAGATTTATTTTTTCATCTGTGTTAAACTTGTTTTTCCAAACCGAGCTGAAACTTGCTGAATTTTTGGAGTATATGGCGGTTTTCATCTCTTTTGAATAGCTTGTATTTAAGAACCCCAGTAAATTAAAAGATGCGCCATATACTTTTTTACCGGTTTTTAAAAATTCATTTTTACAAGCCATTCCGGAGTTTAGACAAACAGAATCTGAAAATCTGACTATTGTTTCAGAATTCTGAACAGTGAATCTTTCAAGTAGATTTTTATATGCCTGATTTATTTCACCTATTGAATTAGTAAATCCCAGTGTTTCCACTATTTCGTCATAAGTTTCACTTTCAGCTCCGTTTAGCAGAGTCTGCAACGCTACCGAAATTGATAATGGCGAAATAAACACATTCTCTTCAACAGATTTTGAATTGTTGAGTTGCTTTAGCAATTTAAATCCAAACTCAGAATTACATTCAAGAACATTAGTCTGATTCTCAGAAAAGTATTTTTCATTTCCGATTTTTTGCTCTGTTTTTTGAATCTGTTCCGGCGAACAGCCTATAAGTGTAATTACAAATACAACAGCAGCAACTATCAAAGATGTTAACAGGCAATATGTTGCTTTTTTTAACATTTCACCTCGAATATCCTGTCTTATATAATCATTCCTGGCGCCATAATTTCAAAGTCTGTGCCAAATTAAATTTCCTCTTTTTACCCTATTTTTCAGTTATTAACCAACTATCATTATCAGATTTTTGATAATGTATCAGAAATCTGATAACAAAATCTGTAACACTATCTAAATACTTTTATTATATTGTGGTTCCAATAAAATTATCTTGACTAATGATCAAAATCACAGATTTACACAAAAGTTTTGCTGATAAAAAAGTTCTGAACGGAATCGATCTTACAATTAACAAAGGGGAAACCTTTGCTATTATTGGTCCCAGCGGATGCGGAAAAAGTGTAACTCTTAAAAATATCGTTGGTCTGATTGAACCTGATTCCGGCTGCGTTGAAGTTGAAGGGAAACGAATTGATCAACTTAACCGAAAAGAATTATATCAGTTAAGATTGAAATTTGGTTATTTGTTTCAAGGAGCTGCATTGTTCGATTCTATGACAGTTGGAGAAAATGTCATTCTCCCGCTTGTTGAAAACAATATTCATTTTCAAAATCGATCTCATAAAGATTTGGCAGAAGAAAAACTTGAACTGGTAGGTTTACCAAATATTCAAAATCTTAAACCATCTGAATTGTCAGGCGGAATGCAAAAAAGAGTCGGACTTGCACGGGCATTAATAACCAATCCTGATTATATTTTATATGACGAACCTACAACCGGTCTCGATCCTGTTATGTCTGATTCAATTGATGAACTCATAAAAGAGTTATCAACTAAACTTAATGTTACTTCAATTGTAGTAACTCACGATATGTACAGTGTGCATAATGTTGCTGACAGACTTGCATTAATGCACGAAGGGAAAGTTCATTTTACAGGCAAACCCGGCGAGCTTGTTAAAAGCGATGATCCGATAATCAAAAACTTTATTCAAAGAACACAATAATGTCAAAATTAAAAATAAAATATCTCTGCTCTTCCTGCGGGTACGAATCACCACGCTGGCTTGGTAAATGTCCGGAGTGCAATCAATGGAATACCTTTAGTGAAGAGGTTGTTGAGACAAAGAAAAAAGTAAAAGTTTTATCTCAAAATGTATCAACCGATGTGGTTAAACTTTCAACATCTGTTGTTGAAAATGAAAAACGAATAAAAACAAACATTGGTGAGTTTGACAGAGTACTTGGCGGCGGACTTATCCCCGGTTCCGTAATTTTACTTGGCGGTGATCCGGGAATTGGTAAATCGACGCTGGTAATGCAGACTGCCGGAAAGATAAAAGAAACAGTTCTTTATGTTACCGGTGAGGAATCTGTTAAACAGGTTACTTTACGCGCCAAAAGATTAAAAGTTGATTCGGAAAATATCTACCTCCTTTCTGAAACCAACGTAGATAAAATAATTGCTTCGGTAAAAAAACATGAACCATCTGTTGTAATTATTGATTCAATTCAAACAATGTTCTGTTCCGAACTTGATAACACTCCCGGAACTGTTACGCAGATAAGAGAATCAACTGCCCAATTAATGCATATTGCAAAAACAAAAAATATTGCATTTATAATTATCGGACACGTAACAAAAGATGGCGCAATTGCCGGTCCAAAAGTTTTGGAACACATAGTTGATACGGTTCTTCAGTTTGAAGGAGAACGCAATCATTCTTACAGAATTATTCGCGGACAAAAAAATCGTTTCGGTTCAACAAATGAAATCGGAATTTTTGAAATGCAGGATTCTGGTTTGCAAGAAGTTTTGAACCCGAGTAAAGTTTTCCTTAGTGAACGAAACGATAATACAACCGGATCAATTGTTACTGCAAGTATGGAGGGAACCAGACCAGTTTTACTTGAGGTTCAGGCTTTGGTTACTTCTTCAAACTTTGGAAATCCGCAACGTGTTGCAACAGGCTTTGATTATCGCCGTTTATCAATATTGCTCGCGGTTCTTGAAAAAAGATGCGCCTTGAGATTATCTTCTCACAATGTATTTTTAAATCTTGCCGGCGGTGTAAAAATAGATGAACCTGCAATCGATCTTGCTGTATGCTGCGCAATTGCTTCAAGTCTGCTGGATAAACCTGCAAAGTCAAACTATGTAGTTTTAGGTGAAGTCGGACTCGGAGGTGAAATACGAAGTGTCGGACATATAGAAAAAAGAATTCAGGAAGCTGAAAAATTAGGTTTCTCAAAAGTCATTGTACCTAAAAACAACTTCAAAAAAACGGGAAATCCGCCTGGTGTTTCTCTGGCAAAGGTTTCCAATATCAATGAAGCAATTAATGTTTTATTTGAATAAGGAGAGAAAAAATGCTGCAACCTTTAGATTTTCCATATTATCTGGAACTGCAAAAACGACTTGAAGAAGCTTTTTTGTTTGTAGCCTGTAACGAAAAAAATTTTGGTACACACTCAATTAAAATCGAAAATCTATTTGTTGACAATTGCGCATTTTTCGAATCACTTATTCAATCATTTGTCTTAGAGCTTTATCATTCCGGACATAAATTTATTTACCAGTCACAAATTACCGACTTCCAAAAAAAAATAGATGGACACAAACATTTTTCAATTGCCGATTACAGAGTATTATTGGAAAATGAATTTGATCTTGCCAAAAAAGAATTAAATCTTAATTCTTATGAAGAAGATTATTTTGGCAATCCGCAGGCAATTATTTTACCGGCAAAAATAAACGGCTATAAAATCAGACCATTGGAAAAATGGAACGACAATAAAAATCCCCTTTGGTGGAATGCTTTTACCAAACTGAAGCACAACAGGTTAAAAAATATAAAGCGAGCCACTCTGAAAAACCTTGTCAATTCTGTTGGTGCAACTTTTCTGATTTTAACTATCAAAAATGAAAAACAATTTAAACTTGGAAAAGTACCTGAAGAAATTTACAATGTTTTTTATCCCAAGTATTGGACATTTAAAGGAAGAGCTTCGCGCGGCGTAGTTAAGTGGCACTAGCTAAAGCTCATCAGAAGCAGGATAAAATGTAAACTCGTGATAACCGGTTAAAACTTTGTAATAACCTTTAAGGTGTTTGTTAACAATTTCATCTCCGGTGTCGATAAGAAGTTTTTTCCCCATCAAGGAATTAAGTTTTTCTTTTGCGGAAACAACAGTTATCTTTTTCTTATTTATCTGATTTAAAATTTTGCTGCTCAGTTGCTGATTCCCTCTTCCGAAAATAAATCCTTGTCCGCCAATTGGAGTAATCACTAAATTGACAATCTCATTGTTTGTTAATTTTTTTATATCATCTTCCCGGAGATCTTTTCCCAGCAGTTTTTTATTTTTTATCGCATCAATGCCAAGTAAAGACCCATCGACATTTAACCTTTCTGCTATGGCTTTTGTAGTTGAGCCTGCTCCGATTAAATAAACTTCATCCTCTTTCATTTCTTCGATCACAAACTCGGCAATTGCGTTTTGACTTTTCTTTTCTTGCGGTTGACTTCCGGTTTTCTTGCATTGCAGTAATTTGTGATCGTAAGGGACTTTCATATATCCGAAAAGTGTTGTATTTATTTTTTCGTTTCTGTAATCATTTTCATTAAGATCAATTACTTCTGCTTCTTTAAATTGTTTTATTTGTCGGAGCACAAATTGCTTTGCCAAACTACCTGCTGCTAAAGGGTTTATACAAAAAACAGGAGAATGAATTTTTACTCCGGCGGGAATACCAATAACGGGAATTGTGTCTGAAACAACCTCACAAACATTGCGGGCAGTTCCGTCACCACCCGCAAAAATTATTAAGTCAACTTTATTTCTTACAAACTCAGTCACAATTTTTATTGTATCGGCGGCAGTTGTACTTTCATCTGATTCAAGAACTGAAGAATAAACAATTCCCAATCTATCAAGAACATCACCGCCCATTGTTCCTTTGCTCGATAATATAATTATCTGTTCATCTTTCAAACATTCCAAAGTGTCAAAGGCACGTTCTGCTGATTTTCTTACAGCGCCTCTTTTAATCGCTTCTTCTAAAATTTCACAGCCGTCAGTTCCTTTTAATCCAACGCTGCCTCCCATTCCTGCAATGGGATTTATAACAATTCCTATTTTCATTTTATCACGTAATTCCTTGGTGGTGTTTTTCCTAAAAGATGTTCAACAAAATAATTCCATCTGAGTTTATAATAATATTTATTGTTCCAAACTGCATGATCCCAGTTTGTAAGTATCATCAAATCAAAATCTTTTCCATGTTTCATAAGTTCATCAACAAGTTTTATTGTACTTGCGGGATTTACATTATTATCCATATCACCCGTTATCAGCAAAAGTTTTCCTTCGAGCTTGTGCGCGTGATTAAGGTTAGATTGCTCATCATAATGTTTTCCTGCCGGATATCCCATCCACAGTTCAGGCCACCAGGCTTTGGACATTCTTAAATCATGATTACCTGAAGCGGAAACTCCGACTTTGTAAAACTCTGGATACATAAACATTGCTCTTGCAGCGTCATACCCACCGGCTGATTGTCCATAAATTCCCACCTTTGAAATATCCATAAAAGAGTATTTTTCGGCAAGCTGCTTAATTGCTGCAATATGATCGGGTGAACCGTTGTCTCCTAAGTTTTGATAAGAGAATTCGTGGAATTTTTTATTTCTGAAAGCTGTTCCTAATCCGTCAACAGTAACAACAATAAATCCCAGTTCAGCAATTGGCTGCATGTGATTTCTTGCTGCTGACATAAAAGTTTTAGGTGACCATATTCTGTGCGGACCGGAATATGTTGCATCAATCACAGGATATTTTTTTGCAGGATCAAAATTAGACGGAACAAACATACAGCAATAGATATCTGTTTTTCCGTCGCGTGCTTTTACTTTGTGTGTTTGCGGAAATCTATATCCCCTTGCAACTAAATCTGTTATATCACTTTCTTCCAGTTTGCAGACTAATTCACCATTTACTTTTCTTAAAACACTTTCCGGCTTTTTATCAACACGAGAAAAATTATCAACAAAATAGTTTTTGTCAGGTGACAATTGAATGTAATGATAAGCATTTTCAGGTGTTAATAGTTTTAGTTTGCTTCCGTCAAATTTAACGCTGTAGTAGAAACGTAAATAAGGATCTTGACCGTCTCTGCCAACTGCTCTGAAAATTATTTCTTCTGTTTCTTCATTTATGTCTGTGACTTCAATTACAACAAAATTTCCTTTTGTAACCTGATTAATCAATTCACCTGTTTCAAGATTATAACGATAAATATGATTCCAGTCATCACGCTCAGAAGTAAGCAGTAACTGATTTTGGTTTTTAAGATAATGAACCTTAAACAAAGCCGGATCAACATAAGTATCTGAAGTTTCTTTTATTAAAGTTTTACATTTTCCTGTTTCAGCATTGATTGATAAAACTTCAACTAAATTGTGTCCGCGATGAGTATAAAACCAGTTTAATGATTTACTGTCATCTTTCCATTTAGGTGAATTCCAGGAAAGAAAAGAAGCAAACGGCTTTTTATCTATTTTGTAGTTTTTGTTTTTTTCGATATCAAAAATTACATATTCAACATTAGTAGTTTTATCAAATCCGGCTAAACTTCTTTCATAATAATATGGTTCTGCCTGAAAACTATTTTCAACTGCTGATTTTAACATCCAAAGTTTTGTTACATTTTTTCTATCTACGCGATATGTATAAAACTTTTTGCTGTCAGGAGACCAGGTAACATTTGCAGTTCTTTTTTCACTTTTCTCTTTAACAGCATTTGTTATTGCATACCAGGAAGGCCAGTATCCGTAATCGTAATTTTCAACGCCGTCAAAAGTCAGTTGAGTTGTATCCTTTTCTGGTAAATCTACCAGAAACAAATTATATTCTTTTGAAACAACTTCCCATTTCCCGTCAGGAGAGACATTTGTATTTTTTGCAGATTTTTCACTGACGAATTCTTTTATTTTTTTTGTTTCTTTTTCAAACGACCAAAGTTTTGAATTATATTTAAATACAATTGTGTTTAAATCAGATTTAATTTCTTTTAACTCAATTCCTAAATTGTATTCAGTTGAATTGGTATCAAATTTTTCTGAAATAACTTTTGCTAATTTTTTTTGATTAAATGCTGATCTTTTTTTGCCGCTCTCTGCATCAACTATTTTATATTCAGTTCCATTTCTGGTTTTGAGTTTATACCAGAAACTGCTGCTGTTTTTTATCCAGTTTGGATTTACATCTGTTTTGAATGTTACTTTGGAAATTCCTTCCGCTAAATAACTTTCTGCTCTTTTATAGTCATCCAGAATTGATTGGGCAAAAAGGTTTGATAAGCTCGCAATTATAATTAATGCGATTAGATTTTTTTTCATCAATAACCTCTCTGTTAAACTGACCGGAGAAAACTCCGGTCAGTTATAATTTTATACTTCCACTTCTTCTTTTTGCAGATGTTTCTTTTTGTAAGCTCTCCAGGTGATTGCCCATTTTTCAGGATCATCCATCCAGCTGGAATCAACTCTGTGAATTACACTGTTGTGAGGTGCTGTTTTAACTGTTTCAGGTTCTTCACGACTCTCTTTTGCAATGTGGCGAAGTGCATCAAGATATTCATCAAGCTCATCTTTTGAATATGCTTCGGTTGGCTCAATTGTAAAAGGTTGAGGAACAATAAACGGATGATGACTTGACCATAAATGGAATCCAAAATCAGCCATTCTTAATGTGATATCGTGAGTGTCACATCCTGTTTCCTTATAAAGTTTTTCCCAGGTATAACGTACCTGTTCTATTCTGTGTCTGCCGCCAGGGAATGGTGAGTCGGCTCCGTCAATATCAGTTATATGTTTTAAGACGTAGTTGTTATTCAGAACCGCTGTTTTTGCTACCTGTAATAATCCTTCGGTTCCCATACTTTTTATCCAGGCATAAGCTTTTAATATTACCGGGAAAGGACCGTGGAAAGATCTTGTTTTTCCAATTGAATTTTTCAGGTTATAATTAAGTGAATATTTTTCACCGTCAAAGTCAACTAACGGAGCAGGAAGAAATTCTACCAGTTCTTTTGTAACGCCAAGTGCGCCTGCTGCCGGACCACCACAACCGTGAGGAGTACCAAAAGTTTTGTGCAGATTAAAGAAACAAATATCAAATCCGGCTTCTTTTGCTCTTGTAATTCCTAAAATACCATTTGCATTTGCCTGATCGTAACCACAAATACCACCAGCTTTATGAACAACTTCTGTAAATTCTTTTACTTTTGGGTTAAATATTCCGATGTCTTCAGGATTTGTTAAAAACACACCTGCGGTTCTTTCTGACACAGCCGCTTTTAATGCTTCTAAATCAGGATAACCATTTTCATCAGGATAAATTGTAATTATTTTATAACCTTTAACAGCTGCAGCTGCAGCATCTGAAGGGTGTGAAAAGATAGTTGTTATTAATTCATCACGCTGCTCTGCTTCACCATTTGCTTCGTGATATTTCTGCATAATGGAAGCCATAGTTAATATTGCGTGTGAACCGGAGCTTGGCTGAAATGTGAATCTGTCAAGACCAGAAATTTCCTGGAAAATTTTATCCATTTCATAATAAACCTGTAAAGCACCCTGAACTGTATCTTCGTCCTGATAAGGATGAAGTTGAGATGCTTTCGGGTTTCTTGCAAACTCTTCATTAATCTTCGGATTATATTTTATTGTGCAGGTTCCCTGACCAATATCAACATTTAAATCTGCACCAAGGTTTTGCTGAGACAAGCGCAGAAAATGTTTCAAGACTCTCATCTGTGAAATTTCAGGAAGGGCCGGCGCTTCTTTACGAACCATATTTTGCGGCAGTTCAGATAATGCATCACCAACTGTATCTTTTATTTCATTTTCTATTTTCGGGAGTAAAACTCCTCTTTCTCCTTTTCTGCCAAGTTGAAAAATTATTTCTTCATCCCATTTGGCCTGATGAAAATTTCTCAATCTGCTATTTGGATCTATTTTCATTTTTAATCCTCTTCAATTTTTAATTCAATATTCTTGTAAGAACTTCAATCAGTTTGTCGATTTCTTTTTGTCCAATTGTTTCAGTTACACAAAACAATGCACAATTTTTTAATTCATCAAAATCGCCTGTTAATTCTTTTCCGCCAAAAATTCCTTCTGCCAGAAGTGCTTTATTAATTTCTGACAAAGATTTTTTACATCCGGAAAAATCAACAACAAATTCTTTGAACGATGCAGAACTATGTTTAATTGCCACACCGTTAACAGTTTGAAGTTTCTTTTTAAGATATAATGATTTTTGAAGACACAACTGTCCAACGTCTTTCATTCCTTCCGGTCCCATTAGGGATAAATGAACAGCAGTTGCAATTCCATATAATGCTGCAGCAGTACCAATAAACTCTTTTCCTTTTTCTCTTACACCAAAAGAAGTTCTGTCATACGCTACATCATCAAATCCCCATTCGCCTTCTTTTTCAGTTTTTGCAATACCAAAAAGACGAGAAGGAAATTCCATTACGTATCTTTCTTCATCTCTTGTTCCGATAAATCCGGCAAGAGTTCCGCCAAATCCCATATGGTTTCCAAGTCCCTGAATATCACCACAAACTATATCAGCACCATACTGCATAGGCGGAGTTAAAATACCTAAGGAAACAGGATCAACACCCACAACAACTTCAGCGCCTGCATTATGCATAATGTCAGATATTTCCTGACCGTTGCTTTCAATCACTCCAAAGTAATTTGGATTTTCAAAGTAAACACCAGCAGTCTTTTCAGTTATTTTGGATTTTAAATCTTCCAGATCTATCTCACCTGTAGCCTGATCAACTTTGACCGTTTTCACTTTCATTACCGGCTCGCAGTAATTTTTGATTACAAGCATTCTGTCTGGTGAAATAGCTTCGCAAACTAAAATTTCATCACGCTCTGCAAGTCTGCCAGCCATTCTGCAAGCTGTACTTGCGGCCTGTCCCCAATCATAAGTAGGAACATTAACAACGTCACAGTCAAGAAGTTCACCCATCAGACTTTCATACTCAAACAATGCCTGGAATCTTCCGTGATCTTCGTACGGCTCACCAGCATAAGCTGTAAGAAATTCTGATCTGTTTATTACTTCATCAACAACTGAAGGAACAAAGTGTTTGTAGCTTCCGCCGCCTAAAAAACTAATGCTTTCAGACGTACTGATATTTTTAGCCAAAATTCCTTCAACATGTTTTCTTAATTCAAATTCCGATTCACAAGCTTCCGGCAGATTCATTTCACCTTTGAAACGTAATTCCTGCGGAATATCTTCATATAAATCGTCAATACTGTTAACTCCAATATCCTTTAACATCTCTTTCTGCACTTCTTCAACAGAATTAGGGATGTATGGATGTACACTACTTAGATTTCCCAATCTTACCTCCATTTAACAAATTGTTAACGTTAACATCAATATACATAAATCTTAATAAAGTTGCTAGATAAACATTAATTTTAACTTAATTTTGAACCTGTTTTACTTACCGGAATCTGTTTTAACTGATGCTTTTTGATCTTTAATATATTGTGTGGGGGAACAGGAAAATGTCGATTTAAAGGCTCTGTTAAAGGCTGTAGTTGAACTGAACCCGACAACATTTGCAATATGCTCAATTGTATATTGCTTATTTTCCTCCTGTGTTAAAAGCGCGGCTGCTTCCTTTATTCTCATTTCGTTAATCACATTGTTAAACGATTTTTTATATTCTTCATTAATTACCTGCGAAAGATAAGATCTGTTGATTTTTAATTCTCCGGCGAGATTATTTATACTCGCATCTTTGTTACGATAATATTTTTTTTCGTTAAATGTTTCATCTAGTTTTATCAGAATTTCTGATTTCAGGCCAGCTGAAATTTTAGATGACTTATACTTCGGAGCAGTATCAGCTTTCTTTTTATTTTTTTTGTAAAGGTAGATAATTATTAATATCGACGCACCGATGAATATTATTATTAAAAATAAATTATTCAAAAGATGTAATTTAACACTGCTGAAAAGATTATTTTCATTTTGTAAAATACGATTTGCAGCAGATTCTTTTGCCGCTATATTGTAAGTTTTAACAGCAGGAAAAATTTTATCTTTTAACTTATTCCATTCTCTGTAATACTCTAAAGATTTTTTATAATCCCCTGACTCGTAATAATATTGTGAAAAAATCAAATTGTTTTCATTCAACAAATAATTACTGTTTATTTTAACTGCCATTTTTCTTGCTTTTCTAATTGCCTCTTCGGCTGATGCAAACTTACCTGTAAAAAGATATGATTTTCCCAGATAGTTTAATATTTCGGTGATTGCAAACTTTTTTTCCGGAAACCTGTTTTGATGCAGCTTTAATGATTCTTGTAAATATATTAATGCAGTTTTATAATCTTCCGATTTTAAATATGTATAACCGATGTTTGTCTTAACTACAGGAATACCTTTCAGGTCATTATTTTTCTCATAAAGCTTTAGCGATTTTTGAAAAAACTGTAACGCTTCTTTACTTTGTTCTTCTTCTGCAAAACATAAACCAATGTGATTATAGTTCCTTGCCAGAAGATTTTCATTTTTTACTTTTTGCGCTGCTTCTATCGAATTGAAAAAATATTGTCTGGCTTTTTCAAAGTGTTTCATATACCAGTAAATATATCCGGCGTAATTCCAGCAAATTCCTTCTTCCTGTAAATTACCTGTTTCCTTAAATATTTTTAGCGCTTTCAGATAATATTCAATTGCCTTTTCAAAATCCTCTAAATCTTCGTGACACATTCCAACAAGCTTAAAACTTTTCCCAAGTTTTTCTTTTAATTTCAGTTCGTAAGAAAGCTCAATCGCTTCAAGCGCCCACTCTAATCCCTGTGTCGGTTTTTCTTCTACCATTTCTTCAGAAAGTGTAAGAAGTAAATCGACTCTTTCACTTCCTGTATATTGTAAAAGCTTTGCCTTTTTCTGTTCAAGGTTTGTCTGAGAAACACTGGTATTAAAAAATGTAAGAGTTAGTAATATTAAAACTATTCGCTTAATCACATCTTTTCACTGTTTAATTTAAATTGCCTGACAAACTAACTGCCGGGATTTAAATTTAGTGTTAAAAATTTAACATATCAATCCTTTAAAATAAAATGCCTTGTTTACCAAGGTATTCCAATCAACTATCAAGAAATATTACTAATAACTAAACCAGTAATTAAATTTCAACATATATATATTTTCAGGAAAGATGTCGAACAATTCACTTGCTCCGTCACCAAAATTTATCTGACGAAATCTTTCATTTCCTGCTCTGCTTTGAGAAAAAACAAAATAAAGAGTTGAACCGGGATTAAACTCCCAACGAAATACAAGATTTGAATTAAAGTTTAATCTGTACATATCAGGGTTATAAAACGAATATACTTCGGAATCATCGTGTACCAAATATTGCCCTCTGGTTTTATCATATTTCATATTTTCTGTTTTGAGATTCCTGAATCTCTCTTCATATTTTTCCGCTTTTGGATCTGTAATCATTTTGAATTCGGAATATTCACGATTAGCAATGAACACGTTTCCATAATATCTGATTGATAACTCAGGAGTTATGTGATATGAAAATCTTAATGAAAAACTTGAGTATGTCTGATCCACCAATCCGTGCAAATATCCTTTTTGATTTGTCAAATCAACCGTAGAAACATATTGCAGATTTTCTCTGATAAAAGAGTAATCATATATCGCCTGAACATTAAATGATTCTGAAAATCTCACATTAACTTCAGGGGTAATTGACCAGTCATAACTTCCTCCTTCATCTTTTTTTCTATATCCGCAGGAGAGTGAAGTATTTACAAATTTTCTGGTATCTGAATGCAGATATAGATTGTAGTACCAGTTCCCGACTGTCTTAATAGATGGACCGCCATGTATTTTTGTGGTGCTGATTGAAGGAAAAGTTCTTCTAAAAGTTGTTCCTATTGCCCAATGGTTTGTGAAGTTTATATATACTTCATTTTCAAGAGCCAGATTTGTATTTTGTCCCCCAAAATTAAATTTTGATATCTGCGATAACTCCACACTCAAATTTCTTATTTCACCAAATTGGTTTAAGATCACATATTCCAGATTGTTTTTATTTTCAATTACATCTGCTTCCGGTAAATATCCGCAATCATTTAATTCTAATCCCGGAGAATATACTATAAGATCTGTTGAATATCTGAACGGCACTCCTCCTTCTTTACCTGCGGAAACTCTTAAACCATAGCCGTTTAATGATGTAAGGTTTTCATCAAGATCAATATAATCTGCATCGGGACGCTGATAATAATGCGCCGATGATTTTTGTACTCTGGTTATTGCTTCTTTTGAACCTCTTACTGAACTCGCAATTGCAGTGGCTTTTGCAAAATATTTTTTCTTATCCCATCTGTAAATTAAATCAGCAACACCTGTATATGCTGACTCAGTTAAAAAATCCAGATGATCATCTTCAATTTTCCTGTTAACCGCTGTAATCATTCCGCCATACATAAGATTACCTGAATCAGAATTTTTTTGAACTCGCGCTACAAAATAATTTGTAAGCGGTTCTACTCTTATCTCTTTTGTTTTATCTCCTGACTTCACCTCTGCATATCTTTTGCCGGTCACACTTTCCAATATTCCGATTGTTAAACCATTTTTTGTTTGTCCGGTTAACTTGGCAGCAGCAATTATTTTTCCTGTCAGCGGGTTATCAACATATTCATTAGTCGAGACTCCGGGCGTGTATCGGGGTGCCTGTCCTATTCTTCTCGAATAAAAAATTGAATTCATACTCAGGAAGTTTTTTCCTTCAATAAAAAATGGTCTTTTTTCATCATATCTTATTTCATAAGCTGAAAGAGTTATTTTTGAAGGATCAGCTTCTATTTGTCCAAAATCAGGATTTACAGTAAGATCCAAAGTCATATTTTCAGAAACGCCAATCTTTGCATCCAGTCCTAAATCAACCTGATCATCAAATCCGTCACGAAAAGGATTGCCCTCTTCCTTTTTGTGAAAATTTGTTTTATACGAGAAAAAAGGTTGTATTTCTATTTGTCGTGATGCATCAATTCCTTTTATGCCTTTTAGCAAACCATATTTTTCAAGCCAGGAAGAATTGGAACGGGGATTAACTTCCCAGTTATCTTCTTCTGAATTTCTGTAAATCCAGCGCCATAAATGGAGACGCATATCCTGCTCTTCTTTTTCATTAAAGCGTATCTGTGAAAAAGGTATTTCAAATTCAGCCTGCCAGGAACTATCGGTAATTTCAACTTTAACATCAAAAATCGGATTCCAGTTTTCATTTACTTCTGTACCATTTGAAATGTAAACATCGTGTTTGGCTCCCCCTGCCGTAACACCAAAATCGTAAGAGGTTCTTTTATCGCAATAACTGTCAAGACAGATATTAACAACATCTCCTACAAACTGATCTCGTTCACCAAGCCAGCTGGCAATTTTTTCAGGCTCCTTATCATAACAAATAAATGCAGCATAGATATTTTTTTCATCGTATAAAATTTTGAACTTGGTTTCCTGTGTCGGAGCTTTTCCGCCATTTGGTTCGCGCTGAAAATAAAACTTCTCCCATTTTCCCTGCAGCCAGCATTTGTCAGTAAAAATTCCATCTATCTTAGGTGGTTCATCTATTTTAACAGTTGTGTAGATAAACTCTTCCGGCATGGTATTTTTTTCCTGCGAGTATAAAGTGCCGAGTAAAATCAGAAAAAGAAAAATTTTGGTTCGCATAATGTAAAGTTCCTTATGGATTTATATGATTATGCAATTTTAGATTAAGATTTTGAATTATTTAACAAAATGATTTGTCAATTGATCAATTAGCCGGGAATTTTTGCTAAAAAGAGAGATTTAGAAACTCCGGTCATTTTTTAATAACCGGAGTTGTAAAGAAGAAAATTTTTAATTCAAAGTTTTAACCGGCAATACCGCCGCCGTCAACAACAAGATGCGCACCACTTATCCAGCTCGACATATCACTTGCAAAAAACAAAACAGCATTTGCAACATCTTCTGGCGTGCCCAAACGAGCGATTGGTCTGTCGCCACATTCGTCTTTATAGTTTTCATCATAATTTCCGCCAAGTTGTTCACATTCGCTCTGCAGCATTGGTGTGTCAATGTCGCCCGGACAAACAGTGTTTACACGAATATTATCTTTTCCGTGATCCAGACACATAGCTCTTGTCATATTCAAAGTACCACCTTTCATTGCACAGTAGGCAACTGCATTTTCACCGCCGCGCAATGACCAGCCAGAACCGGTATTAATTATACTGCCGCCGCCATTTTCTCTCATTTTAGGAATCACATATTTAGACAACAAATATTGCCCCTTCAATGAAACGTTTAACGCCAGATCCCATTCGTCAGGTTCAAGATCCACAGCATTTTTTCTTACGGCAATACCGGCATTGTTAAATAACACATCTATCTTTTTATATTTTTCAATTGCAGCACCTACCCCGTTTTCGCAATTGGCAGCATCAGTTACATCACACTTTATAAAAGTTGCTTCACCGCCAATTTGTTTAATTTCTTCCTGGACTTCAAGTCCCTTGTTAACGTTAACATCAAATAGTATAATTTTTGCCCCAAATTCGGCTAGTTTAACAGCTGTTCCTTTTCCAATACCGGAAGCAGCTCCTGAAATTGCAACAACTTTTCCTTCAAGAGATAAAAGATTGTAGCAGTTTTCCTGAATAGTCATGAATGCTCCATTTATTAGTAATTTGTTTATGTGCGGGAAAAAAGAGGAGTGATCTAAAGTCGTTGTTATGCGACCAGTTTATAAACGCAGCATCGAGGCAGTGCCGAACTTAACCTTGGTCGAGAGTATATTATGCTTTTATAATTGGGGTTATAAAAAAAGTAACAACTAACTTACGATACACTCCTTTTTAATTATTTAGATCTGTCTATTTTAACGTCTAACCATTTCTCTAACGTGGAATAGATTCTTTCCTTTTCTTCTCCTTTAAAGTGTCTGATTCTTGTACCGTGATTTGCTTTTTTAAGAACCATTTTTACTGCGTTTGTGTTTTTTCCTATAGTAACACCTGTTGCATACCAAGGATCGAATCCACCATAAATATAAAGAATATTATTACCATTGTCCAGTATCCAATCAGACATTTTCTGCATTATTTCAACTTTAAATGGAGGTAATTTTTGTGAAACAAATTCTTTGTTAGAAACTATGTCAGCTTTGGCAAACTTCAGCAAATCTTCGAATTTTTTTGTCTTATATCCGTACATTCCCATCTCGGTATATGCCTGATAATTAAACGGATCATCTACTCTGCTCTGATCACTAAAAAATCCTACACCGCCAGATTTTATTAACGCTTTAGCTAACTTTTCTGCGGAAGCTTTTTTGCCGGGTAATTTTTTTGTATCTCCATCACCCCACTGCCAGTAACCAAAAGAAAATTCCAGAACCATAAATTCATACGCGTGCTCTAAACCTTTTCTAAAAGTATATTCTCTCTTAGCACAATATTTTTTTATCTCAGGCAAAATTTCATTTCTTCTTTTTAATAACAACCTCTGAAATTTTGTTACTCTGTCGCGATCTTCTTTGGTTCCGACTTTATTATCAATAAAATCATAAATTTTTTCATCTTCTTCAGCAAGGTTCAAAGGTGCAACATAAGGTACAGACGCATCAACATCTTCCGGGAAAAAATATCTGTGAGCAAGCGTTGATTGTCCGCCTTTACTTATTCCTGTATTTACCCACTTACCTTTGTAATATTTTTTAAATATCTCAACTATTCTGTGATGATCAGTTGCTGCTTGTTCAAGAGTTAAATAGTTCCAATCCAAAGAATCTGGTCTGGATGTATTAAAGTATCTGTATTCAACTCTGATTTCATTTGCATTCAGTAGATTTGCCAACTCACTTTTTCTGTCACGCGCTCCGTATCCTTCTGTAACAAGAACTACAGGTCTGTCAAACCCGACATGCTTAATATAAATTCTTTGAGGAAACTGTTCGCTGTTTTTATTAAAATGATCAAGCGGCTGCATTACATCAACTGTAAACTCAGCTTTTTTAACACTTAAATCTTTACTTTTTGAAAGTCGTTGAAACAACGCATCAATTTCATTTACCGGTTTTTGCTGGCAACCGGCCAGTCCAATAATCAAAAATAGTAGAAGATAATTATATATTTTTCCTGTACGCATCTTTAACCTTTTATTTTATAAGCGGTCTTCCGACCGCCAAATTATCTGATTCTTCTTCTGTTAATTTTTAAGTCCAGCCATTTTTCAAGAGTCGTTAAAATCGTTTCTCTTTTTTCACCTTTAAAAGATCTGATATTTGCACCGTGTGCAGCACCTTCTTTTATCATTAATAAGGCATTGGTTTTATCTGTTGGGATAAACATTGTTGCTGACCATATATCTTGTCCGCCATAAATGTAGATAATTTCATTGCCTTCTTCTTTAAGCCATTTGTTCATTGCATTTACAGCAGTACCGTCATACTCAACTTTTATACTGTCAGCAACCAACATTTTATTATCAATAAAATCACCTTTGGCAAACTTTAATAAATCTCTGTAACCTTCTGTTTTATATCCGTAAAATCCGAGTTCTCTGTAATTCTGAACCATTGCAGCCATAAGCGCATCATTACTTTGATCGGCAAACATCAGGAACGGATTTGTTGACATAAGGAATCTGTATAAATCTTTTGCAGGAGCATCTGGTGCAGGAAGTTTTGAAACATCACCATCCTGATACTGCCAGTATGAGAAATATGATTCAAGGACTGACATCTCATAAGCAAGATCAAATCCAATTTTGAATGTTAATCCCATTGCATCGATGTTTTCTTTAATCATAGGAATGATTTCGTCTCTTCTTTCAAGAAGTGCTCTCTGCAATTTGATAACAACATCTCTCTTTTCCTGCGTACTAACACTATCTTCAAGGAAACTGTAAATTCTTTCATCATTTTCTTCAAGATTAATAGGAGCAACATAAGCAACTGTAACATCTACATCTTCCGGAAAAAAGAAACGATGCAATAATGCTGTTTGTCCGCCTTTACTTATTCCTGTATTAATCCATTTACCAGTGTAATATTTTTTGAACATCTCAACTATTCTGTGATGATCATTTGCTGCGTTTTTAACTGTAAGAACATCCCAGTTTACACTTGCAGGTCTAGAAGGACCAAAAAATCTGTGCTCAACTTCAATTTCATTACAGTTCAAAATTCTTGAAAGTTCGTGATTTCTTGCTCCGGGTCTTGCATTATATCCTCTTGTATGAATAACAACAGGTTTATCAAACCCGACATGTTTAACAAAAACTCTTTGCTTAAAAGTTCCTTTGGAAGGATCTTCATAATCAAGTGGTTGATCAATCATTAATGTAAATCGGAAACCGGTGATATCAACATCTTTGGCTTCCAGCATATCTTTAACAAACTTATCATTTAATTCCTGTGCACTTACAGAAATAATTAAGCTTAAAACAAAAAGAATAAAGAGTTTTGTTCTTTTCATCTTTCTCCCCTATAAACTATTTAACAAAATGTCATTTATTGACGTTCGGCTAAATATATAAATTTTAATTTATTTTATTAAAATAATTTCTTTTTGTGGAGTTGTAATCCATTCGGCTCCATCTTTTTTAATAACAATCATTTCTTCAATTGTTGCAATTCCTCTGTTCGGAACTGTTAATCTAGGCTCGATTGTAAAGACCATATTTTCTTCAAGTTTTTTGAAAGGTTTCTCAGCATACTTTTCCCATTTTGGTCCAAGTAAAGCTGTACCGTCGTGAGAAAATCTTCCAAGCTGATGACCTAATCCGTGCGGAAATTCCTCGTAACCATTTGCAACAACTATGTCACGCGCAATCTTATCAATTTCGTGAGCTTCAATACCTATCTTAATTCCTCTTTTAGATTCTTCAACTGCTTCAACAATTGTATTAAATCCTTTCATAACATCTTCGGGAGCTGTTGTTTCATCTTCTTTAAGAATGTAAAAAGTTCTTTGTGTGTCAGAAACATAACCATTGTAACTTACACCAAAATCCATATTTAAAATATGTCCGCGCTGTACAGGATTTTCTCCCGGAGGATAATGCGCTTCTGCACCGTCCGGACCGGCAAATACTGCAGGACAACAGGAAGGCTCCCAGGCAAGTCCAACCTCGTGACGTTTTGCTTCAGCTTTCATAAACTCGGCAATTTCTTTTTCCATCATTCCCGGTTTAACAAACTTAGAAACTGCATCCCAAATTTCTTCTGTTATTTCAACAGCCTTTTTAATATGTACAAGTTCTGTTTCAGATTTTCTTTCACGTAAAGCGGAAACTAATCTTTCAGCAGAAACAAGTCTGTCTTCCAAACCGATTTCAGCCAAAAGTTCATAAAGAGTTAAATACATTCCGTATGTAAGTCCGTCACAAATCTCAGAACCTTTAGAATAATTTATTGCAATTTTCCCCGGATTTTTTTCTTTCATATATTCCTGGAAAGGAGCTTTAATGCCTTCAACAAAACCAACAACATTATCGTAAGCACCTAATTCTTCAATAGCGGGTTTATCATATCTTCCTACTATTGCGTGTGTACTTCCATCTTTATTAATTATAAATGCGGAATGCCAGGTAACATCTGCTTCAGTTAAAAACGCAAGCATCGGATCACCGTTAATCTGGCTTTCTCTTACAAACGTAATCCAGCAATCTATATTGAATTCATTTAATATTTCTTTAGCTTGATTTACTTTTTCTTTGATTAACATAATACACCTTATTTTTATTTAGCAAATCGATTTAACTTTTTCATAAATACAAGTACAAGAATTGATGCAAAAATTGCGAGTCCGGCAAGCAGCATAAAGTATTGATGATGCGGAACGTCACTGTAAAATTTTGTAAATATTCCTGCACTCATTGCGCCAATTGCTGTTGACATAAACCATCCCCCCATCATTACTCCTCTGATACTCGGAGGTGAAACTTTGGATACGTAAGATTGTCCCATTGGAGAAATCATAATTTCCGCAACCGTTATTACAAGATAAGTTGAAATCAGCCAGTTCGGTGACATAACAGGTTCATCTGCGTTTCCGCCCATTATTGATGCAAAAACCATTATTGACATTGCACCACCCATAATTAATAAACCAATAAATATTTTTAACGGAGTGGATGGTTCTTTTGATTTCATTCTTAATCGGGCAAAGATTGCAAGCATTGGAGCTGTAAGCAACAAAATAAAGGCAGGGTTAAAAATCTGATATGTTTCAGGACGCAGCCAGTTCAGATGAATTGTAGAACGATCTGCAAAAAGAGTAAGTGCGGCACCATTCTGATAAAACGGAAGCCAGAACAAACTGGCAATTACAAAAAGAACTGTTAGTGCAGCAACTCTCTGCCAATATTCTTTTTTGTCCATATTATCTTCAATCTTTTGTGCTTTTTCTTCTTCAGATTTATTTTCCCCAAAAGTATCAATTGTAGAAAGTATTTTTTGACCCTTTTGCAAGAAGAAGAATGCCATTACCATACCGACTGATGCAGTCCAAAAAGAAAATTTGAAATCGTTTGTTATAATTCCAATTATTGTAATTAGTAACGGACCAATAACTCCGCCGAGATTTACACCCATGTAATAGATATTAAATCCCGCATCTCTTA
This sequence comes from Rhodothermaceae bacterium, assembly GCA_041725875.1. Lineage (GTDB taxonomy): Bacteria > Bacteroidota > Ignavibacteria > Ignavibacteriales > Melioribacteraceae > JBGRQB01. Next base: position 41,588 of record JBGRQB010000005.1, read on the forward strand.
AATCAGGTTTTTCTCTGTAAAGATTTCCAACAAGAACCGACATATTAACTTTAAATATTCCGGTTCCTACGGAAACTAAACCCAGACCAAGGTAAAACAATGCCAATGCATCAATAGATGACAGTGCCAGCGAGGCATACCCGGCTCCCATCATTATTATGCCGATACGCATCGTCTTTACCTGGCCCAGAACTTTATCCCCTAACCATCCGCCGACCAAGGGAAAAAGGTATGCAACTACTAAAAAAACTGCGTACAAGGTTCCTTTATCTGAATCGGAAAATTTCAATTCCTTATCCATATAAAGGACATAGATTGCCGACATTATAAAAAAGCCGACTCTTTCCCACATTTCTATATTAAATAATGTACTTAAACCTTTTGGATGTTTTTTAAACATAGCTTTTCCGTTTTTATCTTAAAATGAATCCATCTTTTAATGGATCTTCTGGATCGATTAAAAATTCACCTTTTCCGTTAATGTGCGCAATTCCTTCCACCTGAGGAATAACTGCTTTGTGCGGACCAAAAGTACATTCTTCTTTCACGCTGCAAGTAAAGCTTGAACCAAGAATACTTTCGATTACCATTTTTTCACCAACCTTTAAATCACCTTTGTGATGATGTAATGCCATTCTTGCACTTACACCTGTTCCGGTCGGACTCCTGTCAACTTCTCCTTCGGCAAAAATGCATACATTTCTGCTGTCAGCATTTTCGTTTATCGGATCACCAATAAATATTGTTCCGTACAAGAAACTTAAATCTTCTTCAAAAGGATGTTTGATCTCAAATTGTTCCATAACGGCATTTTTAATCGCCATTCCTTTTTCAATTAAATTTCTGTAATCATCGGCAATCATTTCAACGCCTGCTTCTTTTGCATTTACATAAGCGTAAAAAGCACCGCCGTATGCAATATCAAATTTTATATCACCCAAACCGGGAACTTTTACTGTTTCATTTTCCATTAGAACAAAAGAAGGAACATTATGGAAATAAACATTTTCAACTTTACCATCTTTGCATTGAGCATAAGAAGTTATTAGTCCGGCAGGAGCATCTATTTTTAAAACCGTTTCAGGATATTTCATTTCAATCAATCCGGTTTCAAGTGCTATTTTTGTAACAGCAATAATTGCGTGTCCGCACATTGTACTGTAGCCTTCGTTGTGCAGAAACAAAACTCCGAAATCTGCTTCTTCTGTGCAGGGAGGAGTTATAACACAACCATACTGATCTGCATGACCGCGAGGTTCCCACATTAATGCCGTACGCAAATGATCTAAATTTTCTTTCATATATCTGCGGCGTTCAAGAATTGTATCACCTTTTAATTCAGGTAATCCGCTCGTAATTATTCTTAGCGGTTCTCCGCCTGTGTGTGCATCTATTGCATTTATTTTAATCCATTCTTTTGGCGGCTGCCAATTGTAAATATTCTTTAATTTTTCTTGAAAATCTGACATACTAAATTCCTGATATATAATTCTTAATTAATCGCTCTCTACTTTTAAAATTTATTTTGTATAAAAATCTATCATATCATTAATAGCTTTTGCACTTACCGGATAATAACTTTTATCTTCTTTGGTAAACTTGTGCATAATGGAGTTAAGTGTTGGTCTGTATAAACCTTTGCTTGAATATCCCGCACCTTCAAAAACTCCTACTTTTCCTCTTAACGGATGTTCTTTCAAAAACTTATCAAGTGCAGCATAAGTTTCTCTTACTCTTTCTCTTGTTTCAGAAGTAATTTTTTTCTTTTCCGATTCTGTTTTCGCAGACTTCAACTTCTTAGCACGTTCTTTATAAAGTTTACCGATTGTTGTGTTAAGACTGTCAAAAGTTTCTTTTCCCCATTCGGTTGGAATTCCTAATCCGGGTGACATTAAATCTTTCCACTTCAAATGATCTTTGTCAAGAAGCGCAGTTATATTTGGTTCTGCAGGTTCAATTCCTTTTGGATAAAAATCTGTGTAAGCAACATCTGATGTGTAATACTCATCTGCGAGTCCGGCAAATGAATGACCAAATTCGTGAAGAAATACATAATCATCTCTTTGGTTGCTTGCTGTAAAAGTTGCGTAGAAATTATAAATTCCGCCGCCGCCATATCTGTCGATATTACACATAATTGCAATTGCATCGCAAGGAACCTGAGAAACTATATCGTATAATGTTTCTACATCTTCTGTTAAAAGATATCTTTCGGAATCGAGTGAATTAAAAGTACAGTTGAGAACCGTATTTTTGTAAACACCTTTTCTTGGCTCATCCACTCCGCTTTCAACAGAAGGACTCATAACTCCGTAAACATTAAAATCATCTTTTCTGCTTTTGTATGGTTCCTGCTCAAAAAGCACTTTTGTATATTTTGTTAAATCGGCTCTGAACTTTTCTTCATCATCAGCAGTGTAACCGTCGCCGACAAAAACCAAATCAACTTTTTTGTGCGAACTGCCATTATCAATTTCTTTTACAATTATATCATTACGTTTTCTTGTTTCGGAATTTATGTGATAATCTTTCGGATCTATTTTGGTTTGAAACTTTACGTGATAAACATATTCTTTGTCGCGGGTTTCAAGTACAAACATTACCGGTCGTTTCGGCAGCGGAACCAATGCTGTTTCAAAATAGGAACGATCTTTACCGGCAAGCGCTATTGTACTTACCTGATACTCGCCAAAGTAATTATCATAACCACGGGAATAAATTAACTGATTGGTTGTAAGATCGTAAAGTTTTATTCTGTTTCTTCCCATTTGAAAAGGACTGATAACCTGGTCAGGGTTTCCGTACCATTCACCATATTTTAAAACTTTATCTATTACAGTTGTTTCACCTTTAGCGCCGCCAACTCTGTAGTAATCGATACGCAAAGTTTTATTTTCAAAAAAATCTTCAAATTTTATTTGACTCTGAGCTGCGCAAACACCGATCAATAAAATCAATAATAACAGTTTTTTCATTTTGCACCTATATGTTTGATCTGATTTCTTCAATATCTTCAATAGTTTTAGGAACATCTTTACCTAACAATCGTTTGCCATCTTCGGTGATAAGAAAATCTTCTTCGGAACGACATCCGCCCCAGCCTTTATATTCTTCCACACGATCATAATTAATGAAATCGGCAAAACGATTTTCAGCTTTCCACATATCAATTAACTCGGGGATAAAATAAATCCCCGGTTCTATGGTAAAAACAAATCCCGGTTTTAATTCTTTCCCCAATCTCAAAGATTTCAAACCGAAAAGTTGTGTTTCCTTTTTAATATTTTCATCATAACCAACATACTGTTCACCAAGATCTTCCATATCGTGAACGTCAAGTCCCATCATATGTCCGGTTCCGCACTGGAAGAAAAGTGCATGTGCTCCTTGTCTTACAGCCTCATCCAGATCACCTTTCATCAATCCCAAATCTTTCATCCCTTCGGAAATCGTTCTGGCGGCAGTGAAATGAACATCCAGCATTTTATTGCCAGGACGCAACATTTCAACTGCCGCGTTATGAGCATTAAGAGCAATTTGGTAAATCTCTTTCTGCTTCATTGTGAACTTAGAGTTTATGGGGAAAGTATGCGATAAATCTCCTGCGTAATGTGTATCTGTTTCAGCACCTGCGTCAACTAAAAGCAGATCATTTTCACCAATTGTATTTCCGTGATAATGATTGTGAAGTGTTTGTCCGTTAATTGTACAAATTATAGGGAATGAAAGTTGTCCCCCTGCGGCTACTGCAACTTCCTGTATTCTGGCAGCAACTTCAGATTCTTTCATTCCCGGTCTGGCCATTTTCATTGCGGCAATGTGCATATCCGCACTGATGGAGACAGCTTTATCAAGTTCAACAATTTCTTCGGCACTTTTAATTTCTCTCTGTGCAACAACAGCTTTTATAAATTCTGCAGATTTGTTTTCTTCAATTTTTTCTATTGGCAAATCAAGCATCTGGTGAAGCTTAATTTTGTTTTCGTATCTATATGGAGGAAGGAAATGAATTTTTCTCTTTTTATTTTTTGCAAGATATTCATGAAGTGACGAATAAGACATTACTTCATTAATACCTGCTTTGCCTGCTCTATCTTTTAACGTAGGCTGGGTTCCCATCCAAACTATCATATCGATGGAAAGTTCATCTCCGAATAAAATTTCTTTATCTTCATCCAGATCAATTACAGCTCCCAGTGAAGGATAATCCATTCCCCAGAAATAGAGAAAGGTACTGTCCTGTCTGAAATGGTAAACATTATCAAAATAGTTCATCGGACTTTCTTCATTTCCCAAAAACAACAAAATTCCGGAGCCCAATGTCTCTTTTAATTTTTTTCTTCTTTCTTGATATACTTTTGCTTCAAACATATTTTCGCCTGATTATTTTTTAGGAAAATAAGTCACCCCGTAAAGAGGTGACCTGTGCTTCTCAACACACAAACACTAGATGGACTGTTCGGTGCGTTCAATAATTTCGTTTTGAAGTCCTTCAACTAAATCCACAAAATAGTCGCTATACCCGGCAACACGTACAATTAGATCTTTGTAATTTTCCGGATTTAGTTTTGCTTTCTTCAAAGTTTCAACATCAATCACATTAAACTGAATGTGGTGTCCATCCATTCTGAAATATGTGCGAATTAAGTTAACTATTTTCTCAACATTCTCATCCGATTCGAAAACATCAGGTGTAAATTTCTGATTCAGTAATGTTCCGCCGGTTCTGAGGTGATCTATTTTAGCAGCTGATTTTATAACTGCCGTAGGTCCGTTAACATCTGTTCCCTGTACAGGGGAAATTCCTTCAGAGATTGGCTGACCCGCCAGTCTGCCGTCAGGAGTTGCCTGTAATACACTTCCGAAATAAACGTGTACTGTTGTAGGAAGAAGATTAATTCTGAAATATCCTCCTTTGGTGTTTGGTCTTCCGTCAACCAGTTCATAGAAGGATTCAAAAATATCTTTTGTAATATCATCGGCAAAGTCGTCATCGTTGCCATATTTAGGAGTATCGTTAAGCATTAACTGACGCATAGATTCATCTTCTTCAAAGTTTGATTTGAGAAGGTCCATCATTCTTGCCATTGATAATTTATTTTGTTCAAACACATTATACTTGATTGCAGAAAGTGAGTCTGTTAAAGTCCCGATTCCAACACCCTGCACATAAGAGGTATTGTATCTTGCTCCGCCCGCATTATAATCTTTTCCGTTTTTAATGCAGTCATCAATAAACACTGACATAAAAGTAGCCGGCAGATATTGCGCGTATAATCTTTCAATTACAATGTTGCCTTTTATTTTTACTTCAATGAAATAATCCAGCTGCTTTTTATATGCATCAAACAATTGTTCAAATGATTCAAAAGTTGCAGGATCACCGGTTTCAGGTCCGAGCTGCTTTTTAGTTCTCGGATCAAATCCGTTATTTAATGTAAGTTCAAAAACTTTTGTAAGATTAAAATAGCCTGTTAAAATGTAAGCTTCTTTTCCAAAAGCTCCTGTTTCAACACAACCGCTTGCTCCACCGTCACGCGCATCTTCAATCGATTTTCCGTGTCGAATCATCTCCTGAATCAGTGCATCTGTATTAAATAATGAAGGCTGACCAAATCCGGTTTTAATAATTTTCAGCGCACGTTTTACAAGTCTGTCAGGATTTTTCTTACTTATCTGCACCATAGAGCTCGGCTGAAGCAGTCTCATCTCTTCAATTACATCTAAGATCAGATAAGTCATTTCATTTGTAGCGTCGTGACCTTCACGGGTAACTCCGCCAACATTTATCAGACAAAAATCTGTATAAGTATTACTTTCCTGAGCTGTTACCCCAACTTTAGGAGGTGCAGGCTGATTATTAAACTTAGGCCATAAAGCCATCAGTAATTCTTTAGCTTTCTCTTTGGTAAGAGTTCCCTCTTCCAGACCTTTTTTATAAAACGGCATTAAATGCTGATCGAGTCTGCCCGGATTAAAAGAATCCCAAGTGTTTAATTCTGTTGTAACACCAAGATGAACAAACCAGTAATATTGTAAAGCTTCGTGGAAACTTTCCGGTGCGTGAGCAGGAACTCTGGCACAAACTTTTGCCATTTCAAGCAATTCGGCTTTACGTGTTTCGTTTGTTTCTTCTTCTGCAAGTTTTTTTAATCTTTCAGAATATCTTTCAGCATAAAGGATAAGCGCATCGCAACTTATCTCCATTGCTCTGAGCTGTTCTCTTTTCTGAAATGCTTCTGCATCGGAATTAAAATCAAGATTGTTTATTGCTTCTTCAATTTCATTTTTGAAATCGAGCATTCCTTTTTTGAAAATCTTTTCATCTGCAACAGTATGCCCCGGAGCTCTCTGCTCCATAAATTCAGTGAATACTCCTGCTGCATAAGCATCTTTCCATTCCTGGTCAACCTCTTCCATAATTCTGTCGCGAATCGATTTTCCTTCCCAGAAAGGTTTTACATCTTCAACCAGAAATTTTCTTGTTTCGTCATCAGACTTAAAAGTAACTTTTGGTCTGTTGTGTAAAATTTCCAGATCTTGTAAAGTATGTGTACAGATTTCAGGATATGTCGGAGTGGCCTTTGGTTCGTGGCCTTTTTCTCCGACAATCAATTCGTCATCAAGAACCGGTAGAGATTTGTTTTGCATTATATATTTAAAATTTAGCGCGCGTGCAACCGGAATTGAGTGTTTGTAAGGTTCACCGCTTTTATAAAACTCGGTTACTAATCTGGCTCTTTCATCCGATATTGTCGGTTCAGCTTCAAGAGTCAGTTTGCGCAATTTTTCTATTCTTTCATTCATTTTATCCTCCTATTTTCACTGCAAAGCCGGCTTCTTCAATATCTGCTTTTAATTTATTCAGATATTCGCTGCTCTGCTTTTTGAGGTTTGCTAATTTATTTTTCTGATTCATTTTTCTGTATTTACTTTCGTAGATGGTGTTGAACGGAAGGATATCAACTCCCGTGATATTAGGCAGTTCTTTTACCAATCCAACTATTGCACCTACATTTCCGGGTGTATCTGTAATTTCCGGAATCAACGGAATTCTCACTCTTACTTTTGATCCCTGCTTTGTCAGCTTTTCCAGATTATCTAATATCTGTTCATTTTTCACACCTGTGTATTTGAGGTGTTGAGCAGAATCAAATATTTTCAGATCGTATAAAAAGAGATTGGTAAATTCAGATACCTTTTCAAAATCCTGCCATCTTGCCATTCCAGATGTATCCACAACCGTATGGATGTCATACTCTCTGCATCTTTTCAGCAGGTCGAGTAAAAACTCAGGCTGCATCATCGGCTCGCCACCCGAAAATGTAACACCGCCGCCTGAATCATCATAAAAGAGCAGGTCTTTTTTTATCTCTTCAAAAATTTCATCTGAGCTTATTTCTCTGCCAAATACTTCTTTTGTTTCAGAGTATGAAAGGTTAAGTGCTTTTTTTCTGTTGATAATTGTGATGGTTTCACATTCAGGTTTGATACTTTCGGGGTTGTGACACCAGATACATTTTAGCGGACAACCTTTTAAAAAGATTGTTGTCCTTATTCCTGGTCCGTCGTGAATTGCATATTTCTTTATGTCAAATACTATTCCTTTCATCCTGCTCTTCATTAATTACTATTATTATATTCAAGTTATATACCAGATAAGCAAATAATTTGAGATAATTGATTTTAAGTCTGTTTTGCAGGTTTTAATGATGTTAAACTATTTGGAGTTAAAATATTTAAACGTCGTTTTTGTCATTTAAAACTCACTATTTCATTCCATTAATTTTAAATGATTTCTAATAGACTGATAACATTGATTATAATACAAGTGTTATTTTTGACACTTGAAAAATTCAAGAAACGACATTTTTGTCGCACAACTTAAGCTATCATATACATACAGATATTAAAAATTTGTAGCTATTTTTTCCTTCATTTATTATTTTCCTTTTTCAACTTGGGAGAAATATGCGCGTTTTCACACTTTTCTGTATTTTATTCGTTTCTTCGCTCTTTGCGCAGGACAGGGTTGCAGATTCGCTAAAAACAATACTTGATAACAAAATTGCAGAAAATACCGACAGTCTCGGTATTTCCAGAGCCTATTTTAAACTGGGAAGATATCTCTCCTATTCAGATATTAAGAAGAGTTCGGAATATCTTGAAAAAGCTCTGGCAATTGCTGAAAGACTCGGAAACAAAAAAGCTGCCGCACTTATCTCTAATGTTCTGGCAGCAAATCTCTCAGATGAATCACGTTTTAACGATGCAATAAACCTTTACGAAAAATGTAAAAAACTCTTTTTAGAACTGGGCGATAAAAGCAGAGCCGCAGATATGGTAACCAATATTGCCTCTTCTTATATCGATTTGGGAGATTATCAATCTGCTCTTACAAAACAATTTGATGCGCTTCAGTTAAAGATTTCTTCCGGAGATTCTTCCCGTATTGCAAGTTATTATTCTTCAGTTGCCATTATTTACAATTTACTCGGCAACCCGGAGAAGCACGAAGAATATATTTTAAAGGCTGAAAAACTGATTCAGAATCCTTCCTATACTTCCTTCTATATTACAATGGAAGTTTATAACCAGCTTGGAAAAATTTATGAAGAAAAGGGAAATTATAATCAGGCTCTCGCAACTTACGATAAAATTTTCAGCGCATCTAAAACAAAAAATTATTTAACCGGAATGACAACCGCTCTTACCAACAAATCTGAAGTTTTGAAAAAAACAGGAAAGATTAATGAAGCAATTAAAAATCTGAAAAAAGCTTATTCAATTCAGATAAAGACCGGTAAAAATTATAATATCCACACAAAAGAGAACCGACTGGCAGAGTTGTATCTGGAACAGAAAAATTACAAAGAGGCAAAAAGATATTCATCAAAAGCATTAAGCTTTTTTGAAAAAAGCGGTTATCCAGAAGAGCTGCAAAGGACTTACTTCAACATCTACAAAACAGAAAAAGCTCTTGGAAAAGATAAACAAGCGCTCTCTTTTTTGGAAAGATATGAAATATTAAAAGATTCGCTTCGCTCCTCCGATGTTCATAACAAAATTTTAGAAATGGATTCAAAGTATCAGCTTTCAGAAAAAAATAAAAAGATTGAGCTTTTGGATAAAGACAAAAAAATACAAGAAGCACAGATAGCACGGCAAAATATAATAATTGCAAGTTTTGTAATTTTTATAATTCTTATTTCCATTTTGATCTATTATCTATATAAAAGAAAACAGGAAAAGCTGGTTCACGAAAAGATTGATTCTCAACTGAAAATGCTGCGTGCTCAGTTAAATCCACATTTTATTTTTAACTCGTTAAATGCTATACAAAATTTTATCCTTACAAATAATCCTGTTAAAGGTGCAGATTATCTTGCAGATTTTTCCCGCTTAATGAGATTAATTCTCGACAGTTCACGGGAAGAAACAATTAATCTGGCAGATGAAATTGAGTTAATCGACAGCTACCTTGCTTTACAAAAACTCAGGTTCAAAAATTCGTTTGAATATAAAATTAACAATCAGTTTGAATCTGATATAAAAATTCCGCCAATGTTAACACAGCCATTTATTGAAAACGCAGTTGAACATGGCATTAGTAAATACAAAAATTTTGAAGGTGTAATTGATATCAACATTTTCCAAAATGAAAACAAACTGCAACTGGAAATAAATGATAATGGCCCCGGAATTAACTCCGGTTCCGGGAACCAAATTGTTTCTCATAAATCTCACGCAATAGAAATTACAAGAGAAAGAATAAACGAATTAAATAAACAATCTAAAAACTATGTCAATTTTGAGGTGATCGATTTATCAACTCAAAATAGTAACGGAACCAAAGTATTATTTAAAATAAACCTGAATTAAACTATGATTAAAGCTATAATTATTGATGATGAAATTTCGGCACGTGATAATATTAAAACAATTCTTTTATCCTGCCACAAAAATGTAAAAGTTGTTGGTGAAGCCGAAACAGTTGAAGAATCTGTAAAAATAATAAACTCTGAAAAACCTGATCTTATTTTTCTTGATGTTGAACTTACTGACGGAACAGGTTTTGATATTCTGAAAAAAATAAAAGAGAAAAGCTTTAAGATAATTTTTACAACCGCACATCAAAATTATGCTATAGATGCAATAAAATTTGGCGCATTTGATTTTATGCTGAAGCCATATAAAACAAGTGAGTTGATTGATTCGGTTAACAAACTCATTAATGAACATATCGATCAATATTACTCACTTAAATTTGAAGCAATGTTTTCCAACATAAATAATTCTCATCCCGAGTTAAAAAAGATTGCACTTAAAACCGCAGAAAAAATTCATCTTGTAAATATTAAAGATATACTTCACTGCGGCTCGGAAAATAACTATACCCATTTTCTTCTTAATGACGGAAAGAAAATACTTGTATCAAAACCGATTAAAAAGTTTGACGAAATGCTTACAGAGCACTCCTTTATGCGAGTTCATCAATCGCACCTGGTTAATCTTAATTATATTCAGCATTATGATAAACAAGATGGTGGAATGCTGGTTATGACAAACAACGATCGAATTCCTGTTTCGGGTCAGCAAAAACCATATTTGTTAAAGTATTTTGATTCATTATAGAATTGTCGCCAAAACCGGGACATCAAATTCTCACTCATAGTATATGAATTCTATTTCAGATTTATCAAATTCTAAAACACTCTGATTTTGATTTTCCTCGAAAGTAATTTTGGGTTGAAGCTAAAACCAATAAAAACCGAGGAACAAAAATGAAAAAAATATTACTATTACTTACTCTCCTGTTTATCACATCTGTTTCAGCACAATCATTTAAAGCAGGTGTAGGAACCGCTTACGCAACCGACATCAGTACAATTGGTATCACTGCAAATGCACTTATGGAAATTGACAAAACCTGGGAAGCTGACGGATCTTTTACTCTTTTCTTTGAAAAAGATCTTGTAAGCTGGAAAGTTCTTAACGCAAATATTCATTACATCCTTTCAAACAAATCAGATATGAAATGGTATCTGCTTGGTGGTCTTAATATGACTTTTTACTCAGTTGATTTCCCTGAAATAGAAATTGATAACCCCTGGGGTGATGATGATTTTTCTGTAGGCGGTGAATCAAGCGGTTCAAATTTTGGGTTTAATTTAGGTATTGGTGGCAGAAAAGCTCTTAGTGAATCCCTTGAGTTGTTTGGACAGTCACACTATACAATCAGCGATGGAAGTTATTTAACTCTAAACGTAGGCGTTTTATTTAAATTCTAATTCGCAAAGGAGGGCATAACGCCCCTCCTTTTTTATCCTAAAAACATTGTGTATGCCGGATTTCCATTCTCATCACTATATCTGTAATTTATCTTTTCAAGAAAAACTTCAAACTCTTTTTCACCACTCTCCGGAACCTGTAACCCAATAAATACTCTTCCAAAAGCAGCGCCGTGATTACGGTAATGAAACATTGAAATATTCCATTTGTTCCCCATAGTTTCCAGCAACTCCAGCAAAGCTCCGGGTCGCTCGGGAAATTCAAATCTGTAGATCTTTTCGTGTTCCAGATTTTCCGATCTGCCGCCAACCATATAACGTATGTGCAGTTTGGCAAGTTCGTTATCAGACATATCCACAACACTGTAGCCAAGTTTTCTGAAAGAATCGGTCAGTTTCTTTTTTTCATTTCCGTCCGGATCAAGTTTTACTCCTACAAAAACCTGCGCATCTTCACTATCTGCAAAACGATAATTAAACTCGGTTATGTTGAGTGTTCCGACTGCACGGCAAAAAGTCTTGAAACTTCCCGGTATTTCAGGAATTGTAACTCCGAAAATTGCTTCCTTATTTTCACCAAGTTCAGTCCTTTCAGAAATATGACGCAACCTGTCAAAATTTATATTGGCTCCGCTCTGAACAAAAATAAATGATTTATCTTTAACTCTGGTTTCTTTAATATATTTTTTCATCCCGGCCAGAGCAAGCGCTCCTGAAGGTTCGGGCACGGTTCTGGTATCTTCAAAAACATCTTTTACCGATGCGCAAATTTCATCTGTTGAAACAGTAATTACTTCATCAACACAATGTTTACAAATTCTGAAAGGCTCTTCACCTATTCTCTTCACAGCAACCCCGTCAGCAAAAACTCCCACATCGGAAAGTGTTACAGGTTCTCCCTTTTGCAGTGCGGCTTTCAGACAAGCAGAATCTTCTGCTTCAACTCCGATTATCTTAATTTCAGGATGAAGATATTTTATATAAACAGCCATTCCGGAAATTAATCCGCCGCCGCCAACCGGAATAAAAACAGCATCCAGATTCCCTTGAAACTGACGTAAAATCTCCATTGCAACTGACCCTTGTCCGGCAATTACATCAGGATCATCATAAGGATGAATATAAGTATACCCTTCTTCTTTACACAGTTTTTGTGAAAACGCAAAAGCTTCATCAAAATTATCGCCGTGTAATATTACTTCACTGCCAAGTTCTTTTACCGATCTCACTTTTATTTCGGGAGTGGTTTGTGGCATAACAATTACCGATTTAATATTTAACCGCAAAGCAGCAAGCGCAACTCCCTGCGCGTGATTTCCTGCAGAGGCTGCTATAATTCCCTGCTTTTTTTCATCATCTGAAAGCAGCGCAATTTTATTATACGCGCCTCTTAACTTAAATGAAAAAATTGATTGAAGATCTTCACGTTTTGCAAAAATGTTGTTTTCCAGACTCTTACTCAAAAAGTTTAATCTGTCAACAGGTGTTTCAACTGCAACATCATAAACCCGGGTCCGGAGTATTTTCTTCACATATTCCTGAAGCATATACCACTCCCTGATTTTTTAATACACATTACCGGAAATTAAATTGGGGGCATACAAAACTACTAAATAATAAAAAAAATACCCATTTTATTTTTTGTGTATATTTGAACAGGTACTTCAATTTCAGAATTTCATATAAAGGGGGTAAAATGAAATTAATAATAAGCTTCACTTTTGTTTCTCTGCTATTTCTTTCTGCCTGCAATTCAAAGATTGATAATGAAACTAAATTAGCCGGGAAAATAGAAATACTAATGAAAAAATGTAATGAAACAAAACCTGATTCTGTTTTTACATTTATACCTCAGGAAGATATTCTTTCATATAACTGGAAAACACATATCATCAGCTTAACAGAAAACGGAACGAGAAAATTACCCAAACACCCTATTTGGCATAATACTAAATTTGTTTTAACAATAAACAATAAGGAAATTTACACCGGTGGTTTTGTAAATCCTCTTTCCGGACTTTCATTTGAATCTGTGAACATATCACTCCCCTATTTCGAAATAAAATCAAAAGATCCGACAAGCAACAACAGACTGCAAATTGACAGCACATTGGCTGACAATCAAATTAAAATTATCTGGAATAATTCGAAAAAGGATTTAAGAAGTAATAAAAAGGTTTATGATGTATTAAAAAGAAACAACCTCCTGAGATAGAACTCACCATTATAAAAAATTTGATGTTGCTTTAAGATTTGTTTTAACTTATTTTAAGTTTCCACTCATTAAAAAAAGGAGGAAGCAATGAAAGGCACATTCATTACTTTATTTTGTTTTATTGTTTTAATTTTTACTGCCTGCGATTCAGGCACCGGCTTGTCAGATGACATTAACGGAGAGATAGCAATTCAGCTTGAAAAAAATCCTGCTTCATCTGCCGGCACTTCATCACCATATACACCTTTTATACTACAGGAAGATATTGTTTCATACGATTGGGAAACACATACTCTCACTCTTACCCTTGAAGGAATTCTGAAATTTTCAAGCAAACCGATTACTGACAGGAAAAAGTTTTTTGTAACCATTGGCGATAAGGAAATGTATTCGGGAGAATTTTACAATCCCGCAATGTCTTATATAATCAAGGCCCCTGTAATATCAATTCTCGGAAACACTGGATTGTCAAAAAGACAATTCAGAATTGATAAAGGATATCCGCCTCACCTTGCAGAAAAAGATCAGCGAAACAATATGCAACTATACAATGCATTGAAAGCAAGAAACTTATTACAATAAAAAAAGAGCCGGATAAATATCCGGCTTTTAATTAAAATTTTCTTTCTACAAATGCAGGAGAAAATCACTTTTGACTTAAAAAACCAATATTTTGGATTGTTCCAAATTTTACTTATATTGTACACTAGTTATATATTTTAGTTTTCATTTCACTTTTTCTACCCAATCTATATAATTCAATTATCACTCACCACCTAATATGTATTCTTTCTAAGCACTCAAATTAGGCGATAAGAAAAAGATATATAATTGTCTTTTTACACTATTCCGTTAATAAATTGGCAAATCATAATATGAAGGTTCACTTAAACGATTTTAATCGTAAAGAACGAATTACTACAGCATTACTTCTTGCTGCTGGTACAGGAAGTCGTCTATATCCATTAACTCAAAATTCCCCTAAATGTCTCACATTAGTAAATGAGAAATCTATCCTTGAACGACTCGTTATTAATTTAAAACTTCAAGGATTCAAACGACTGGTTATAGTTACAGGGCATCAGGAAAATTGTATTCGAGAATTTCTGGGAACAAACTACGAAGGGATAAAGATTGAATATATCTTCAGCAAACTTTATAAAACCACAAATAATATCTATTCCCTCTGGATGGCTCGAGAAATTCTCGATGAACCCTTCGTATTAATCGAAAGTGATATTGTATTTGATTTGTCACTATTAGATAAAATGTGTTATCCTGATATGATGGCTGTTGCTTTGATGCAAAACTGGATGAATGGTACTACAGTAACTATTGATCAAAACAATTCTGTAACAGAATTTCAAAAAGGAACAACGGAAACTTACCAAGATGTCAGATATAAAACTGTAAATATTTATAGTTTTTCAACACTTGCCTGGCAAGCTGTTATAAAAAAACTTGATAATTATATATCATCCGGATTTGTTAGTAATTATTACGAAACTGTTTTTGAGGAAATGGTTGCTGATGGCAGCCTGAATTTTAAAACTGTTTCTTTTGATAATAAACCCTGGTACGAAATAGATACCCTAGATGATTTGGCAGAAGCTGAAAAATTATTTCCATTGGAAATCACAAAGCCCGAAACTCTTGATAATTTTATTTCTAATTCTCCAGAATTTTCTAATCATTTACCCAAGACTAATAAAAACAAAAACTCAAAAGTGGCTATTATTAGTTAGTTTTTAAAAGAGTAGTTTATTGAATTAAATATACTAAGTTAATTTATCAGAATTCAAAATATTTACAATCACTTAATAAACAAACGGCGAAAAAATGATAGTATCACATTATAAAACGCAAGCAAAAAAGTATGAATATATTTCCAAACAGCATGGTGGCTATTATCGCCACAACTTTACTGATCATGCTTATCTATACAATTTATACTTTCCTCCAGAAGCAGTTTTTAAAACTCTTAAAAAAAATATTAAAGACCTGGTTTTGAATTATCCAATTGCACAAAATGATCTTGCTAAATTAGTTAGTAAAATAATTGATCAGCCCGCTAAAAGAATAGTTGTAGGAAATGGTGCCGCTGAAATAATAAAAATAATATCCGGTCATTTGGCTAAAAAACTAATTATTCCCGTTCCAACTTTTAACGAATATGTAAATGCAGCTCCGGAAAATAATGTAGTTGAATTCCCTCTTGAATTTCCATCATTCAAACTCGATGTTGATAAATATGCGGCTGAAGTAAAAAAATCAGGAGCCGATATTGCTGTTGTAGTTACCCCTAACAATCCAACATCTATTGTTGTACCAAAAAAAGATCTAATTCGTCTATATAAAAAACTTGAGAAACAAAATTGTATGTTAGTTATAGATGAGTCATTTCTTGATTTTACTGAAAATAATGAAGAGATTTCTTTGGAACAGGAAATTTCCAATTACCCAAATATGGCAATAATTAAAAGTATGAGCAAAGCCTATGGTATTTGCGGATTGCGGATTGGTTATATGATAACATCAAATTCAGAATTTGCTGACTCTGTTCGTGATGGTTTACATATTTGGAATATTAATGGATTTGCTGAAGAGTTTCTTCGAATCTTACCAAATTATAAACAAGAATTTATAAATAGTTGTAATAAAGTGAAAAATGATAGAGATCAATTTTACAATAACCTTTGTAAAATTCCAGGTATGACAGTTTTTAAGCCTGATGCTAATTATATTTTCTGCCGTTTACCAGATTCTGCCTTAAGTGGACCTGAGACTACAAAGAGATTATTTATTGAACACAATATTTATATTAAACATAGTCAGGGTAAATCACAACCTGATGCAGATCGTTATTTACGAATTGCTAGCCGTACAGATGAAGAAAACAATAAATTAATTCGGGCTTTAGTTAAAGTAATGTATCCCTGGAATAAAAATGATAAATAATACAAGTCGACCTGGAATGCTTGGCTTTGCTAAGGATCTACCAAATGTTTGCTCTCTGCTTGGTTTGCTCTGTACAGTATTTGGAATTTATTATGCGATTCAGGGAAGTTTCGTGGTATCAATAATTGCAATTCTATGGGCTGTTTTATTTGATTGGTACGATGGTATTATTGCCCGTAAAATGAAAGGAAGAACAAAAGAACAGAGTCATTTTGGAGCGCAATTAGATTCTCTGATTGACATTGTTAGTTTTGGAATCTTTCCTGCAATTCTACTTTTAAGTTACGGGAATTATAACATCTGGTTTATACCGGGTTCATTTATATTAGTTGCCACCAGTGCTTTACGATTAAGTTATTTTAATGTTTATGGACTTATCGACAGTAAAACATATAAAGGATTAGCACTAGACAATAATATGTTATTAGTATCTTTTTTGTTCTTATTTGAAAACAATTTTAGCCATTCTGCATTTTCATATTTACTATACACATTTTTAATGGCTTTATCAGCTTTTAATGTATCTTCTATACCAACACCAAAATTCGGTGGAAAGTGGGTTTACGCATTGGTTGTTTATGTAATTTTTATGACTTTGATTTTGAGATGATTATTATAGAAATGAAATAAAAATCTCTCTAAATAATTGTAACATTTACTTTCAGATTAGTTTCTATTTTAAAAAACGTATTTGTTGTAATAACATCACCAATTAATTTTACGGAAACAAAATCTTTACCAGTTTATTCTGAGGTTTCATCAACAATTGTTGTTCCTATCCAAAACCTCATCCGTATAAAAAAGCTTCAAATTTAGGTTATATTTACATTTCAAATAATTTAGTAAACGACTAAAATATTACTAATGTTCAGATCAATAATGTTATTTATTCTATCTTTTCTTAAATCAAAAACTCAACTTCAACTAGAAAATATCTATCTTAGGAAACAAATAGAAATATTAAATCGCTCTTCAGTAAAACCTACAATAAAAAGGTCAGATATATTATTCATCACATTAATGAAAAATTTGATGAACAACTGGACAACGCTGGAAAACTTCTCTAAAAAATCATTCTAAAGAAATTATATCAACAGATTTCTTTACTGTTACCACTGTAAATTTTAAGATAGTCTATGTTTTGGTTTTTCTTAATCATCACAGAAGAAAGATAATTCATTTTAACATTACTTCTCATCCAACATTTGTATGGACAACACAACAAACAACTTATAATACACGATTAGACTGATAAATTATTTCAGACCTAATCCCGAATTTTATTCAATTTCTCAACTTACCCTTAACAAAAACGCAAACTTAATTTTCCCGTTATTTGTTCCTGAAATCTTTTCTGAAGTTAACCTCTGTTTTCCTCTTTTTTGTCGGGAATTATGAAAAGTCTGCCAATTTGTCATACAATTTAGCCTGAATCACCACTCCGCTATAACTCCGGTACAACTCCGAGATAAAGCCGCTATAGATCCGTACCAGCATATATGACAATTTGTCATACCTTTGTTTGGAATTAAAAACCAAGAATTTAAGTAAGCAAAGAGTGTTAAAATTTGATAATGTGAAAAGGCCCTTCAATTAGATTTACATTTTTGCAAGCTTGATTTATCGATAGCTAAAGCCATCGACTACACGATTCAAAACAGAAATTATTCCGGTAGCTGACGACTTTAGTCGTCGTGTGTGCTATTTGTAACATTACAGCGTATGTCTTTTCGAGGAAGTGGAACGACCGAGAAATCTCAATGCTATATTGTGCACGGTGCAGGTGTAAGGTCCCTCGACTAGCGCTCGGGAGGACAGATATTAAGCATTCTTATTTTATTAGAATAAAAAAAAGCCGGATGAATATCCGGCTTTTTTGTTTATATCTTTATAAAGCGATTTAATACCCTAAAATATTTAACATCGATTTATAGCTTTGTTCTTTTGAAAAGAGTTTTGTTTTAATTTCCCCTTCTTCATCTTTATCAATAATGATATGTTTTGGTGAAGGGAGCAGACAATGCTGCAATCCGCCAAAACCGCTGATGGTTTCCTGATACGCACCTGTATTAAAGAACCCGATGTAAAGTTGTTCATCTTTCATAAAACGCGGAAGATAAATTGCATTTGCGTGCTGTTCGGAATTATAATAATCGTCACTGTCGCAAGTCAGTCCGCCAAGAAGAACTCTTTCATAAGGCGTATCCCAGCGATTGACAGGCAGCATAATAAAACGTTTGTTTATTGCCCAGGTATCCGGCAGGTTGGTCATAAATGAACCATCTATCATATTCCAGTTTTCTCTGTCATTCTGCTTCTTCTGATCAAGAATTGAAAATATAACACCACCGCTGGTCCCTACTGTATAAGAACCAAACTCAGTAAAAATATCCGGCTCGGGCACACTGTTTTCGTTGCAGACAAGCTTTATCTGATTTACAATCTCTTCAGCCATATATTCATAATCATATTCAAATCCCAAAGAGGTTTTTATCGGAAAGCCGCCGCCTATGTTAAGCGAATCAAGTTCCGGACAAATCTTTTTAAGTTCGCAATAAACATTCAGACATTTCAAAAGTTCATTCCAGTAATATGAATTATCCTTAATGCCTGTATTAATGAAAAAGTGAAGCATTTTAAGTTTGAACTTTGGATTGTTCTTAATTTTACCAATGTAAAACGGAACTATATCTTTGTAGCCGATGCCCAGACGAGAAGTGTAAAACTCAAACATCGGTTCCTCTTCAGAAGCAATTCTGATTCCGACATTTATTGTACCGTCAATTTTATCCTCAAAAAGATCAAGCTCATTTATATTATCCAAAACCGGAATTGTATTTTTGAAACCATTGTTAAAAACTCTGGAAATATTATCAACATATTCATCACGCTTAAAACCGTTGCAGAGGAGATATGTCGATTTATCCAGATGGCCTTCTTCCGCCAGAGCCTCAACAATATTTATATCAAATGCAGATGATGTTTCAAGATGAATATCATTTTTAAGTGCTTCTTCCATAACAAATGAAAAATGAGAGCTTTTGGTGCAGTAGCAGTAATTATACTTTCCCATATACTCAGCTTTTGCAATTGCCACATTAAACCATTTTTTCGCATTTCTGATTTGTTCTGAAATAGCAGGCAAATAGGTAAACTTTAAAGGTGTGCCATATTTTTTTATCACATCTGAAAGGGATATATCGTGGAAAATCAATTCTCCGTTTTCAACCCGGAACTCTTCCTGCGGAAAATCGAAAGTCTGTTCAATTAAGTCAATATACTTGTTCTTCATAATCCAACTCACTTACTTTACATTCTGATTGCTAATCTAACTGATTTGGATTTAATTCTCAATACCAATTTAACTTGATTAGATTAGCTTTTTTCTTATAAAACTACTCTTTTTGAGTCAGAATATAAAATTAAGTGCTTTTCATCTCACTTACACGTCGCTGAAGTTGTCTTAAAGAGAGATCAAGTATCTCAGCCGCTTTCTTTTTATCACCTTCGGTCTGTTCAAGCACAAACCTGATATAATTATCAGAATTCTCTTTAAGGGTAGTAAGTTTCTTCTCTGAATCCTCTGACTTTATTGATGATTTCTCTCCCAAATGTTCAGGTAAAACAACAGAGCCGGTACATAATAAAACAGCATTTTCTATCAATTGAGATAATTCACGCACATTTCCAATATATTTTTTTGATAATAACAGATTTATGGAATCGGAAGAAAAATCACTGATTTGTTTACTATGCTTTTGGGCAAAATTTCCTAAAAAGGCTTTTGAAAGGAGCAAAATATCATTTCCTCTGTCATTTAAAGGAGGCAGATGTATGTGAGCCGACTTTAACCGATAAAGGAGATCGAGTCGGAATTTACCCTTTTTACAATATTTATCTATATCAATATTAGTTGCTGAGATAATCTTTACATTAACCGGAACAGGCGTTGTGGTTCCAATCGGAGTGACTTCCTTCTCTTCCAGAACTCTCAGTAACTTTACCTGCTGCGAAGGTTTTAGCTCACCTATCTCATCCAGAAAGAGTGTCCCTCCGTTTGCCTGAACAAAATAGCCTGTAAAATCGTTTTCTGCGCCTGTAAAAGCACCTTTTTTATGTCCAAAAAACTGACTTTCAAATAAAGAATCAGGAATTGATGCAACATTTACCGCAACAAACGGAGCTTTTTCATCACAGTTTGTTTTATGAATTCCTCTGGCAAGGAGTTCTTTTCCGGTTCCCGATTCGCCGGTTATCATAATAGGATTTCCCCCTTTTGCCATAATATCTGCATAATTGAGCAATTCTTTCATTCGGGGAGAAGCTGTAATAATCTTTGAAAATGCCGCCGGAATGTCATCATTTTTCTCAGTGTTGAGTCCGGCACGTAAACCCCTGCGCTCAAATGCACGCTCCACGGAAAGTATAATTCGCTCAGATTCAGCCGGTTTTACAAGATAATCATAAGCTCCGAGTCTGATGGCATTTACAGCTGATTCAATTTCATCCACTGCGGTAAGAATTATAAACTCGGAATCTGATCTGAACGGCTTTGTTTCTTCCAGAATTTTTAATCCGTCAACATCCGGAATAAGCAGATCAAGCAAAACTATATCAAAATCCTCTTTTTTGAGTATTTCAATCGCTTCTGTTCCGTTATCGCAGGTTTTTACATCTGTAATTCCTCTGCGTTTAAATAATCTTTTGTAGGAGATTAAAACTTCTTTTTCGTCATCAACAATAAAAATTTTCATAATTTCTGCCTTACCGTGGAATTAAGAATTTCGCGTAATTTATCTATGTTAAACGGATACATTTCGTGATCGCAAGGTAACTTTTCTTCTGCGCCGGAAAACTCGGCATCAGAGTAAAAGATAATTTCAATTAACGGATCAATTTCCCTGATCTTTTTGATAAGCTCAAAAGAGAATTTACCATATTTAATATTCATCATAATTACATCAATTTCAGGATGATCTGCCAGATAATCTACAATTAATGCAGCTTCACTTATAAATCCGAAAAACTTGTCTGTCTCCTCCAAAAATGCAATTTTAAGCATATTATGCACATACTCACCATCATCTATACATAAAATTTTCGGACTCAAATCTGGTTTTTCATTTTCAACCGGCAGATATAAAACAAACTTGGAGCCAGTCTCTTTTTTGGAATGAACCCCTATTATTCCGTTGTGCTCCTGAATAATTTCATACGAAATCGATAATCCGAGTCCGCTCCCTCCAATATCTCTTCTTGTAGTAAAAAAAGGATCAAAGAGTTTTGGAATAAGCTCTTCATCTATTCCGGGACCGTTATCTCTTACCTGCACAACAATACATTTTAATCTTTTAATAAATCTGGTTGTTATATCTATTTTTCCGACAGCCTTATCTGTAATTGCCTGAGACGAGTTCAGAACAAGATTTATCAAAACCTGTTCAAGCTTTTGAAAGTGTCCTTTTATAAGAGGCAGATCTTCAGCAAGATCGAGATTGATGGTTTTAACAAGTCGCCTTACATTTGCGCCTATTATTTTCAATCCCTTTTCAACAACTTCATTTATATTAATATCAGATTTTTGTCCCGCAGAATTTATTCTGGCAAAGTCTTTCAGATTTCCCACCACATTTTTTATTCTTCTGGAACCATCCTTTATTGAAGAAATTATTTCAGGCGTTTCTTCAATTATATCAAGATAATAATCTTTTGAATGAGCCAGATTTATATCTTTTTCAAACGCCTGCATAACTACAGGTTTCAGGTCACGCCACGATTCTTCCAAAATACCTAGATTTGTGGTGATGTATGCATTGGGATTATTAATTTCGTGCGCAACTCCTGCAACCACTTCTCCGAGTGATTTTAACTTGTCCGTCTGAATAACCTGCTGCAATCTGTACTCAGCCTGTTGACG
Source organism: Rhodothermaceae bacterium (assembly GCA_041725875.1). Lineage (GTDB taxonomy): Bacteria > Bacteroidota > Ignavibacteria > Ignavibacteriales > Melioribacteraceae > JBGRQB01. The sequence goes on from JBGRQB010000005.1 coordinate 63,969, forward strand.
AAGTTTTTTCTCTTCTGTAATATCTTTGGCAATAAAAACTATTCCCTGCAGCTTACCTGCATCATCAAAAATTGGCGAAGAAGTTGTGTGATAAGTCTTTCCCTGATACAAATTTTCTATTTCTTCGGAATGCGCTCTGTGATCGATAATTGTTTTTCTTGCCGGACAATTAAGGCATTCGGTTTCATTGCAGTTAAATAATTCTACACAACTTTTTAATTCAAGATCTCTGTTTTCAGAAACCATATTTCGCTCTGCAGCTTTATTCATTTGTCGGATCTTCAGGCTTTTATCCAAAATCACAACAATATTATCAATTGAATCAAAAGTTCTTTCCCAATCCTCTTTTGCCTGTCTTATTTTCTCTTCGGCAATTTTCCTTTCCGTAATATCTTTTACGGTTCCCACAATAAATTTTACATTTCCTTCTGCATCTTTAACAGCTTTTGCATTTTCCGAAATCCAGATAAGCTGGCCGTCTTTTCGGTAAAGCTGCGATTCAAACCCGAAGTTTGAATTTTCATTGTGCAAACCTTTCAGCAGTTCCTTTCTTCTGTCTTTATCAACATAAAGCTGATTGGAAATATTTGTAATGCTCTCCAAAAGATCATCTGTATTTTCATACCCGTAAATTCTTGCCAGTTCAGGATTTACACTTAAATGCCTTCCTCCGCCAGGAGTGCTCTTATAAATTCCCATTACGGCATTTTCAAATATCAACCGGAAGTTCTCCTCTTTTGATTTCCTTTCCGTTATATCCTGCAAAATAATCAGGAATTCTTCCTTTTCAGACTGATGTATTTTCACTTCAAACCAGAAAGGTTCACCGGAAGATTTTAACTCAAAATCGAACTGCTGAAATTTATCTTCAAGTTTCAGCTTTTCTTTTAAGACAGAATAAAATTCATTATTAAAAAAATCTTCAGGATTGTCAGAATTAACCGAAGCGGAAATGAGATCGGTTTCCCGGATACCAATATGATGATAAACAATTTTATTATTGTTCAGGTGTACAATTATTGAGTCGAAAGACTCAAGCAGCGATTTGTAATAGTCAGGTTTCAAATCAGTAAGTCATTTTTTGATCTTTAATCTGCAAAATAAGAAAGAAATCATTTTATATTGAAGAAAAAATTTCCGTTTGACGAGAAAATTTACCGTTTACAGATTTTCTGCAAAATTGATGCAACCATTTACGGGATGGCAAGTCTAAAACGGTGAATGAAATAATTCTTTTGTTTTAGTGCGAATCGAGGCAGGATCGGGGGGAATCTGTTTCGATTCGTTCTTTTGAGAACTCAATTTCGACTCTGTCTGAATTGAAGATCAAGCCTATCTCATAGCGCAGCCGAAAGCTGCGTTTTTGTTTACTCAAATGTTAAAATGTTTTTTTACAATAGATGTA
>JBGRQB010000006.1:0-64502 GCA_041725875.1 Rhodothermaceae bacterium
CTCTTTTGTTTTTTGCTCTGCTGTAAAAGCAGCTAACCCTAACAACCCAAGAGAAGCGATAAAGATTGCAAAGAAACTAAAATTACCAAAGAGTGAAAGCATTGTATTTTCATTCTTGTAAAGGTTATTTAATTTTTCATCAAGGAATGTGAGATTCAGATTGTAATCTGGCTGATATTTCAGAATAACTTTGTTTATGTAATCGAGCGTTGAGTTTATGTTTCCCTTTTCAATTTTTATCGAAAGGGTATTACAATCGTCGTAACTGATGTATGTCATAATAGCACTTACTTTATTGCGGAGCGATTCATACTTAAAATCTTTTACAACACCAATAACAATACCGTCAGGCTCTTTGTAACCGATCCTTAATCCCAACGCTTCTTCCGGATTTTTAAGCCCCAGTTTTTTTACAGCGGCTTCATTTATGATATATGCCTGCGAGGAATCAGTTTTATGCTCAATTGAAAAATCTCTTCCGGCAACAAACTCTACTCCGTAAGTTTTGAAAAAATCAAACCCGACTCTGTTATGCGGCATTGAAAATTCCGATCTGAGAATTTCATCATTTACTTTTACTGTAAATCCCGCGTCATCCAGCAATCTGCCTCCGGGTGTTCTTTTTGATAAAGCCGCCGAAACAATCTTTGGGTTCCGGTTCAAATCTGTCTTTATACTTTCCCAGTTATTTATTATTACATTGTTTGCCGAAGTTATAACTATGTTTTCCTTATTATAACCAAGATCTGCATTGCTTAAATATTCAAGCTGATTTTTAACAACCAGCACACAAATAATTAGTGTTATTGAAATTGAGAACTGACATACAACCAAAGCTTTTCTGAACATACTTCCTTTGGTGCTTTTGGTTACTTCTCCTCTTAAAATTGAGGATGGACTGAATGAAGATAAGTAGAGCGCGGGATAAATACCTGCAGCAACACCGGTAAAAAGAAATACACTCAGTAAAACAGAAATATGATTTATGTTAAAAACATCGAAGCTTACATTGATTCCGGTTAACGAGTTAAGGTAAGGATATGTGAACCAGAGTATACCTACGGCGAGTATAACAGAAATTACAGAGACTAGAACTGACTCACCGAAAAATTGAACGACTAGCATTTTTCTGTGTGCACCAATTACTTTTCTCAGTCCAACTTCCCTTGCGCGTTTCATTGCACGTGCAGTGGAAAGGTTCATAAAATTTACACAGGCAATAAGAAGAATAAAGAAAGCTACTATTGAAAAAATAGTAACATAGTTTGCATTACCGCCCGGTTCAATTTCCGTACTGGTAAATGAATGGAGATGAATATCTGCAACAGGAGTAAGGTTAATTCCGGTAAAATTGCTGGCCATTCCTTTTACACCTTTTCTCAGTTGAATTTCGCCAAATCGTTTATCAATCTCAACAGGAATTTTTTTTCTCAGATCTTCAACATTAATTCCCTTCTTTAATTTTGAGTAGAGGTAAGTTACATTATCTGAAAAGTTTGTATTCCCGTGAAAGTAATCTTCACCATCCATTTTGGCATATCCTTTAAGCGATAAATAAGATCCGATAAAATCGAAATGAATATGTGACAGCTCGTGTGAATCTTCGAAGATACCTGTTACTTCCATTTCAAATGTACCGTCGAGGGTTAGTCTTTCCCCTAAAGGATCTTTATCTCCAAAATATTTTTTTGCAGCTGATTGTGAAATTATAACGGAGTTCAGATTTTTAAGAACTGTTTCCTTATTTCCTGTTAGGAGATTTATCTCAAAAATGTTCAAAATTTCTTCTTCTACCAGAAAAACATTTTTCTCTTCATAGGTTCTGTCTTTATATTTTACATTCCCTTTTGCAACAGGGAAAATTCTTGCCAGACTCTCAAACTCGGGAAACTTGTCTTTCAGCCAGGGTGCAAAGGATGGAGCCATAGAAGCAAACACAGACGGGAATGTGCCGTCAGCTCTTACCCAGGCTCTTTCGAGTCGGTATATTCTGTCTGAATCTTTAAGATGTTTATCGTAGCTTAGTTCTGACTGAACAAAAAGAAATATAAATACAGAAACAACCATTCCGGTTGTTAATCCCAAGATATTTATTGCAGAATAAAATTTCTGTTTTACAAGATTTCTGATAGCTATTTTTAGATAGTTACCTGTCATAGTACTCCCCCAGTGTATGGCATGTATAAAAAGTTTTGGTAAAGATTTAAGCACCATCCGGCGATACCATTTGCGGGCAGACTTTATTCCCTTTTCTTCAGTAAGAAAATGAAATTCCTCTTCCAGATCTCCGGCAGATGCATTATCATTATAATCTGTTGTAAAAAATTCCAGCAGTCTCTTAAAAAACTTTGGCGGTGTTTTGGTTTTATCATTCATAATTAATTACTCTTTGCAAGTAAGCCAATTGCTTCCGAACCAAGTTCACTTCTTATTTTCTGATGTTCCTGTAAAACCTCAATTCCCTTTTGTGTAATTTGAAATAACCTTTTGCTTCGGCCCCCTCTTTCGGAAGTCGGGTCACTTAAACAAGATTTTACAAACCCCTTTTGCTCCAATCTGTACAACGGATCGTAAACAGCGCCGAAAGACCATTCCTTTTCAGTTGCTTCGGAAAGTTTGCGTCTGATAGTTACCCCATAAGCATTTTCTCCCAAAGTAAGTATTGCAAGCAGCAGCATTTCATCCAGACTTGATAACAGTTTCATAAAACTCCTATTTCTCTTGAATTACAAGACTAATTCCTAAAAAAGAACGGGAAGTATTTGTCTTGGTTTCCCGAACTAATCATTTTGACGCCCTAAGTTAAATAAAGTTGTACATAAGTTGCAAATTTTTGTATTTAGGAATTTTGAAAAAATAAACAGATTATTGATTTTATCTGCTTCTCTCTTTTATTAAAAAGATTATTTACTTGAAAATCTGTCATCCCTTTCTTCTCAAAATTTTCCAGGTTGGTTATATCAAACAATTAATAATTAATCTACTTGCATATAAGTCAGTTTAAGTTTTATATTATTAACAATTGTATAATCGGGTTTGATTTTTTTTGTAATCAAAAATTTCGAGTCTATATTTTAAAATCTTTCAATTGAAATACGGATAAAAATGGAACCATTGGGCGATAAGAATAATATAGAGGTAGAAACAGATTTTACGGTTTCTGACAAAAAAATACTTAGTGAACTCAGCTCCAGAAAATCTGAGTTAAATGCTTTAACCGGACAAATAGAAGGTGTGGCTTACAGATGCGAGTTGGATGATGACTGGACAATGAGATATTTGAGCAGCAATGTTTTTAAAATGACAGGCTACTCAATAGATGATCTTTACCATAACAATAATCTTTCCTGGAACGATCTGATTTATTATTCCGATCAAAAACCTGTAAAAGAGAGAATTCATCTTGCAGTGGAAAATGATCAGGTGTTTAATGTAGAATACAGAATAATTACCGGAACCGGTGAGATAAAATGGGTTCGTGAAGATGGAAAATCAATAGTTGAAGATAACCGGATAATTGGTATTGAAGGTTATATACATGATATAACCGATATAAAGCAAAAAGAGGAAGAGCTTGAAGAGATAAACAGCATACTGGAACATCTGGTTAAAAAAAGGACATCGGAACTGGAGCGTACCTTAGCACAGCTCGATTCTGAAATAAAGATGCGCCGACTTTCAGAGAAAAAGCTGCTTGATTCTTTTAAGCAGGAAAAACGACTCAATAAAATGAAAACGGAATTTATTAATGTTCTCTGTCACGAATTCAGAAATCCCCTTGCAGTAATAAAATCTTCCAGTCAGTTAATAAAGTCTTTCACAAAAAAAACTTCCGATCTTAAAACTTTTAAATATCTGGATAAAATTGAGCTGAATGTAGAGCTGCTTGCCAATATGCTCGATAAATTTCTGGCTCTGGAAAAATATAAAACAGAGAATAATCTTGTTGAAATGGAGATTGTGGATATTGATAATCTTTGTCTGGAAGTAATTGATATTTTACGGAAAAATGCTCTCAGAGAGTTTGATCTTCACTATTCGTACAAAGCAAAAACAAAAAACCTAAACTGTGATGAAAATCTGGTAAAGCTTGCGTTGAAAAACATTCTTCACAACGCAGTTAAGTACTCCCCTGTTGGAGAACAAATTGAGTTTATAGTAAGTAATACATTAAAATATATTAAGTTAACTATAAAAGACCGCGGAGCAGGAATTAAAAAAGATGACCTGAAGTTAATATTTAAAAGGTTTTATCGCGGACAAAATAACAAAACCGTGGAGGGCTACGGAATTGGTTTAAGTATAGTAAAAAAGATAGTAAAGCTTCATAATGGTAAAATCAAAATTGATACACAGGAAAATAAAGGCACAAAAGTATCAATTTTATTACCTTTGTAACAATCGATCAATGGTATGTAAAAATTTGGAGTCAGGGTCATAGCGCAAAACAAAATATATTGTTTTGATGCCAAATTGTTAGTGTCAGTGTAACACAAACTGATAAAATCGATAAAAAAATATGAGATTGTATGCAATTCACAACAGAATGAGTTACTTCACAACAGAATGAGTTATTTTACAACTTATATCTTCATTTTATTATTTCTATAATTTAACTTTAATTTAGAGAGTCTGTAATTCTATATTGATATAAAGGAATTGGTAGTTTGTCGATTTCAGAATTACTTTGAATGAAATGAGTCTACAAGTTAGTGAATAATTAAAAATAAGTTCTTTACGGTTAAAATTCCCTTGTCTCCAATTTACCTGGGAATCATCAAGTTTATGGAAATCTTATTTTTAACTCGCTAAAATTAGTGATAGACCTGGATATCTCCCTTTTGGGAAAACCTGGGCAGAACCGGATGCAATATTATATTTTATACTTTTTTATCAAAAAAGCACCGGCAGAAATGTCTTAACAATATTTAGATTCAACTAACTATTAAATTTCAATGGAAATTAATAAATGCTTGTGGAAAATATTCAAATCATACATTGCAAAAAATAAAGAAAGATTCCCTTTAAAACATCTTTACCGATCGGGGGTTGATCAAAATAGCAAAAATAGCGCCGATAATAACCCGTTTGGAGAAAAAGACAGCGAATTAAAGTATTCCCGTACCGAAACTGATTTAAAGAATTTGTGCGAAAATCTGATTAGCCTTTTGAACTTTAACTCGGGGAAAAATGCAGATATATCGTTTTTGTATCTGTCAAAAACTGTCAGTTATTTATGCAATAAAGAGTTACTTACGCTTGCTCTTAAAAATGTTTTGGAAAAAATCGCAAAAAATTCACTCTTGGGGGAGAAAATTGTTTTTAAAGTTACCGATAATTATAAGTATATAAAAATAACAATCTCTTTATACTACGATAATAAAGCAGTGAATTATAAAACAAATAAATATTACAGAGGTAAAAACATAAGAAATTTAGATAAATACGGAGTCAGTTTTTTGATAGTAAAGAAAGTCGTGAAATACCACAACGGCTGTATAATTATCAACTCAAACAACAAAAGAATCGCTAAGTTTTGCATCGTATTACCAAAACCCTCTATTATCTAGCCAATTAATTTATCAATCTATTAGGAAAGGATCGAAAGTCTTGAGATTTAACCGTCAATATCGCAAACCGCCAGTTTTTTTTTTAATAAAAAATATATCAAATGTTTTGTAGTAAGTAGAGTATGGCCTTAAATGCGTGAAACTATATTATTAATTGAAGATGATGCTGATTTAATGGAGAATACAGCTGATTATCTTGAATTAAAAAGATATAAAGTGTTAAAAGCAAAAGATGGATTTGCCGGATTAGAACTGTTACAAAATCACGAAATAGATTTGGTAATCTGCGATATTATTTTGCCGGCTATGGATGGTTATAAGGTTCTGAAAACCGTACTTGATAATCCCAAAACAGCGGGAATTCCTTTTATATTTCTAACTTCAAAATCAATGGGCAGAGATTTTAGAAAAGGAATGAATTCCGGCGCTGATGATTATATTACAAAACCATTCGACTTTCAGGATCTGGAGAGGTCTATAAAGGCCCGACTCAATAAAAGAAAAATAATAATGAATAATATTGTAGGTAAAATTTCTGTCAGCGACAGTTCGATAAATAATCATAAAGATCTTCTCTTTTTTACTGTAAATAAAAAGCCAAAAATTATTAAGATAAGTGAAATAAGACTTATTTTAGCTCAGAATCAGTATTCGAAAATTTTTGTAAAAAATAATGAAACTCTTTTACTAAAAACTTCACTAAAAAAATGGGAAGATATATTGCCTGCAAGTCTGTTTCTCAGAATTCACCGAAGCATTATTGTAAATATCGATTATATTGAAAGTATCAGCAGGTGGGAGAACCAGAAAGCAAAGGTTACTATCAAAGATATTGACGGCGAGTTTACAATAAGTCGCTCTTACGCCAATATCTTCAAAAAAAATCTTTAAACTTCTAAAAGCAGTTTGCAACTATATTTGTCGTTTAACAACTATACACTTTTATTTCATATTCATAAAATATAATTTACAAGCCGATCTGTTATTGCGCTGGAACACTGACTTACTATAGAAAAACAGTTCACTCCGCACAATACCACAAAGTTATAGTTCTTCTAATTTCACTTCAGAACAAAGCTACAGAGCCAGTTCTGTTTAATCACCCAATAATCTCAATTCCTCATTTAAAATGATTTACCAAATTGAGAGCACATAAGGAGATATTCAAATGTTTTTTCAAAAACTCAAACTCAAACCTAAGTTAATAGGAGGAACGGTTTTCTTCGTTGTTATCACTATGTTCTCCATTACTCAGTATATGGAAAGTTCGTGGAAAGAAAATACCACGGAAGTAACAAAAAAAATGATGAACGAAATATGTGACCGCAACGGAGAAAAAATATCCACAATTATTCACGATGATATACAGGTAGCCCAGGGGCTTTCTGTAATGATGAAATCGTATAAAACTATTAATTCAACAGAAAGACGAAAAGTTTTTAATGAAATTCTTAAAAATACTTTAATCCAGCATTCCAATCTGCTCGGGTTATGGACTTGTTGGGAGCCAAATGCGCTTGACAACAGAGACAATTCAAATAAAAATAAAGCGGGTCACGACCAAACAGGACGTTTTGTTCCCTACTGGGTAAGAAGCAACGGACAAATCAGTGTTAGTCCGCTTGTTGATTACACAACTCCAGGTGCGGGAGATTATTATCTTTTAGCTAAAAACAGCGGAAGAAGTACAATTACAGAGCCTTACCTTTACGATGTTGGCGGTAAACAGGTTCTTGTTGTAACTTATACTGTTCCGATAAAAGAAGATGGAAAAGTTGTTGGTGCTGTGGGACTTGACTTCTCTCTTGAGAACTTCCAGACAATGATTGAATCTATCAAACCATACCAAAAAACTGCAGCTGCTCTTTTTACAAATCAGGAATCAATTATCGCGCATGTTGACAAGGCTCGCGTAGGTAAAAAAGTGATTGAAACTGAAGCTGATATCATTGGTGATTATATGAATCAGTTTAGAGAAGCTATTAAAAATGGTCATTCAACATCATTTACAAGATATCTGGATCTTTTTGAAAGTGAAACAGCTTTCCAGATTATTCCTATAAAAATTGCCGATACAGGTGTTACCTGGAGTATCCCTATTGCAATAGGTCTGGATGAAGCTTATGCAAAAATGAATTCCAGCATTACTTTTGTTAACATTATCAGTATCCTTGCAATTATTGCAATTTCAGGTATTATCTTCTTCCTTGCAAATTCAATTATCAAAAGAATTCAGGGCATCAAAAAAGTTACAGATGAGCTTAACCGAGGCAACACCACACTTCGTTTAAATACAAATGAAATGGATGAAATTGGTGATATGGCTCGTTCGCTTGATGATTTCTGTAATACTCTTGACGGATTTGCCGGAACGATGAAACTTGTTGCCGATGGTGATCTTAATCAAAAAGTGGAAATGATGAGTGAAGATGACAGAGTTGCGCCCGGCTTAATAAGTATTATCGATTCTTTACAAAATTTACATAAAGAGATTCAGACACTTATTTCAGATGCAATTAACGGCAACTTGTCATCCAGAGGAAATTCCGATCTTTTCAAAGGCGGATACAAAGAAATGGTTGACGGTTTTAATCATACACTTGACGCAATTATTGAACCAATTAACGGCTCCCTTGAAACACTTAATCTGTTTTCACAGGGAGATTTCAGACAAAGAATTACAGCCGATTACAAAGGAGACCATAGAAAACTTAAAGATACAGTAAATTCAATGGCTGATTCTCTTACCAGCCTTATTACAGCAATTACAGAGGCTATTGAGGCTACTGCCAGCGCGAGCAGCCAAATTTCTTCAAGCGCCGAAGAAATGGCGGCCGGGGCCGAAGAACAAAGTGCACAATCTCACGAAGTTGCTACTGCTATTGAGCAGATGACCCAAACTGTTGTTGAAACTTCGCAAAATGCTAATCTTGCAGCTCAGATCACAAGTGATTCTGTGCAAATTGCAAATGAGGGTGGCGAAGTTGTTGAAAATACCGTACAAGGTATTAATAAAATTTCCGAGGTTGTGAATGAGGCTGCCAGTAATATTAAAGCATTGGGTGATAACAGTCAGAAGATAGGTGAAATTGTTCAGGTAATTGATGATATAGCTGATCAGACTAACCTTCTTGCGCTTAATGCTGCAATTGAGGCTGCTCGTGCGGGCGAACAAGGGCGCGGTTTTGCAGTGGTTGCAGATGAGGTAAGAAAGCTTGCCGAACGTACCACAAAAGCTACAAAAGAGATTGCTGAAATGATTAAACAAATCCAGAAAGATACACTGGATGCTGTTAACTCAATGGATGCAGGAACACAGCAAGTTGATAAAGGAAGTGAACTTGCATATCAATCCGGAGAATCATTAAAACGCATTATAGAAGGTATTAATAAAACTCTGGATATAGTTAATCAGGTTGCTGCTGCAAGTGAAGAACAATCAAGCGCAACAACTCAGATTGCAACAAATGTTGAAGGTATTAATAATGTTACACAGGAATCTGCTTCAGGTACACAGCAAATTGCACACGCTGCCGAAGATTTGAATGCTCTTACAGATAACCTGTTAAACACTATTGGCAACTTTAAAATAAACCGAAACGGTGAAAGCAGTAATATGTTAAACCAGAATAACACCAGGTTACTGGAACTTAACTAGGAGTAATCTATGAGTGAAACAACTAACTTCAAAGCAAACAGCGAATTGCTTCAGGTTGTGAGCTTTAACATAGGCGAAGAAGAATTTGGCGTTGATATATTAAAGGTTCAGGAAATTAATAAAATTTCTGAAATTACCTCTATCCCCGATTCTCCTTCGCACGTAGAAGGAGTAATAAATCTCAGAGGAAAAGTGATTCCCATAATCGATCTGAGAGTAAAACTCGGTACACAAAAAAAGGTGTACGATCATAAAACACGCATACTTGTTGTTGAAATTGATAACAAGACAGTCGGGTTTGTGGTTGATTCGGTTAAAGAGGTTTTACGAATTCCTCAGGATATTATTGAACCTCCACCCAAAATTGTTGAAGGTATCAATTCAGAATACATCACTGCTATCGGCAAATTAGATAACCGACTTTTAATTTTGCTCGATATGGAAAAAGTGCTTACTGATGAAGAGATAAACACTATGGCGGAAATTTCAGCATAATTTCCAACTTACGGGCAGGAATGGTCAGGTTCCTGCCCTCTTTTATTTTAATTAAAAACATTTATTTAGGTTCTATTTTTCAATCAAAATTTTTATTTTTGTTTTATCAAATTATGACAACTCTGCATTCAAAACACCAGTCAATTGCCGTAAAAAGCAGTTTTACCGATCTTTCTCCAGATTTAACTTTGAAGCAGTCTTTATTGTTAAAAAATTAATTCAAGATTTCTACAATTTGTGTTTTCGGAGTCCTCGATGTCCAAAAAAAACAGAGGTAAATATTATCCTGTATTTATTTCTTTAGTTTCGTTAGCTGTCTTTATTACCGTAATCTTCAGCTACACAAAATATTATCACAACAATAAAGAAAAAAGTATTCGTGCCGATCTTCATAATGTTCTGATTAGAAAAAAATCACAACTTGAAAAATCCTTAAATGCACGTATATATTATACAAAAGGAATTGCAGCTTATACTTCAATTAATCCCGAAATTACCAGAAGTGAATTTAACAAACTTGCAGATGAACTTATCAACAAAGATTCTGTAATCAGCACAATGGCAATTGCCAAAGATGGTATTATCAATTCTATCTATCCAGAAAAAGGACATCTCAGAGCAATAGGCTTAAACCTGCTGGATCACCCGGAAAGAAAAAAAATTGTTGATACCACTATTGCAACTCATAATACATTTGTTGCCGGACCCCTTGAGCTTGTAGAGGGAGGAATTGCTTTTGTAAGTTACACACCTATCTTTGTCAGAAACCCCGGTTTTGAAGAGAAATTCTGGGGCGTAACAGATATAGTTATCTGGAAGGATAAATTATTCAGCGAAGTTGATCTGACCCCAGAAGATGAATGTTATAAATATTCTCTGCGCGGAATTGACGGCTCAGGTGAAGATGGTGAAATATTTTTTGGCGAAAGGGAAATTTTTGAACAAAACCCTGTTAAGGTAGATGTACTTCTCCCCACCGGTAAATGGATACTTGCCGGAATTCCTGAAAACGGCTGGGAAAAATATGTTAACAAGACAGAGGTTTTAGAAATAATTTTATATGTAGCAGCTTTCTTATTCAGTTTCTTAATCTGGCTTCTGGCAAGAGCAATGTTAAAAATTCAGAATCACGAAAAAGAGTTAAAAACTCTTTTTGGTTCAATGGATGATCTTATTTTTGAGTTTAACCGCGAATATGAATATGTGAAAATTGCCCCGACAAATGACAGACTCCTTATCCAGCCACGCGAAAAAGTGCTTGGTAAAAAAATCATTGATTTTTTTGATAAAGAAAATGCAAAAATTTATATGTCAGCAATCAAAAAATGTTTTGATACAAAAGAAACTATTACAGTTGATTACGGCTTAACAATTAATGATCGGTTTTACTGGTTTGAAGGGCGTGTTACTTATGTTAATGAAGATTCCGTAATCTTTCTTGCTCACGACAATACTCCTAAAAAAATGTCGCAGGATAAACTGGAAAAATCGGAGCTTAAACTTCGTCAGCTCAACGAAAGTAAAGATAAACTCTTTTCAATAATTGCTCACGATTTGAGAAATCCGTTTAACACTACTTTGGGTCTTACCGAAATATTAAAAGAAGATATTTCTACTCTTTCAAACGAAGAGATAAAAGAGATGCTCTCCTATATTGAATCGGCGTTAAAAGGACAGCTAAAACTGCTTGAAAATCTGCTTAACTGGGCTCAGTTGCAGACAAACCATATACAATTGGAAAAAACTCCTGTAAATCTTAAAATATTAACAGATGAAGTTCTGGAAGTTTTAGATTACAATCTTAAATCAAAGAAAATTGAAGCAATTAGTGAGCTTGACAAGCAGACAATTGTAAATGCTGATTTAGTAATGTTAAAATCGGTAATTCAGAATCTGATCACAAATTCTATTAAATTTACCAGATCGGGCGGAAAAGTGAATATTTCGGCAAAAGAGCTGGAATCTGATATGGAGATTATTGTTTCCGATACAGGTATAGGAATGAGTGATAAAGATCTTGGAAAGCTTTTCAAGACTGATCTGCAGCACTCCACAACAGGAACTTTGGGAGAAAAAGGTACGGGACTGGGATTAATTCTTGTAAAAGAGATTATTGAAAAACATAACGGAACCTTGCAGGTAATCAGTTCCAGAGGAAAAGGGAGTAAATTTATCTTTACCCTGCCCGGCATCTATAAAGAGAAAAAAATTATCACAAATAAAGCAAAAGAAGAGGAATAATATTTCCTCTTCTTTTTATATTTTCCATATAAATTTTCGTGCAATTCTCTTATATTAACGCAGTATAATTTGTCAGTGTGTGATTTATAAATTTTAATGGAGAGATTAATGACTTCACCTGTTATGTCAAAACATTTTCAATCCAGAAAACCATCTTCAATAAGATTGGCCCAGATTGAATTTATGAAAAGGACAGATGATGTACAGGATGTAAACACAGCAATCGGGAATGTTTCCCTTCCTGCCCATCCTGCTATGCAAAAAAGAATGTTTGAATTAAATGGAGCTGAAAGTCCATTTAAAGACGGCGTAATTAAATATACCGCAACTGTTGGAATGAAAGAGACCAACGATGCGTTTTTAAATATTATTGCTTCTTCCGGTTTTGATACCAAAGGTTTGTATTCACAGGTTACAGATGGCGGCAGTCAGGCAATGGAACTTGTAATTTTAGGAACCTGCGGCGAACCCGGTGCAGATGAAAAACCACTTCTTCTTATTGATGCTGCCTATACAAATTATTTATCAATGGCTGCTCGTACAGGAAGAAAAACAGTTTCTGTTACCCGTCACCTTCAAAATGACGGAAGTTTTACACTTCCTGATCTGGAAGAGATTGAAAAAGTAATCAAAGAAAATAATCCGGGTGCAATGGTTGTAATTCCTTACGATAACCCTACCGGACATTTCTGTGATCACGAAGAAATGAAAATGATGGCACAGCTTTGTGTTAAATATAATATGTGGATGATCAGTGATGAAGCATACAGAGAATTTTTCTACACAGGCGGCGAAACTTCCAGTATCTGGCGTTTATCTGATAAAGATGTTCCTGGTATTGAAGGAAGAAGAATCAGTATTGAAACTGCTTCAAAAGTATGGAATGCGTGCGGTTTAAGAATTGGCGCAATGATTACTGATAATAAAGATTTCCATACTCAGTCAGTTGCAGAAAACACTGCAAATCTTTGTTCAAACGCTATTGGTCAGTATATCTTTGGTTCACTTGCTCACGAATCTCACGATGATTTACAAAAGTGGTATGGTGAGTTAAGAGATTATTACAGACCAATGATGACAGACCTGAGTGACGAGTTGAAAAAACGTTTACCGGGCGTTATTGTTTCAAGTCCGGATGCATCTCTTTACTCGGTAGTTGATGTTAGAGAAATTGCACCTGCTAATTTTAATGCACAAGATTTTGTAATGTTCTGTGCTCAAAAAGGCAGCGTTGATATTAACGGTGAAAAACTTACTTTGTTAGTTGCACCTATGGGCGGGTTTTACAGCATTCCTGCCGGAGAAAAAAATCCGGGTCTGACTCAAATGAGAATAGCTTATGTTGCCCCTTCTGATAAAATGAAACTTGTACCGGAATTGTTTGAAAAATTATTCAAAGAATATCTTGGTTAAATAAAATTAAAGCAAGTCCAAAACGGACTTGCTTTTTTTATAAAACTCTACTCTTTAGTTCTCTTCATTTATGTTCAAAATTTTTATAAGTCCCGCAATTTTAAAAACCGAAAAAACACTATGCTTTAATTTTATAAGTGTCAGTTTTTTATTTCTGTCGCACAACATTTTATACACCGAAATAACTCCGCCTATTCCAGCACTGTTGATGTAATCTACATTTTCAAAATTCAAAATTATTTCATCAAGTAAATCAGTTTCAGCTTCTGAAACAATTTGTTTAAATGTATCTGCGTTTTCTCTTGTAAGTCTTCCAAATAAAATTATCTCATTCCCTTTTATTTCCGCGTTCATTTCCCTTCCGGTAATTTTATAATAAACTCGCTTCCTTTTTCTAATTCACTTTTAACTTCAATTTTGCCGTTATGTTTATCAATAAACTCTTTGCAAAGAAGAAGTCCCAAACCGGTCCCCTTTTCTTTGTTGGTTCCCTGTTTGGTAAAATGTTTTTCAATTTTAAACAGCTGGGAGATCTCATTCTCTTTCATTCCCACGCCGTTGTCTTTAATTGAAATACAGTTAAAGTTTTTTTCATCAAAATTGGAAATTGTTATAGTTCCGTTTTTCTTTGTGAATTTAATTGCGTTGGATACAATATTTCTGATAACAGTGTTTATCATATTCCAGTCGCAGATTAAATAAAGTTCTGCATCAACATTGTTTACTATGGTTATTTCTTTTTGTTCAACCGAGGGTTGACAAAGTGCAATAATATTTTCAACAATTGGTTTTATTTTAATTGATTCCGGTTCAAACAAAATTTTATTAGCCTGAACCCCTGCCCAGCTCAGAAGATTTTCTATTAATCCGGTCAGGTTTTTACTAAGCTTTTTTATAGAACCGGCAAACTGTTTTACATCTTCCTGAGTTAAGGTTTCAAGTTCTTCATCCAGAATTTCAGAATAACCTGTAAGAGCCATCAGAGGATTTTTCAGATCGTGTGCAATGATGGAAAAGAATTTATCTTTTGTTGCGCTTAGTTGTTTGAGTTCGTTTTCAACTTCAATTCTTTCAGTTGCATCGCGCATTGTTGTAAGAATAAAATTTTTCTCTTCAATTTTTATTGTGTTGATTGTAATATCTGTTGTAAGTTTTTCGTTGTTGCCGCAAATTGTTTTTCTGCCGTTAATAACCGGACCGTACATAAAGGTCTTATCATTTATTTCCGAATCGGAATCATAATCTTCAAACAGATCAGTTATTCTGAGCTGCAGTAATTTCTCTTTTTCATATTTCAGTAAAGAGCAGCAGGCGTTGTTCACATCAATAATTTTATCTGTGTCACCATCTGCCAGAATCATAGCATCAGCAGCTTCATCAAATATTTTTTTATAATTCGAAATCATCATTAACTGAAAAATTTATATTTGGAAATACTAATATAAGACGTGTTCTTTTAACAGCAAGAAGAATTTTTTACAGCTTGTGAGGCAAAAGCAGATTGCAAAATATGCAACCTGCCCTGATAAAATATAAACTAGAACCCTACACCAACTGCCAGTCCGTATACAAGTGTGGAATGACTGTTAATTCTGTCCCAGGCAATTGTTGGTGACACAGATAATCTGCCAAGATGAAATTCGTACCCTGTTCCGAAACGGAAAGCAAAGTGAGATTCATTTTCAGTATGAGTTCCTCCGTGTCCGTCACTGCTTTCATGTTTTGCAATTGCAACTCCGGCACCGCCGAAAAATTTCAATGCTAATATCGGAGGACGAAAAGTTACGGTTCCCATTAAAATTGTTTCTGTGTGATCTGCTAAAACAAATTCTGCCAGACCGCCAACACTTAACATATTTCCAACAATCGGAAGATTTCTTTCATACTCAAGACCAATTGTATTTTCTCCGTGTTTAAACTCGGTGTTGCTTGTTTGTCCGTAAAAAACTCCAAGATGATTATTATGTCCGCCTGCAAAAGTAACAGACATCATCAGCACGAATAATGAAACAGTAAATAGTTTTTTCATTTTATCTCCAAAGTTTATGTAAGAATTTTTAGTATTATCGGATTTAAACTTCCGAGTTTAATAATTTAATGGAATTACTAATTTATAAAAGATTTTCATTTAACTAAGAAAAAATTGTAACTATTCTTTAATAATGAAATTTGCGCCTCAAATAATTATTAGCTAAATTAAATTCTGTTACTTAACAACTTGTCAAATAAAACATACAAACCAATGAAACCAAAATTTATCTTTGTGTTCCTTTTTATGTTTTTTTTCTACGACTGCACTCCTCTGGATGAAAAAAAATCTCTCCGAAAATGGAAGCTGGTTAACAAGCATAACTCCAAATTACCTTCTGATAAAATTCACGAAATCTATTTTTCCAGTCAAAATAAAATATGGATCGGGACCTGGGGTGACGGACTGATAAATTTCAGTTTTGAAAAAGAACCTTTAGTATTAGCCACTTACAATTCCTGCCTGCCAAACAACAAAGTTTATATGATAAAAGAAGATTCCAAATTAAATCTCTGGGTTGCTACTTTTGGAGGTGGAATGTATAAGTATGGCAGCGACAGTTGTGTTGTTTATGATAAGCATAATTCGGGTCTGGGCCACGATGTAATTTACAATTTTGATATTGATTCGAGTGACAATTTGTGGGTAGGAACCTGGGGTGACGGATTAAATCATTTTGACGGAGAAACCTGGTCGAAAATTGAGAATCAATCTGCTAAAATACCTTACAAGGTTCCTTCTGTGTTAGTGGAAAATGAAAAAGTTTTTATCGGCTCCATAGATGGTTTGATTATAAAAGAGAATGATACTTTTAAAGCATTATCACCGGAGAATTCACCTTTGATAAAATCGAGCGTGTACAAACTGTTAAAAGGCAAAGATCAGGAAGTATGGCTTGGTTATAAAACCGATGGTATTGCAAAATTTGACGGAGAGGAATGGACATATTTTAGCGAAAGTAAAAAATTCCGCTCGTATGATATGGCTTTAGATTCACAAAACAATTTATGGATTGCTGCATACGGATTAGGTCTGGTTAAATTTGACGGCAACAACTGGAGAGTCTTTGACACACAAAATTCTCCAATACCTGATAAATATGTATTTTGCGTTGAAGTTGACAAATATGATAATATCTGGGTGGGAACTTTAGGTCAGGGCATAGCAATTTATAATGAAAACGGAATAACTTTGGATATGTAGAATAAAAAAGCTCCCGGGTCGGGAGCTCTTAATTTATTATTTTATTTTTCGTCATCAACTACTTCGTAAGAAGCATCTTCAACTTCGCCATCTTTTTTGGCTTCATCTTTAGCTGCCTGAGGATCCGGACCAGCCTGCTGTTGCTGCTGTTGTTGTTCAGCACCTTCTGCGCCTGGTTGTCCCTGAGCACCTGCCTGCTGATACATTTTCTGAGAAATTTCACCAAAGATTTTTTCAAGTTCTTCAGTTTCTTTTTTCATTGCATCAGAGTTGTCAGTTTTAATTGCTTCTTCAAGTTTGGCAATTTGAGCTTCCAATCTGTTTTTATCTTCTTCAGGTAATTTATCACCTAATTCTTCAATCTGTTTTTTACTCTGGAAAGCTAATGAATCTGCTTTGTTTTTAACATCTACAGTTTCTTTTGCTTTTTTATCTTCAGCAGCATGCTCTTTGGCATCATTCTTCATTTTTTCGATTTCATCTTCTGAAAGACCGCTTGAAGAGGTAATTTTAACTGATTGTTCTTTGTTTGTTGCTTTATCTTTTGCAGCAACGTGAAGAATACCATTTGCATCTATATCAAATGAAACTTCAATCTGAGGAACTCCTCTTGGTGCCGGTGGAATTCCGTCAAGGTGGAAACGACCAAGAGTTCTGTTATCTTTTGCCATTGGTCTTTCACCCTGAAGAATATGAATTTCAACTGAAGGCTGACTGTCAGCAGCAGTTGAGAATACTTCAGTTTTCTTCGTAGGAATAGTTGTGTTAGCTTTGATAAGAGTAGTCATAACACCACCCATAGTTTCGATACCTAATGATAACGGAGTTACATCAAGCAACAATACATCTTTTACATCACCTGCTAATACACCACCCTGAATAGCTGCTCCAACTGCAACAACTTCATCAGGATTTACACCTCTGTGCGGTTCTTTATCGAAAATTTTACCAACAACTTCCTGCACCTTAGGTACACGAGTTGAACCACCAACAAGAATAACTTCATCAATTTGTGAAGGAGTTAACCCTGCATCTTTTAACGCTTGTTCGCAAGGAACAATTGTTCTGTCAATTAAATCATCTATTAACTGCTCAAATTTTGCTCTTGTAATCTGAAGATTAAGATGTTTAGGACCTTCCTGAGTAGCTGTAATAAATGGAAGATTAACATCTGTCTGAGCTGAAGCAGATAATTCTATTTTAGCTTTTTCAGCAGCTTCTTTTAATCTCTGTAAAGCCATAGGATCGTTTCTTAAATCGATACCTTCCTGATTTTTGAATTCATCGGCAAGGAAGTCAATTAATCTCTGGTCAAAGTCATCACCACCAAGGTGTCCGTCACCATTTGTTGATTTTACTTCAAATACCCCGTCACCCAACTGAAGGATAGAGATATCAAAAGTACCACCCCCAAGATCGTAAACAGCAATTACCTGTTCTTTATTTTTTTTATCAAGCCCATAAGCAAGTGCAGCTGCAGTAGGCTCGTTAATAATTCTGCGAACCTGTAAACCTGCAATTTCACCAGCATCTTTTGTTGCCTGTCTCTGCGCATCGTTAAAGTAAGCAGGAACAGTAATTACAGCTTCAGTAACTTCCTGACCAAGATAATCTTCGGCAGTTTTTTTCATTTTCTGTAAAACCATTGCAGAAATTTCAGGCGGAGAATATAATCTTCCGTCAATATCAACGCGGGCACTGTCATTATCGCCAGCTACAACTTTGTAAGGCACTTCAGTTAACTCAGAGCTAACTTCTGCCATTCTTCTTCCCATAAATCTTTTGATTGAAAAGATTGTGTTATGAGGATTTGTAACTGCCTGTCTTTTAGCCGGCTGACCAACAAGTCTTTCATCACTTTTTGTAAAACCAATAATTGAAGGAGTTGTTCTTCCTCCTTCCGCATTAGGAATAACAACAGGCTCATTACCTTCCATTACTGAAACGCAGGAGTTTGTTGTTCCTAAATCGATACCGATAATTTTTCCCATTTTTTTCTCCATTTGTAATTTATATTAAACTTCGTTTTATTTCCTAGTTGAGTTTTTCGTTTTAATAGATATATTTGTCAAATATGTCATACAAAGACACAGGCGTATATTATAACAATATATATGCCACATTTTCACTTTTACTATAACTTGTTTATTTATAATAAGTTAACTTTTTGACGATTTTAGTTGTTTTGTCAGAATGACATAAAGTATGACTATATGACAGAGTGATATTTTGACAGTTTTGTCACATTACATAAATTGACAAACTTGCTGACAGTATAGAAATTAAAAATAGATA
This sequence comes from Rhodothermaceae bacterium, assembly GCA_041725875.1. Taxonomy (GTDB): domain Bacteria; phylum Bacteroidota; class Ignavibacteria; order Ignavibacteriales; family Melioribacteraceae; genus JBGRQB01. The sequence goes on from JBGRQB010000006.1 coordinate 18,905, forward strand.
GAGGTAAACTGTGTTAAACATTGAAGATTTTGATATTAAATTGTGTACCGATGTTCTTGGTCGTAATTTTATTTACACAGAAGAAATTGAATCAACAAACAAAGCTTTGTTAAACAGCACCGAATTTGATAAGGATGGAACTGTTTTACTTGCAGAATATCAGACTGCGGGAAAAGGAAGAAAAAGCAGAGTATGGTATAGTAACAGCGGACAAAATCTTACTTTTTCAACTTTGCTAAAAAAAGATTTCAAAGAAAATGAATTAAACATTATTAATCTTGGTGCTGCATTATCAGTTGCAGTGGCGCTTGAAAATCTTTATCAGTTAAACACCAACCTTAAATGGCCAAACGATGTTTTAATAAACGAAAGAAAAATTGCCGGTATTTTGATAGAAACAACTGTATCAGGCAGTAAAATTGACAAAGCAGTTATTGGTATTGGTATTAACGTAAACCAGCATGCATTTGCAAATTCAACAGAATATCACCTGCCTCCTACTTCAGTTAAAAATGAATTTGGAAAAGATGTCAGTCGCGAAAGAATCTTAAGTGAAGTTCTAAACAACTTTGAAGATATTCTTCGCAGAATTGAAACTGAACCGCAAAAAGTTTTGGCTGACTGGAAATCAAGATCAAGATTCCTTGGTGAAAATATTAAAATTGTAGAAGACGGCGTAACCAAATTTGGAAAATTTGCCGACCTTGATGAAAACGGCTTCCTTGTTTTACAGCAAGGCGATGAAACTGAAACCATTCACTTTGGCGATGTGAGTTCAAGATAATGCTATTAACTTTTGATGTTGGAAATACTTTTGTAAAATATGGAATTTATCAGGGTTCCGAATTACAGGGACTTGGTAAAGTAAAAGCGGATGAAATTGCGCCCGAACTGTTTCACGATTTTGATATTAAGGAAGTAGCAATTTCTTCTGTGGTTCCGCAGGTAACTGAAAATCTGGTAAGTTTTTGTCAGAAACATTTCAGTGTATCTCCTTTTGTAATTTCTTCTGAATCCAAATTTAATCTTTCAATAGATTATAGAACTCCCCATACTCTTGGTCTAGACAGACTCTGCGGTGCTGAAGGAGCTTTTGCAATGGTTTTGAAGGAACACAATTCAGAGACAAATGAAGATCCGATTGTGACTGTTGATTTCGGGACTGCAACAACAATAAATTTAATTCGTCCGGGAGGAGTTTTTGCCGGAGGAATAATTGCACCGGGAATTGAAACAATGATTAATTCATTGTTTAAAAGAACAGCACAGCTTCCTAAAATTGATTTTGCAGATTATCGTGAATTTATTGGTAAAGATACAAACTCATCAATTGCAAGCGGTATAATGAATGCGAGTGTGGGTCTGATAGAAAAATCGCTGAGTAAAATAAGTGCCGAGTATCAAAATAAGCAGCTTGATGTTTTTCTTACCGGGGGTAATTCTGCATTAATAAATCCATATATTGAATTTAAGTGCAGCATTGTAAAAGACCTGGTAATTAAAGGTGTTTATGCGGTTAACAAGTTAAATAAAATTTAATGATAACCTTGAAGGCTTACACCTTCAAGGTTAAATCTATTCTTTCTTACTTCACAAATAACATCTTCTTAGTTTCAATAAACATATTCCCTGTTACAACTGACACAGCATTTATTCTGTACAGATAAATTCCGGAAGGTAAATTGGAAGCGTTCCATTTTACTTTATAATTCCCGGAAGTCAGAGTTTCATTTTTAATGGTTTCAATCTTTTCGCCAAGTATGTTAAATATTTCAATCACAACTTTTGATTCCTCAGGAACTCCAAAGGAGATTACAGTTGCAGGATTAAACGGATTTGGATAATTTTGATTCAAACTATATTGAGTCGGAATATTTTCAAAATTGATTACATCTGTTACATGCATTAAGTTGAGATTTATGGTAAAGGTAACTTTTTGTCCGTCAGTATCGGTAACCGTAACAGTAAGATATGCTTTGCCGGTAAATCCTTCAGCTACATTTAATTTAAGTTCACCTGTTGTTTTGTCAAAACAACAATTAATGGAATCACAAGAACTTTTAATTTCAAATGTAAGTAAACTATCAGGTGTATCAGGGTCATCTACAAGATCATAAATATTAATAACATCTGACTCGTCAAAATCTACATCTACAGAATCGGGCACCTGAGTGGTATCTATTTTGTCATTTACATCTGAGACAAGCACATTAAACAATCCTTCGGAAGAGAACTCGCCATCACTGACAACAAGTTTTATCTGTGAGCTTCCGCACCATTCTGCTTCGGAGCTGACCATAAGAGTTGTATCTGTGAGGTTTGTTAATGACAAGTGATTATTTACACAGGAAAATTTAAGTTCGAGTTCTTCCCATTTGTTATCTGAATCTGTGACATATTGTTTTAAGTCATTACAATTAATAACGGAACAGCTGTCCTCCTTAAATGTTATTCCCGGAAGAGTTGAAATTACAGGTTCATCATTTACTCCCTGAATATTGACTGTTATATAGTTTGTATCAATGCTAAACAATCCTGTGCTGCTTTTAATCTTAAAAGCAAATGTTGTGTGGTTATTTCCGTACGCATCTTTTTCAGGATGATAAACCAGTTTTGCAACGTCGCTGTAATATGTTCCTTCAACTACTGAATTATCTTCATATTTTAACTCTCCTCTTCCGGGAGCAGCAATTATTTTTATTCCTAAAAAGCGACCGTTTTCAATATCGGTAAAATAGAAATTGGTGCTTCGGAATGTGTATGAACTATCTTCGGTAAGAATAATATCAACGTTTTTTCCGATTGGCGCATCATACACAGATTTTACATTCAGCGTAAGAGTATATGTTTCGGTGCAATAGACTTTTCCGTCAAATACTTTGAAATCAAATGTTTGATAATTATCTCCAAAAGAATTTTTTTCAGGACTAAATTTCAGCTTTCCTTTTTTAATAAAATATCCTGAAACCTGATCACCATTCTGGATTGTTTCATTTACATCACAAGTGTCATTTGAGTTTGCATCCAAATAAACTTTATTTGTTCCTGTTATATTTGAAATCAAAATATGATCAAGCGGATCGCCATTTTCATCATAGTATGAAAAATCGTTTACTGTAAAGACTTTTGTTGTATCTTCATTTAAGTCAAATATTTTACTTCCTCCCGATGGAGCTTTATTCATTTCCGCATCAATCGGATTGCCTGTCAAATCAGCTATTGTCATTGCGGCTGCGGCTCCTGCATTCCAATCTTCTGCTGCTGCAAGGTTGTATGTTACTCCGTCACCTGAAACATTTCCCTCTTTATCAAAAAGATTATTAACGGCAAGTTTATCTGCTGAACCAAGTGTAAGTGTAAATTTTGTTTCAGAAGTAATTTCCGTATCGGAGGTAGCTGCAAGAGTGTGAGTTAAATTGCTCTTTCCTGTAATGGTAAATTTAGATGCAGTTATATCATTCGCGCTGCCTGTTTTTGCTAGCAAGTTGCTTCCGGTAACAACAAGTATGCCTGTTGTTGCATTATAAGTTGCAGAAATAATTTCGGGCTTTGGAACGTTGCTTACGGTAACTCCGTTTGTAGTAAGTTCATCATTTGCAGAATTGTTCCAGGGATCATCCATAAAAAGATTATATGTTGTTCCGTCGAGAGACGTAGTTCCGTTTTTGTTAAGTAAGGCATTAACTGAACTTTTGTCGCCCCCTGCAAGAGTAAGTGTAAAACTGGTTCTGTCAGTAATTTCACCCCCGGAAGTTGCTGCAAGAGTAAATTCTGAACCAGCTCCTCCTTCTCCTCTGAAGGTAAACTCTGTCGGTACAATATCATTATTTGCACCTGCTGCTTTCTTAAATCTGTTACCTGTTACAGTTAAAACTCCTGTAGCGGCATCATAACTAACAGAGGTAACAATCGGTTTCGGCATTCCTGTAACATCTATTTCTGTTGTCAGGTCAGAAATATCTGTCCCGTCAGGCGCACCCGGCATCCAGTCGTCTTCAACTTCAAGATTATATACAGTACCGTCTGTTGCAGATAATCCGTGATTTGTCATTATATCGATAAGAGCATTTTTATCAGTATTACTTAATGTAACTGTGAGTCTGTGCAAAGTTTTTTGAGAACCGGGGTCAGTAACGGCCTGTTCAAATCCCATCTCAGGATCAGGAGTATCTGTTAAGGTGTAAATAACTCCTCCCTCTCCTTTTAGTTTAATTTTTGAAGCATCAATATCATTGTTCGCCCCTGCGTTTCTTTTGAAGTTACGTCCCAAAATATAAAGTTTACCATCTGTAACGTGGTAAGTTACTGTGTAGGATGAAACTCCTGCAATTCCGGCTTTTGTAATAACCGGAGCTTCAACATTTGAAACAGTAACAGCAGCAGTTGCATCTGCAATATCGAGTGCTACATCAGCGCCTGTATTCCAGTTATCGGGAACTGAAAGATTGTAAGAAGTTCCTCCTTTAGAGGCTGTTCCGTTTTTGTTGAACCAGGTATTTAGTGCATCTTTTTGAGTATAGGTAAGCGGAAAAGAAAATTCTGTAGCTGAAGTTATATCACAAACAGATCCCATACCGGAAACAGAATGAGTTCCGCCTCCTTCACCTGTAAATATGAATCCAAGAGCATTTATATCATTGTCACTTCCGGCTTTTTTCTTAAAGTTTGCGCCAGTAGCTGTAATTACTCCGGTAACACAATCATAAGCAACAGAGTTTATCTGCGGTAACTGAACATTTGAAACAGTTATACCTTCGGTATCTGCCCCGGAGCTGGCAACTCCTTTATTCCATCCTGAAAGAGCGCTTAATTCATAGGTGGTTCCACTTGTTGAAGCTGTTCCGTTTTTATTCAGGAATGTATTAATTTGCGCTGCTTCTGCAGCATCTATGGTAAAAGAAAATTCTGTAGCTGAAGTCAACTCAGCATCAGATGTTGTACTCAAAGTAAAAGTTTCGTCATCTTCACCTTTAAATGAAATTTGCGACACATCTATATCATTATTATTTCCAGCTAATCTCTTGAAGTGAGTTCCTGTTACGGTAACAACCCTTGTAGATTGATTATAAGAAACCGCTGTGATATCAGGGGCTGTAAGACTTTTAACTTCAATGCCGTTTGTAGCAGAAATAATTGTAAGTGCTGCATCAGCACCGGTATTCCAATCTTCGCCTGCTGATAAATTGTAAGTTGTTCCGGATAATGATGTAAAGCCTTCTTTGTTAAGATAAGGAGGTATGCTTCCTTTATCATTGGTACTTAGAGTCAGACTCGCACTATATGTCCCGTCAGATGTATTAGGAACTATATCTGCATCAGGTGTATCGGTAAATGCCTGACTTACATTTCCTTCCCCTGTAATTGAAAGCAGATCAGCATCAACATCGTTGTTGGCTCCTGCTTTTGATTTAAAGCCTGTCCCTTTCAAAAGTAAAACTCCTGTGGTACTGTTAAACTCTGCTGAAGTAATTACAGGTAAAGGAACCGATCCGGCAGTAAGTGTGTTAGTCGGGTCAACAGTGTTATCCGCTGTGTGTCCCGCGTTAAAATCATCTTCAGCAGCAAGATTAAAAGTAATACCTCCGGATGATGATGTCCCATTTTTATTAAGATACATATCTACATATACTTTATCAGCAACATTAAGAGTTACCTGAAATTCGGTTGAACTTGTTAGTTCAACATCTGACGAAGCAGTTAATTGTCTGGAACCTCCCTCACCTGTAATAGTAAGTTTGGAAACATCAATATCATTATCAGCACCGGCGTTTGCAACAAGGTCACTGCCTGAAACTGTTAATAACCCTGTTGCTGCATTATAAGTAGCAGAAGTAATTACAGGGAAAGTTGGTGCTGCTGAAAGTGTTGGCGCTGCTCCTCCTGCGTCATATCTGTCCCACATCCCCAAAGGTGGTGTATTTGATGTGGAGTTTTTACTATATAAAGCGTTGTTGTTTTTATTCTGATCATTATCAATAAGCCACACGCCGCCGAAATCAGTAATAAAATAGATATAATATGTTGATGTAGTTTCGTGTTGATAAACATTTTTACCATTGATTAGTTGTGCGGTTTTTAAGTATTTCCCATTGTAACTCTCGTAACCGCCATCTGCATTTGACAGAATAAAGTTTTGTGCATTAATGTATCCTGTAAAGACACATATAAATAGAAACAAAACTTTTACAACACCCTTTTTCTTCATCTGAAAAGCCATAGTTTTCTCCTTCGGCAATTTTAAATCCCACTAAATAAATAGGAGTTATTTTACACAACTAAAATAATTTTTCCTACATACTAAAAATAAATAAACCCTAACAATTTTAACAACACTTCATCATCCTTTTGGGGAGCTTTATCATAAAAAACAGACCCTTATTCACTAATTCCCAAATTTATTTAGCAAACCCGGTTATTTTGAGTCAAGTAATAGCTAAGGTTTGTTATCTACACATAATTCAACAGAGTATTTATTGTCCGGTCAGATTATTCCAAATACTAACCGTGTTGGATAAAACCAGGCTCTATAAAGGAGAAAAAAATATGTATACTCTTCGAATTAAAAATAATTATAAATACCCCGTTGCAGCCGATTCACAAACTATTGATACATCAAAAGAACTGGAATACCCTAAAAGTCTGGGCAACCTAATTATATCTATCCCCGGTTCAGGCGAAATTAATCTTATTGATATCGGCAACAGTAATATTATTGAAACCCCGCTGAAACAAACCTGGAAAGTTTTAATAAGCTATCAGGGAAATGAAATCGTTTTCGGCTACGAGGGAGAGGGTTCTCTTTTTGTGGAGATAAACGAACTGGGACAGGCCGTTTTGAAGTCGGATGGTGAAATGTGCCGACTCAAAATTCCTTCTTTCATTTTACCCAATGATAGGAAAATCAATTCATAGGAGAAAACATGGACAGTTACCTAGGAGAAATCAAATTATTTGCAGGAACTTACGCACCGAGAGATTGGACATTTTGCTATGGGCAGCGTATGGAGATTAGTCAGTACAATGCTCTGTTTGCATTGCTTGGTATTCAATACGGCGGTGACGGAACAAGATATTTCTGCGTTCCTGATTTACGCGGAAGAGTTCCGCTTGGAATTGGTCAGGGACCCGGATTAAGTTATTACCACACAGGTACTATGGGTGGAAGCGAAACAAAATTAATTGATGTTCACGAACTTCCTTCACATAAACATTTCGTTCATTGCGGTCAGGCAGCAACATCTGACAGTCCTGAAAACAATGTATTTGCCATATCCAGCAACGGAAAGGCTTATGCTGCTGATTTAGCAAATGCAAAACTAATGAATTATGAAATGGTTGAGAAAAATACAAACAACTTATTTCCGGTTGAAAACCGACAGCCTTATATGGCAATGAATTACATTATCTGTACATCAGGCTTATGGCCTCAACGCCCATAACACAGATAATATTCGAAAACTAAAAACTTAAACGGAGAAAATTATGGAAGGATACTTAGGCGAAATAAAGTTGTTTGGCGGTAATTATGCGCCGCTTAACTGGACTAACTGTGACGGCAAATTGCTTTCAACTTCAGAATTTGATCAGCTTTACAGTATACTCGGTACAAGGTATGGCGGTAACGGAGTTACTTCATTTGGAGTTCCTGATTTGAGAAGCAGAATTGCAATTGGTGCAGATACAACAGAATATGCTGCCGGTTACAGAGCAGGTACTGAATTAGTAACTTTAACAGCAAATAATCTTCCCCCGCATACACATAAATTAAGATGTGATCTGGTTACACCTAAAGATCAAACCAGTCCAATACCTGAACTGAGATTACCGGCAACGGCATCACTGGGTCAGACTTATGGTACCGAAGGACCCTATTTAATGAATGAAGATATGATTACACCAACAGGTGAAAATCATCCTATTCTAAATATTCAGCCATTTACTGCAATGCGCTACATAATTTGCGTTAAGGGTTATTATCCCGAACACCAATAGAAACAAGTTGAATTATTCTAACAAGAACTAAATAATTATAGGAGAAAGTATGGAAGGATTTATTGGGGAAGTTAAAATGTTTGGCGGTAATTACCCTCCTAAAGATTGGGCATTCTGCCACGGACAAAAATTATTAATATCAGAAAATCAGACTTTATTTTCAATTTTAGGAACTCAGTTTGGTGGTGACGGACGAACTAATTTTTGTCTGCCTAATTTAAAAGGAAAAGCAGCAGTTGGTCCAAACACCGGTTACAGTCAAAGATACATATATAAACAAGGTGATTACGGCGGATATAAAACAGTTTCTTTGCAGGAAAATAATATACCACAGCATACTCACAGTGTTAAATGTGATATTACAACACCACCTTTCGGGGCTTCATCTTCACCGGAAAATAGAATACCGTCAAAGGGGACTCAAACTAATTTATATGGTTCCAATATCTCAGAAGATAAATATATGAATGAGCATACGCTTACATCTACAGGTAATGCTGAACCATTTAATAATATGCAGCCATTTATAGCATTAAATTATATAATCTGTCTTGAAGGAGATTACCCTCCTCGTAATTAATATGAATATATTGTTAAAAAAATACTCTGATACAGATTACGATTTTATAAAAGATTTGTTCTTTAACTGCAAATGCGAAGAGATGAAAGTAGTTGCTCCTAATAATTTGTTTTTGAACAACATTATTAATGCGCAGTTTAAAGCACAAAATAAATTTTATGCAAATCTGGGAGATTCAGCAGATCATTACATTATTATGGCTGATCAGACAAAAGTTGGAAGATTAATAAAAACAGATGACCAGGTTAATCTCCACATTGCAGATATAACAATTTCACCCGGGCACCGAAAAAGAGGGATAGCAGGCAATGTTTTGAAATCTTTGATTCGCTCGGCAAATGAAAACGGAAAAACAATCTCACTCAGGGTAAATAAAGCAAATCCGCTTGTTGGTTATTACTCAAGGTTGGGGTTCGATGTGATAGCTGATGAGGGGATAAGGTACTTAATGGCATATAAGAGTCCGGAGTAATCCGGACTCTTACAATCTTTATTTTTTATAGAGACTATTCCACCATTCCGGCTGATTTTTCAACACTTTATCAAAATATGCTAAAATAGTTTTAGTCCATTTCCTTCGTTTATTATATTCCATAATATGATGATCCAACTCTTTTACAGTAACCATATCAACAGATTTGTTTAATATTTTTAACGCCACATACATCTGATAACTTTCACCAACAGGAACATTCGTATCTGAATCACCGTGAAGTAAAAGTAACGGAGTGTTTATTTTATCTGCGTTAAATAGCGGACTGTGATCAACGTACAGCTTTCTGTTATTCCAGGGATAACTTTCTGCTGAAGCAACTGCACTGTATCCAAAGCCCCAATATCCTTCGCCCCAGTAGCTTGAAAGAGCACTGATACCGGCGTGTGAAATTGCAGCAGCAAACATATCTGTTTTGGTGATAAGATTCATTGTTTCAAAACCGCCGTAAGAAGCACCAATGATTCCTAATTTTTCTCCATCAACAAATTTATGAGTTTTTACAAACTCGGTTGCACCTTTTATAATTTCTTTTGCGGTGATTTCTCCCCAGTCGTTAACATGCTTTGCAGAGAACTTTTGTCCAAATCCGTAAGCACCTTGCGGAGTTAAGATATAAACAATATAACCGTTAGCAGCCCAGATATTTGCAGGGTATCTTCCTTCAAATCCTCTTGTCATCGGACTAGTACCTGCATAGTAATTTATTATTGCAGGATATTTTTTTGACGCATCAAAATTTGGCGGATAATATACGCGTCCGACAATATCAATGCCTTCATCATTTTGGAAAGTAAAATCTTTTACTTCACCAAGTTTTATATTTGAATAATTCTTTTTGTCAACATCAACAAGAAGTTCGACTTTATTATTTTTTACATCAAAAATATATGCTTTATCATAAATATTTGTGCTTACACCTCTGAAAACAGCATAGTTTCCTTTTTTATCAAAATCGATGCTTTGCACAGATTCAACGCCTAACTGCAATTTGGTAAACTTCTCAGACTGAACATCATATCTGTAAATTGAACTGAAAGTCTTATCAACAGTTTTAAAGTAGATTGTATTATTATCTATCCACTCTCCTCCTCTTGTAGAAGGATTAAAATTTTTGGTTATTGCTTTTACAGATTTTGTTTCCAGATTGTAGATGTATGTCTGACCATCATAATCATTTGGAATAACTCCCTCAGGAACATCTAATCCTGCTTTGCCAAAAGCAGTTGGAGAAGCTGCAACCAGAAGATTTTTTCCATCTGGTGACCAGGTAGCTGACAGGCCAAATTTTGCTGAATGAATTTTTTCAATTTTATATGTTGCCAAATCCATTTTGAAAAGAGTTGTTTTGCTGAATGGTCTTTCAGACATATCACGTTTGTTCATTGTAAAAAGAATTTGTTTTGAATCGGGACTTACAGAACTCAAACTTTTTGTTCCATCACCAAACGTAATTTGTTCAACAGTTCCTTCCGGGTAACTTAATTTATATAAATTACTTACATAAATTCCCCAGGGATATCTGTCATCAACACTATCAAATTTTTTCAGATCAGGAGAAAATTCTTTTGTCTTTTTGCTTTGAGAAAAGATCAAAAATTTTCCGTTCGGTGCCCAGCTATATCCGCCAAAATCTTTATGTTCTTCGAGTAACAACTCAGTGCTGCCAGAATTAAAATCTGCAACAAATAAATTGGTTCCTACTTTCCCTCTTGTTGTAAATGAATAAAGAGAACCAACAGGAGCCCAGGTGATTCCGGTAATAGTAGAAAAACCTCTGTTAGATTTTATAAGCTGTTTTGTTTTAACATCGTAAAAGTTGATCCAGCTTGATTGTTTCTTTCCAGATTTCACTCTGCGTGAAATAACCACTGCGGCAACTTTTCCGTCAGCGGAAACAGAAACATTTTTTACTTTTGGATCATTAAGAAGATTGGCAACATCTGTAAACTTCACATTGTCTGTAGAAACAGATACGGAGCCGTTAAATTTTTTATCAAACTTAACTTCACCTTCAAAATCAATTTCATCAATTTTCTTTTTATCAGCAGCAAGTTTAATCAAAACAAGATGTTTACCAGTTTCCAGCTTAATTTTTTTTGTAAGCTTTCCGGCTTTTTTATCTTCTTTGTTTGCTTTTTTCTTCTGTGCTACTTTTTTACCATCAATGAATAAGCTAAAAGGAGCGTGACTTTTAAACTTCAGTTCAACTTTTGTAAAGCGTTCAACATTAATGTAAGCAGATAAATAAACCAGAGATATTCCCTCTTTTACAGATATTTCATCTTCTGCGTTGTACAGTTTCCAGACCGGAACTGTATTTGAACTCCATTCCAGTTTGTCATTTTCTTTTGGCCAAAGTTCATAATGATTAATATGTTTTGCTTCAATTAATTTTGAAAAATCGTAATCATCTTCTCCCGGAGCAATTGGAAGATTAATTTTTACGGGACCTGCTTTAAGGAATTTTTTGATTTTAATTGTCTCTTTTTTATCACCGGCAAAGGAAAAAACCGCAAAAATAAACGATAATAAAAGAAACAATGAAACTATTTTTTTCATTGAACCCTCAGATTTAGTTATTTATATTTAGACTATATTAATTTTTAATATTTGGGAATCACAGCTTTCAAGAGCTTTGAATTCATTAATCTTCAACTATTAAAAGTTACTATAATATTATCAAAATAAAAAATGAAAGGTTATTATGGAAAACTCTATTGAAAATATAAATATTACTCCTGCAGCAATTGATTATATTAAAGGGGTTTATGACGACAAACAGATTCCTGCTGAATATGCGCTAAGAATTAATGCCGAAGGTGCGCAAGGCGGAATTTTTAACTACTCTCTAGGATTTGATCCTGAAAAAAAGGATGATGATCTTGAGTTGGATTTTGAAAAATTTAAAGTGTTGATCTCTTCTGAGAGTCTGGAAAACCTGAGAGGAACCGAAATTGATTATGTTGTTGACAGAAATAATCGTCCGGGATTAGCTTTTCATAATCCGAAGCAATCCAGTGGTTGCGGTGGTAATTGCGGTTGCGGCAGCGGCGGTTGCTAGTCGGCTCATTGTATTAAAAATTAGCACTAAGTTACGATAATAGGGCACAATAAAGATAATTTCAGGAGATTTATGGAATCTGTTGTGCCCATACTGCCTATTAAACTGGTAATGCTTCCCGGTTCGGTTTACCCTATTCACATTACCGATGAAAAATATAAACGTATGATCAGTCATTGTGTTAACAACAAAGCCGATTTTGGAATAGTGGCTGAAATTGATTCGGAAATAAATAATGTCGGCTGTCTGGTTGGAATTAAGGAAGTAAATTCAGCGCAGGGAGATGATAGTCTTGATATAGTTGTTATTGGTCAGGACCGTTTTTACACTGTAAACACAAAACCACATTTTGACGGATATCTTGAAGCTGAAATTGAATCTTATCTCGATCACCCGAACACTGATGAAACCACTCCCCTGTTTATAGATGCACTTGATACTCTGAAAGACATATTAAATAAAACAAATCTGAAACTTGATGAAAACTACTGGAAAAATCTGACAACGGCACCAATAAAATCTTATAAGCTTGCTGAAAAGTCGGGACTCTCACTTCAGCAGCGACAAGAATTACTTGTGTTAAAAGATGAGCCGAAAAGACTTCAATACATTTACGATCATCTTAAAAAGGTAAGCAGTTTTATAGATCAGGATAAGGTAGTTAAAAAACTTATTGCAAGTGACGGATATCTGAATTAACAGATAGCTTTGGAATTAAAAAGTATTATAAAAAAAGGATCAAACAAACGCTTGATCCTTTTTTATTTATAAACAATATTTTATCGATCTTAATTTTTTCCGGCCAGTTTTAATCTGTTAACCGCTCTTTTAAGTGCGGTTTCAGCTCTGACTTCATCAATTTCAGGTTTAAACTTAATTGCCAATCTTTCTTTAGCTCTCTTTAGTGAACTTTCAGCTCTTTCAACATCGATTTCATCTTTGCTTTCAAAGCTTTCAGCAAGAACCAAAATTTTATTTTCAGCAACCTGAACAGTTCCGCCGCTGGTACAGAAAACATTTTCACTGCCGTTTTCATCGGTAACTTTAACTAATCCGGTTTCAATAGAACTCATTAACGGAGCGTGATTATATAGAACCTGAAAACCGCCTGCGAGTCCGGGAAAAGAAACCGATTTTACTTTACCTGAAAAGGCTGCTTTAGCCGGCGTTATTACTTCAAGAAATAATTCTTTCATAGCTTAGCTCATTTTTTTAGCTTTTTCAACTGCTTCTTCAATTGTACCAACATACATAAAAGCACCTTCAGGAATATGATCGTATTCACCATCAATAATTCCCTTACATCCTTTTATTGTATCTTCAATTTTTACGTAAGTTCCGGGAGTTCCGGTAAACTGTTCAGCAACGTGGAAAGGCTGACTGAAAAATCTTTGTAATCTTCTGGCACGGTTTACAATAAGTTTATCATTTTCTGATAATTCATCCATACCAAGGATATTAATAATATCCTGAAGATCTTTATATCCCTGAAGCATTTCTTTTGCTGCCTGTGCAACCTGATAATGTTCATCACCAACAACACCCGGTTCAAGAATTCTTGAAGTAGATTCAAGAGGATCCACAGCAGGATAAATACCAAGCTCAGAAATCTGACGGCTAAGTACTGTTGTTGCATCAAGATGGGAGAAAGCTGTTGCCGGAGCCGGATCTGTCAAGTCATCCGCAGGAACATAAATAGCCTGTACGGAAGTAATAGATCCTTTATCAGTTGATGTAATTCTTTCCTGAAGTTCACCCATTTCAGTTGCAAGGTTAGGCTGATAACCTACTGCTGAAGGCATACGTCCCAAAAGTGCACTCACTTCAGAACCGGCCTGAGTAAAACGGAATATATTATCAATAAAAAGAAGTACGTCTCTTCCTTCTTCTTCACGGAAATATTCAGCCATTGTAAGACCTGTAAGTCCAACTCTCAAACGCGCACCAGGAGGCTCGTTCATCTGTCCGAACACCAAAGCTGTTTTTTCAAGTACGCCGGATTCTTTCATTTCCAGCCACAAGTCGTTACCTTCACGAGTTCTCTCACCCACACCTGTAAACACAGAATAACCACCATGTTTCATTGCAATATTATGGATAAGCTCCTGAATAATAACTGTTTTACCAACACCTGCACCACCGAATAAACCGGTTTTACCACCTTTTGAATATGGTTCAAGAAGGTCAATCACTTTAATGCCGGTTTCAAACATTTCCTGCGAAGTTGTCAGGTTATCAAATTTCGGGGCGTGTCGGTGAATTGGATATTGTTTTTCAGATTTTATTTCACCAAGTCCGTCAATACCCTCACCCAAAACGTTAATTAAACGTCCAAGAGTATTTGGCCCAACAGGAACTGAAATAGGATTACCCGTATCAATTGCTTTCATACCTCTCAACAAGCCGTCAGTTGAATCCATTGCAACTGCTCTTACTCTGTTTTCACCAAGATGCTGTTGAGTTTCTACAACTAAAATTTCTTCTTCGCCATCCAGATTAGTTCTGGGAATGTTAATAGCATTATAAATCGCAGGCAAGTGTCCGTCTTCAAAATCAATATCAACAACGGGTCCGATTACCTGTACTAGAACACCTTCATTTTTTGCCATTTCAAAGCCTTCTCAGTATTTTGGTTAAAGCGCAAATTTAATTAATATTATTTTCTTTATCAAACAAAACTTATTTTGTAAATTTGAACTTTATAACAATAAAACAGGATCTTTAAGTATTGAAATTAACCAAGATTAAACTCCCCAACACCCTCGTACTTATCTTTTTCTTTGTTATTCTTATGGCAGCGCTTACCTGGATAATTCCTGCCGGTGAATTTTCAAAGGAAATTGTTGATGGAAAAGAGGTAATTGTTAATGATTCTTTCAAGAGTGTAAAAAGAAATCCCCAAATGCCAACGGATGTTTTAATGGCTCCGATTTCGGGATTTATGGAAACTGCCGACATAATTATTTTTCTGTTAATAGTAGGCGGTGCTTTTGGCGTGCTGAAAAAAACAGGTGCCGTGGACGCATCTATTTATACAGTTGCAACAATGCATGAAAAGCATCCGATAATGGAGAAGATTCTGATTCCGGTTATTATGGTTATATTTTCGGCGGCCGGTGCAGTATTTGGGATGAGTGAAGAAGTTATCCCGTTTATAATGGTATTTGTACCTCTGGCAATTATGATGGGTTACGATACCCTTACAGGTGTTGCAATTCCTTTTATTGGTGCAGGAGCCGGATTTGCAGGAGCGTTTCTAAATCCTTTTACAATTGGAATTGCTCAAAAATTTGCTGATCTTCCTCCCTACTCCGGTTTGGAATACAGACTTATCTGCTGGTTTGTTTTAACAACTGCTTCAATAATTTTTGTAATGCGTCACGCAAATAAAGTTTTGCACGATCCTTCCAAAAGTCCTCTGCCAGATATTGATAAAATCTGGAGAGACAATCTTCATGTTGAAGGAGGTCAAAAATTTGAAAAAATGACACGAACACATAAATATGTAATCCTTACTTTTATGGTTGGAATGGTTCTTCTGGTTGTAGGAGTGTTAAAATATGGCTGGTATATCAAAGAGCTGGCAGCTCTGTTTCTTGGAGTTGGTATTGCTGTTGCTATTGTTGGCAGACTCGATGTTCAAAAAACTACTTCATCTTTCCTTGATGGTGCGCAAGAACTTTTCAGCACGGCACTTGTTGTTGCAGTTGCAAGAGGTATATTAATAGTTGCATCTGAAGGAAAGATAATAGATACAATTCTTTATGGTTTATCAAATGTTATCAGCGGATTACCGGCACTTGTTACAAGCTGGGCAATGTTTATTGTGCAGTCTGTGTTAAACTTCTTTATCCCTTCAGGTAGCGGAAAAGCTGCTTTAACAATGCCAATTATGGCTCCTTTAAGTGACCTTGTTGGTGTTGCTCGCCAGACAACAGTACTTGCTTACCAGTTTGGTGATGGTTTCTCAAATCTGATAATACCAACTTCTCCTGTTACTATGGCAATTCTTACAATTGCAAAAATTCCTTGGGAAAGATGGGCTAAATGGATAGTTAAGTTACAAATCCTCTGGTTTATCATTGCTTTGATTTTACTTATTCCGCCTCTTTTTATATGGTAATAAAATTTTAAGAAGCATCAAAAACTGGTGCTTCTTTTTTTTACCTTTTCTTTAAGCTTCCACCTTCAAATGAGAAAATTTGCCAAAAAATTTGTTCTTGGTTCAAACTAATTTATATATAGCCAGCCTTGAGTCCAAGGCTGGCAGACTTCAATAAAGTTAGGTGTTTACAATATCTTTGCTTAAATTTGTTCTTATGTTTCAAGTATTTTAGAAAGACAAATTATGCACGAAAATACAGATAAAATACCTCGCAAAAGATTGGGTAAACGCCCGGACTGGCTTAAAATAAAACTCCCCAGTGAAAATTATTCCGATGTTTTTTCTTTATTAAGAAGATCAAAACTTCACACGGTTTGCGAAGAAGCAAAATGCCCTAATATGGGTGAATGCTGGAAAAACAGAACTGCAACCGTAATGATTTTAGGGAAATATTGTACAAGATCTTGCGGATTTTGTAATGTTATGACCAGAAAACCTATAGGGCTTGATCTTGAAGAACCGGAAAGAGTTGCTGATGCAATAGCAGAACTGGGTCTGCGCCACGTTGTAATAACATCTGTTACAAGAGATGATCTTGAACTGGGCGGATCTGAAATTTTTTCGGAAACAGTCAGACTAGTAAAAGAGAAACGTCCCGAATGTACAGTTGAGATATTAATTCCCGATTTTAAAGGAAAAATTGAAGCGTTTGAAAATATTATGAAAAATCCGCCTGATATTCTTAATCATAATATGGAGACTGTAAAATCGATTTACTCAAAAGTTCGTCCTCAGGCAGAGTATTACAGGAGTCTGGAACTGCTAAACTGGTTCCACGAAAAAGGATTAAAAACCAAATCTGGCATTATGGTTGGTATTGGAGAAAAACCGGAAGAAGTCCTCACACTTATGGATGACCTGATTAAATATAATTGTGATATTATGACAATCGGACAATATCTGCAGCCTTCTAAAAACCATCTTCCTGTTGACCGCTATGTAGATTTGGAAGAATTTGAAATGTACCGGGTTACCGGATTGGAAAAAGGCTTTAAGATGATCGAATCCTCCCCTCTTGTAAGAAGTTCTTATCACGCAGACAAACATGCTCGCGACATAAAAAAATAAAGTTACAGGCGTTCTCAAGAACGCTTGTTTTCTATATAACATTAAATTAACTTGGATAAAATTACAAACCGGCTGACTTATTAAGTATCTCTTTTTTGATAATCCTCTTTTTATTTGCAATTTCATTTAATTTTACAACTATTCTTGCTATATTAAATTCCGAATAACGCAAATTCTCATCTCAGAGAAAGAAATAATTCTCAGTTTTGAAAAACACGATTTTACACTTTTTAAAGAATTTGGCGCTGTTACTTTAAAAATTTAGGTCAAGACTCCCAATTTTTCGATTTTATTTGGTCAATCATATTGGCACAATATTTAATGCTATTAAATAATGAAAGGTGGTTTCATATATTGAAACTTTGTTGTGAAGAATGAAACTGAAGCAGTAATTACTAAAAATAAAGAGATTGATTTATCGGTCTTGCGAATTTAACAAGTGAGGTACACAAAATGGCTAAAATTAAAGGCGATGTAGTTATCGATCAAGAATTGTGCAAAGGTTGTGGTCTGTGCATTGAAGCCTGTCCAACAAAAATTCTTGCTTTTTCAACAGAAGTGAACCAAAAAGGTTACTTATATGCTACAAAAATTGAAGACAATTGTACTGGCTGCTCAAGCTGCGCTACTGTTTGTCCGGATGTTTGTTTTACTGTTTACAGAAAGAAAGTTAACTAATTAACCATACTTAGTATAAAGAGAATCGGTGGAAGTATGAAAGAATTAAAATTAATGAAAGGAAACGAAGCATTGGCAGAAGCAGCTATTCGCGCAGGATGCGATGCTTATTTCGGTTACCCAATTACACCTCAATCTGAGGTTTTAGAGTATTTAGCACGCGAAGCAGAAAAAAGAACTGGTATGGTTGTGCTTCAAGCAGAAAGTGAAGTTGCTTCAATTAATATGGTTTACGGTGGTGCAGGAACTGGTAAAAAAGTTATGACATCATCATCATCACCAGGTGTAAGTTTAATGCAGGAAGCTATCTCTTATATAGCTTGTGCAGAACTTCCTTGTCTGATGGTTAATGTTCAGCGTGGCGGACCTGGTCTTGGTACAATTCAGCCTTCACAGGCAGATTATTTCCAGACTGTAAAAGGCGGCGGTCACGGAGATTACAGATTAATTACTTTAGCTCCTGCAACTGTTCAGGAAATGGCTGATATGGTTAAAGAAGGTTTTGAACTTGCCTTCAAATACAGAAATCCTGTTATGATTTTAACTGACGGTGCTTTAGGTCAGATGATGGAAAAAGTTGAATTATTCCCTCAGCAGCCAAGAGATGTTGAATTCAGACACGAATGGGAAACTACAGGAAAACCAAAAGGTGAAGAAAGAAACTTTATCACTTCTTTGAGTCTGGAAGCTGATAAAATGGAAGAAATTAATATTCACCTTCAGAAAAAATATAAAGAAATTGAAGAAAATGAAGTTCAGATAGAAGAATATATGACCGAAGACGCAGATTATATAATTACTGCTTACGGTTTGGTTGCCAGAGTTTGTAAAAAAGCTGCGCAGCTAGGTAGAGAAAAAGGATTAAAAATTGGTGTTGTAAGACCAATTACTCTTTTCCCTTTCCCTAAAAAAGAAATTAGCGCTTTAGCTGAGAGAACGAAAGGATTTTTAACTGTAGAAATGAGTGCCGGACAAATGGTAGAAGATGTAAGCCTTACAATTAACGGCCGTATACCTTCAGAATTTTATGGTAGAATGGGTGGAAACGTTCCTTCCCCAGAAGAAATTCTTGAAGCATTAGAACAAAAACTTGTTGGAGGTGCATAATGAGTGAAACTATTATTTCTCCGGAAAATTGTATATATGAAAAACCAGAAACGTTGACTGACGATCGTTTTCACTATTGTCCTGGTTGTGGTCACGGTACTGCTCACAGAGTATTGGCAGAAGTTATTAACGAGTTAGATATTCAGGATAAAACAATTGGTGTTGCACCTGTTGGTTGTTCTGTATTTGCTTACCATTATTTAAATGTTGATATGCAGGAAGCTGCTCACGGTAGAGCAACAGCTGTTGCAACAGGTATTAAAAGAGTTTTACCTGAACAGTATGTATTTACTTATCAGGGAGATGGTGACCTTGCTGCAATTGGTACTGCTGAAACTATTCATACTTGTAACCGTGGTGAAAATATCTTAATTGTATTTATCAACAACGGTATTTATGGTATGACTGGTGGTCAGATGGCTCCAACAACATTACCGGGAATGAAATCAACTACTTCTCCGTTTGGTAGAGATGTAAAAGATGTTGGTTCACCTCTTAAAATTACTGAAATGATTGCTATGCTTGACGGTACTTGTTTTGTTACACGTCAGTCAGTTCATACACCTGGTAACGTAAGAAAAACTAAAAAAGCTATCCAAAAAGCTTTTGATTATCAGAAAAAAGGTATGGGAACTTCTTTTGTTGAAATAGTTTCTAACTGTCCTTCTAACTGGAAAATGACTCCGGTTGAATCAAATAAATGGATGGAAGAAAATATGTTCCCGTTCTATCCGTTAGGCGATATTAAAGTACCACAGGAGGAAAAATAATATGACTGAAGAAATAGTAATTGCCGGATTCGGTGGTCAGGGTGTTCTTTCAATGGGACAAATCCTTAGTTATTCTGCAATGATGGAAGAAAAAGAAGTAAGCTGGATGCCATCTTACGGACCTGAAATGCGTGGTGGTACTGCTAACTGTATAGTAATTGTAAGTGACGAAAAAATCTCTTCACCAATCATTACTCAGTTCGATACAGTAATTGCACTTAACCAGCCTTCTGTTGATAAATTTGAATATGCAGTTAAACCTGGCGGAACATTAATTTACGAAAGTACAAATGTTATCACTCCTCCTACAAGAGAAGATATTAACATTTATGGAATTCCTGCTGCTTCAGAAGCTGCAAAAATGGAAAATACAAAAGTTATGAATATGATCGTTTTGGGTGCTTTCATCCACAAACGTGAAATTCTAAAGAAAGAAAATGTAATTGCAGGATTAAAAAAAGCTTTACCTGAAAGATATCATCACTTGATTCCGTTAAACGAATCAGCGATGCAAAAAGGTGAAGAACTTATTAATCAGGCTTAAAATATATTACATTTGGAGAGTGGATTATGCAGCCCCGGTTTTTACCGGGGTTTTTTATTATCTCCCTGCTTTTATTTTTTTCTTCAAAATTTAACCTCACAGACTGTTTAAATGCGTCATCATTATCCGATTATATTTTATACTATAAAACATTTAATTTAATTGAAACTTTTTAATATCTTTACCGGTAGAATAACTTACTCACTATAAGAAAGGAAATGTAATGAAAAAAGTACTATTAATTCTTACAGCGGTTTTTGTTTTATTCTCTTATAATACACTAGCCCAGCACGACCATAAACATGGTGAACATAAACACGATCACGACCATGGACATAATCATGAATTAAAATGGCATACAAATCTTGAAGATGCACAAGCTGAAGCAGCTAAAACAGGAAAGCCTTTATTTGTTGCTTTTGAAGGATCAGATTGGTGTGGATACTGTATAAAATTACACAAAGAAATTCTTTCAAAAGGAGACTTTATAGAGTACGCTGCACATAATTTAGTTTTGGTAAACATTGATTTTCCTAGAAGAAAAAAATTACCTGCTAAACAACAGACTTATAACAATGATTTAGCAAAAAAATATAAAATTCAAGGATATCCAACTGTTGTTTTAATGGATAAAAAAGGAAAAGAAATTAATAGAACAGGTTACCTGCCAAACAGTACTCCAAAAGATTATGTAAAACATCTTAAAGATTTATTAGCAAAAAAATAAATTAAAAACCCCGAGAAATCGGGGTTTTGTTTTATACTAATTCTTATTAAAACTTCTTCTAAGTTATTTCCAACTAACAATACAAAACCGTATTTGGACAACCTGATTGTCCACCCGCAGTGCAGTAACATTGGTTAAGTGGAGTATAAACTCCTGGATCTGGGCCACATCCATTATTTTCACAAGTATATTCATCAACAGAAGGGGGCTGAACAAAACAAGGAAGTGTACTACCATTTCCACCACCTCCTCCTCCATCACCACCAGTACCTGGATCATCTACACAAACACCTGAAACATTTCCTATTCCACAACCACCAACTCTACAACTGATTGAATCCCAACCATGATTTCCATGGATGGTTCCTACTTTTGATTTTTTCTCATTAGTGACAAACGTCTCTACTGTCAGGTCTTCTAATTGAAGTTTAAACTTTTTCATAGTTTCGCCT
Source organism: Rhodothermaceae bacterium (assembly GCA_041725875.1). Lineage (GTDB taxonomy): Bacteria > Bacteroidota > Ignavibacteria > Ignavibacteriales > Melioribacteraceae > JBGRQB01. The sequence continues at coordinate 40,545 of JBGRQB010000006.1, forward strand.
CTGAGTTTTAAATATTAAATAATGTAAGTTTGAAATTAAATCGTCGGTTGCGTTTGCCCAATGGCATCTCAGAACAATGGCCCTGTGTCTTGAAATTTAGACTATCACGCATAATTTGCTGATAAGAAGTTAAATAATTTGAATCAGAATATCAAGAAGTGGTAATATTAATGCACTTCCTGATATCCTGTTAGAGAGAGGTTATAACAACTCTTTCGCTTTCATAAGTTCGGCAACAAGGATGGTTCCGCCCGCTGCACCTCTGATTGTATTGTGAGAGAGTACAACAAATTTATAATCAAATATGGAACATTCTCTTAATCTGCCAACTGAAACAGCCATTCCCTTTTCCAGATTTCTGTGAGTTTTAGGCTGTGGAAATCTTTCCTCGGTAAAATAGTGAACCGGATTTTCAGGTGCAGACGGCAAATTCATTCTCTGCGGTTCCGATTTGAACTCTTTCCAGGCATTTATAATTTCTTCTTTAGAAGGTTTCTCTTTGAACTTTATCTGGATACATTCCATATGTCCGTCAATTACAGGAACTCTGTTACATTGCGCGCTAATATTCATAGAAGTCTCAACGATTCCCTCTTCAGAGAATTTTCCAAGAATTTTCAGAGGTTCAGTCTCCATTTTTTCTTCTTCGCTTCCAATGTAAGGAACAACATTATCCAGAATATCCATACCCGGAACTCCCGGATATCCGCCACCTGAAATTGCCTGCATAGTTGAAACATTAACTGTTTCAATTTCAAATTTTTCGTGTAACGGCTTTAATGCCATAACCATTCCAATTGTTGAACAATTTGGATTAGTAACAATTGCACCAGAGGTATCCTGTTTTTTTATCAATTCAAGATGCTCCGGATTTACTTCAGGAATCATTAACGGAACATATTTATCAAATCTGTGATTTCTGGCATTTGAAACAATCTTAAAACCTGCTTCTGCAAGTTTTGTTTCTATTTCTCCTGCAACTGATGCATCAAGTCCGGAAAACAATAATTCAGGTTTTTCACCTGCTTCTGTGAGTAATTTATCAGGAGTACAATTTGTTACAACCATTTCCCCGATTTGCTCAGGAAGAATTGTAGACATAATCCAGTTTGTTGCTTCTTTATACTTCTTTCCGGCAGATCTTTCTGATGCAGCCAGAACAGATATTTCAAACCAGGGGTGATTAAGTAACAATTCTACAAATTTTTGTCCGACAGAGCCAGTCGCACCAAGAATACCTACTTTTATTTTTTTATCCAATTTTTCCATTTTACACACTCAAATAATTAGAAATTCGTAATATGTCAGTAAAAACTCCAGATGCAGTAACTTCAGCTCCGGCACCCGGTCCCCTTACCATTAAAGGTTTATCCAGATAGTTTTTTGTGGTAAATGCAACTATATTGTCATTTCCGCGTAAGTTATAAAAAGGATGTTCCTCCCCAATTTCTTCAACTCCAACTTTGGCCTTACCATTTTCATATTTTGCTATGTAGCACAATACTTTTCCATTTTCTTTGGCAGCTTGTTTTTGTTTCAGAAATTCTTCGTCACTTTCCTTCAACTTTTCAAAAAAACTATCTATTGATTTTGCTTTTCTTGCTTTTTCAGGAATCAGATTTTCTACTTCAATATCTTCAAGATTCATTTCCAGTCCGGTTTCGCGACATAAAATCAGAAGTTTTCTAACCATATCCAATCCGTTCAAATCATCTCTCGGGTCCGGTTCAGTATACCCCATCTCTTTTGCGCGTTTAACTATTTCAAAGAAAGAATCTTCTTCTTTAAGCGAGTTAAACAGATAACTTAAAGTTCCTGAAAGCACACCCTCAATTTTATATATTTTATCACCATTTGCAATAAGATCTTTTAAAGTAATTAAAATAGGAAGGGCTGCACCAACATTTGTTTCATATCTGAATTCAACTTCGTTCTGCTTTGCAGCGCGTTGTATTTCGCTATACTGATCGTAAGGAAGCGAATTGGCTATTTTATTAGGTGTAACTATTGAAATTACCGAATTCAAAATATCTTTGTAGTGAGGAACCATCAAATCAATTGCAGTACAGTCAACAAAAATTGTATTTGCTAAGTTCATCTCTTTCATAGTTTTCACATATTTTTTGCTGTTCATTCTGGTACCGGTATTTTCAAGCACCTCACGCCAGTCAGAGATAACTATTCCGTCCTGATCAAACACCATTTTTTTACTATTTGCCAGTCCGACAAGTTTAAATCTTATGTGCAATTCTTCTTCAAGATATTTTAACCTTCGGGCAACAAGATCAAGCAAGGTTCCGCCTACGAGTCCAGGACCCACCATAAACACGTTTAATGTTTTTACTTTTGAAAGAAAGAGTGAATCGTGCAGAACATTAAGAGCTTTTTTAAGTTGTTCTTTTTCAATTACAATTGAAGTATTAAGCTCGGAAGCTCCTTGAGCAACAGTGTAAACATTGATTCCGTTTTTTCCGAGAGCCTGAAAAATTTTCCCAAAAATACCGGGAGTGATTTTCATATCATCACCAACAACGGCAATTACTGATAAATCTTTTTCCAGACTTATCTCACTTACATTCCCGTCTCTTATTTCATATTTAAGTTCTTCCTCAATACATTTTTTGGCAAGTTTGCCATCTTCGGGCAAAACGCCGATGGTAAGCGCCAGTTCGGATGAGCCTTGAGAAACAAGAACCGCGCTGATATCTTTTTTAGCAAGAGCGTATAACATTCTGGAGGTCATACCAACAACCCCTACCATTCCTCCGCCTCTGACTGTTATCATATTTATCTCTTCAATGGAAGAGATTCCTTTTACATTAAACTCAATATCATCTTCGCGTTCAAGTATAAGCGTTCCTTTGTAATCAGGATTAAATGTATTTTTAACTCGAATTTTTATTTTTTTAAGTAGCGCAGGTATAATTGTTGGCGGATGGATCACCTTTGCGCCAAAGTGTGAAAGCTCCATTGCTTCCTGATATGTGACTGCTTTAAGAGGAAATGAATCTTTTACTTTTCTCGGATCCGCAGTAAGAATTCCGTCAACGTCCGTCCATATAACTATCTCCGAAACCTTGAGTGCAGCACCGTAAATTGCAGCAGTGTAATCGGAACCGCCCCGACCCAGAGTGGTTGTCTGACCTGCATCGTTAGAGGCAATAAATCCGGTAATTATCTGAATCTTCTTATTTTTCTTAAAGTGATTTTTGATATTTTTATTTGTTAAATCAAAATCAACTCTGGCAGAACCGTAACAATCATCGGTAATTATTAGTTTTCTGCTATCAAGAAATTCACTTTCTATTTTTTTATGATTCAAGGCTTCTGAAATTACGATACAGGATAATCTTTCTCCAAAACTCATAATATAATCTTGAGTTTTTTTTGTCCGTTCTCCTATCAAAAACAATCCGTGCAGAAGTTCCTGCAATTCTTTTATAAGTTCATCAACAGAAAGTTTTACCTGCTTGCTTTTACTTTTGGGAATTAATCCGTCAATTATTTCGTGGTGACGCATTCGGAAAGTATCAAAATCAATTTTATAAGATTCATTACGACTTACTGCTTTTTTACTCATTGTGATAAGCAAATCTGTAACACCCTGAAAGGCTGAAAAAACTACGGCAATATGTTCCCCTTTTTCAATGTACTGCTTTTTCAGGATTCCTATAACCTGGTTAATTCTGTCAGCATTCCCGACAGATGAACCACCGAATTTTAATACTTTCATTTTTTCCACATACTATTTTAATTGATAAATATAAGATTGAAACATAATACTTAGGAAATAACGAAGCAAGGGATATATAAGAAATGGGATTATTTTTTAAGAAGATATTGGATATTTACTTTAAAAAGTAAAATGGTTTAAGCTTAAAGCTTAAACCATTTCATTTAGTAATTCTTGTCTGGCATTAGGAATTACAACTTTATTTACAAGTAATCCTTTTTCACCTATTATTCTGGCACCGGCTTCAACAGCGCTGGTAACAGCGGCTACATCTCCGGTAAGAGTACAGAAAGCTTTTCCGCCCAAAGCCATTGCTAATCGGACTTCAATAATTTGAACGTTTGCGGCTTTACAGGCTTCGTCAGCACCTTCAATTAATGATGCAACGGAAAATGATTCCAAGATACCGAGTGCATTTAATTCATCTACAACATTGCTGCCGTTAATTGCAGGGAAAATATCAGGGTGAACATTTGGGATTATAAAAGTATCTATTACAGATTCTTCCAGATTACCTTCTGCATTGGAAACAGCAGCTTCAACAGCAGCAACATCGCCGCCAATTAAAACCATAAATTTTCCGGCACAAATGGTTCTGGATAAAATCAGTTCCACCTGAGAAGTTTTTAACATCATATCTGCGGCCTGCATTCCGGCTGCTATACTCGATAATTCAATCAATCCAATTGAATTCATTTATCTTTCCTTTGTTAAATTCCTAAATTAATTTTTTTCAATTGTTATAAACTCAGAAGTAACTTCAGTTACTCTTCCGCCAATTGATGCATGAACCTGAGCTCCGAGACTTCCTTCCGGCACCTTGCCAATAACGTCTCCGGTTCTTACAGAATCTCCTAAACTCACAATCGCATTTGTTGGTGCGCCAATGTGCTGTTTTAACGGTATTTTAACTTTTACCGGATTTGGAGAATCATCTACCATTGGAGTAGGTTGTTCATATTTATCTATTCTCAATCTTTTCAGAAGAAGTTTTATCGGAACTCTTCTGTACTCTTTCATTGAGTGAAGTTTCGGTTCTCTTGTTTGTTTATACTGAATTCCCTTTTCTTTCATAGACTGATTTGCCTGGTCGCAGGCTTCGCGCGGGAACAAACCTTCGGGACAGGAATAAAGTGTGCACAATCCGCAAGAGCAGCAGTAAGTTGCAAACTGATTCCAGTAATCTTCTCCTGAAGTAGTAAATTCAAGTGATCTCATTACTTTATGGGGCTGAATATCATAGCCCATTAAATAGCGTGGGCAAAATTCAGTACAGGCCGAACATTGATCGCAGGCAGATTTTCCGATACGGTTCATATTTTCATAAGAACGATCTTTTCTGCTTACCAGATAATGATCTTTAGGAATAATAATTATTCCTGCGCAGGTTTTGGTTACAACTTCATTAACATCATAAGTAAATCCGCCCATCAAAATACCACTTATTAAAATTGCATAATCATCAATAGTGGTTCCGCCGACAAATTCAATTAAATCTTTGTAAGATGTACCAACAGGCGCCCAAAAAGATTTTGGTTCTTTTACCAGACCGGTAACACTCAAAAACTTTTGCGTAACCGGAATTCCTTTTTGTGCATTACTTACGTTATAAAATGTTTCAACATTATTAACAACACACCCAACGTTAAGTGGTATGCCGCCCGGAGGAATTAATCTTCCTGTTGCTATTTGAACAAGTTCGTATTCATCTCCGGCAGGATAAAAATCACCCATTTCAAGAATGTCAATCTGCGGATTGCTGTTTGTCTCTTTTATGGCATTAACAGCTCCGGCATTTTTCTTTTTAATACCAACAACACCTTTAGTAGCGCCGGTATTATTCATCATCAATTTCATTCCGTCAAGAACTTCTTCGGAATAATTGACCATCAACTCGTAATCTTTATGGATCAACGGTTCACATTCTGCCCCGTTGGCCAAAATATATTCAACTTCTGAACCGGCTTTAACGTGTGTGGGAAAACCACCTCCACCCGCTCCTACAACTCCGGCTTCAAAAATCTTGTCAGTTAGACTCATTATCGTTCCTTTTTATTATAACAAGAGTTTTATCATCCTGATACCTGCTGTCGTGAGTTGAAAACTTCACAACATCATCCAAAACCGCATAAGTAATTTCGCGCGGAGATTTATCCAGGTTTTCCAGAACAATTTTCTCTAATCGCTCTTCTTCGTACATATCGTATTCGTTGTTTGCGGCTTCTGTTATTCCGTCAGAATAAATCACAAGCACATCACCCACGTTAAAGTTGAGACTACCGGTCTCGTAACGCTGTTTTGGTGCAGGACCGAGTAATGGTCCAGTAGCCTTGAGATACTTGATCTCTTTAGTCTTTGAATCTATAAAAATGGGCCAGTTATGACCTGCATTTGCATATAAAAACAAACCATTTCTGTCGTTGGAAATTTCTCCGTAAAAAAGTGTGGCAAATCTGTCATCACTAAAAATTTTGTTTACCAGATTATTTAATCTGTACATCATTGGAGAAATTTTAAGTTGAAAAGTGCTTGCCATTCTGATGGCACCCGAAATATACATTGCTTCGGCCGAAGCTGCCAGTCCCTTAGAAGCAGCATCACCAACTGTAATTCCGAGTCGCTCCTCTTCCTGTCCCACACTTATATAGTCAAAGAAATCACCACTTACAATTTCAGCAGGAATTGTAACACCAAAAATCTCATATCCGTGGAATGAACATTCGTGATCCGGTAAAATACTTTTCTGCAGTTCTTTTGCTTTATCAATATCTGCAAGAAGATGTTTTTGGGTTGTTGCAATTTTCTTTTCGTGAAGTTTGGAAGTAAGCACGGTTGCCACAATGTTGAGTGTATAAAGCAATACTCTGTCAATTTCATCTGCATTTACTGCAAACAAATATTTGAAATAAGCTTTTCCGTCAATTTTAACTTTTTCCCCAACACCTGATGCGGAATATTTCATTATCCCTTTTTGTATAAGCACTTCGTTGGTTTCGTGGGTAAGAACCGTACGCTGTTCAACAACTTTTTCAAAAATATTATTGGTTTCTATATCAAGCTGAAATCCCTTTTGAATAGTATCAACCTTGCCGGTCTGATAAATCAAACTATAAGATTTATTTACAGGATCGAGCTCCCAGATTCTTCCGCCGTTGATAATAATATCTTCTTCCACAACTATCTGGTTAAGAACATCGATAAGTAATTCTTCTTCGGAATCGAATTTTTTTGATGCAACGGATTCTATGGTTCTGTATAATTTTTTCTGATTCATAAACAACTCTGTTTTAGAAGGATATTATTTTCTTGATCCGGGTTTTTCGATCGGAACTCCTTCTTTACAAAGCGGGCACTCTTCCGGGTCGTAAGTTACAACTTCAAGAGCCAAAGTAGATTTGGTAGGTACACCAAAGTCGGCTTTTCCATTACTTCTGTCAACAATAATACCTACACCAACAAGTTCACCTTTTCTTTCCTTAACAATATCAATAACTTCAAAAACGGAACCTCCGGTAGTAACCACATCTTCACATACCAGAACTTTTTCACCTTCCTTAATTTCAAAGTTTCTTCTTAATTCAAGATCTTTGGTTTTTCTTTCGGCAAAGATAAATCTTTTTCCTAACTGGCGGGCAACTTCCTGTCCAACACAAATTCCTCCAATAGCCGGAGAGATAACAACATCAATTTCAAAATCTCTGAAATGATCTGCAAGTGTTGTGCAAATTGTTTCCATATGTTTGGTGTGTTGAAGAACCTGAGCACACTGAAAATATTGATTGCTATGTTTTCCAGAAGTTAAAACAAAATGTCCGTTTAACAGAGCATTTGTTTTTTCAAAGATTTCGATAATTTCCTTGTTAGCCATTATTTTTTCCTATTGTATTTTTAATCAAACACCAGGCCGAAGCCTGGTGTTTTGTTAGTTGCAATATATCAATAATTTCAGATGTAAATATAATACTTATTGTTCCTCTTTTTCACCATCTTTTTCTGTAACAAGTTCTTCTTTTTTTACAAAGTAAAATTCTTCCGAATCTTCCTTCATTTTAACAGTAATTGTGTCACCTTCCTTAAAGTTATCCATCAGCAGCTCTTCTGCCAGCGGATCTTCAATATATTTCTGGATGGCACGTTTTAAGGGTCTGGCCCCATATTTAGGATCATAGCCTTTTTCTGCAATAAAGTTTTCCGAAATTTGATCAAGTTCGATATTCATTTTGTTAGATTTAAGGTTTTCAACCAAATCTTTCATTTCGATTTTGATAATTTTCCTGATGTCTTCAAGTTCAAGATTTCTGAAAACAATCGTGTCATCAACCCTGTTGATAAATTCAGGATTAAATAACTGCTTCATTGCATCTGTTACAGTATCTTTAAGGTGTTTATATTTATCGTTGGATTCTTCGCCTGTAAATCCGAATCCGCCTGTGTTTTTAATGTCTTTGGTTCCAACATTGGATGTCATTATAATAATTGTATTTTTGAAATCTACTCGTCTTCCCAGACTGTCAGTCAAAATACCATCATCCAACACCTGAAGAAGTACGTTAAATACATCTGCGTGTGCTTTTTCAATTTCATCAAACAGAACAACAGAATATGGTTTTCTTCTTACACGTTCTGTAAGCTGACCGCCTTCTTCGTAGCCAACATATCCCGGAGGCGCACCCATTAATCTGGAAACCGCAAATTTTTCCATATATTCACTCATATCAATTCTGATAAGAGCATCTTCGGAATCGAACAGATAACGGGCAATTTCTTTTGCAAGATATGTTTTACCAACACCTGTCGGACCTAAGAAAATAAAGCTTCCTATCGGACGATTAGGATTTTTCAATCCGGCTCTTGTTCTGCGTATTGCTTTTGTAAGATGAGTAATGGCTTCGTCCTGACCAATAATAATCTCTTTCAGATTATCTTCCATTTTCATAAGTTTTTCAGATTCAGCCTGAACTACTCTGGTTACAGGAATTCCGGTCATCATTGAGACTACCTGACCAATATCTTCCTCGGTCACATCGTAAACCTCATCTTTCATTTTGACTTCCCATTCCTGCTTGGCAATTTCAAGATTATTCTGAATTGTACGCTCCTGATCTCTCAATCTGGCAGCTTCTTCATAATCCTGACTCTTAACAACTTTTATTTTCTCTTTTTTAATCTGATCAACTTCAGATTCAAGTTCAAGAATTTCATCGGAAACATTAAAGTTGCCCATATGAACTCTGGAACCGGCCTCGTCAAGAACATCAATTGCCTTATCAGGTAAAAATCTGTCGGTAATATATCTGTCGCTAAGCTTAACAGAAGCATCAATAGCTTCATCAGAATATCTTACATGATGATGTTCTTCATATTTTGATTTGATATAATCCAGAATAAGAACAGTTTCTTCAACTGATGGCGGTTCAACAATAACCTTCTGAAATCTTCTGTCAAGCGCACCGTCGGTTTCAATATGTTTTCTGTACTCGTCAAGAGTTGTTGCACCAATACATTGAATATCACCGCGGGCAAGTGCCGGTTTGAACATATTTGATGCATCAAGCGAACCTGAAGCTCCGCCAGCACCGACAATTGTGTGAATTTCATCGATAAACAGAATAATATCTTCGGCTTTTTCAAGTTCGGTCATAAGAGCTTTCATTCTCTCTTCGAACTGTCCGCGATACTTTGTACCTGCAACCATTCCGGTTAAATCGAGTGTAACAACTCGTTTATCCTGCAAAATTCTTGGTACTTTTCTGTTGATGATTCTGATTGCAAGTCCCTCGGCAATGGCTGTTTTACCAACGCCCGGCTCACCAATAAGAATCGGATTGTTTTTCTTACGGCGACTCAAAACCTGAGCAACTCTTTCGATTTCACTTTCGCGTCCCACAACAGGATCGAGTTTATCCTCCATCGCATATTTTGTAAGATCGCGCCCGAAATTATCCAGCACCGGAGTTTTTGTTTTCTCTACTTTTTTCTGCGGAGTAAACATTTGTCCCCTGCTACTTTCGGAAGAAGCGGAACCGCTGCTTAAAAGTTCATTTAACTCAGATTTAACCGCATCATAATTTACAGTAAACTGATTAAGAATCTGTGTTGCTATATTATCTTCATCTCTCAATAAAGACAGCAAAATATGTTCAGTTCCTATGGAACTTGACTTATATATTTTTGATTCGATCTGGCTCACTTTCAGCACTTTCTCTGCCTGTTTGGTCAGAGGAATATTGCCAATTGTTAAAGTGCCGCCGGATGTTCTGACAGTTTCTTCAATTGCTTTTTTAATTTTTACAAGATCGCAACCAAGATTACGCAATATTTTAACAGCAACTCCCTGGCCTTCTCTTATAATTCCAAGTAGTAAATGTTCTGTTCCAATATAATCGTGTCCTAATCTCAACGCCTCTTCTCTGCTCAGGCGTATAACCTCTTGTACTCTATCGGAAAAATTGCCTTCCATAATACACTCCCGTCATTTTACGGAAAAAGAATTAGTCTAAATATAATTATTGAATATCCTCATATCAAGATTAATCAAACCAACTTAAAATAAACCAGGCTAAAATAATATTGATAAATTCGGACATATAATCTTAATAAATTAATTGCTATTTAACAATACAATCAAAAATACGTTCCTAATCTGCCATATTGTATTTAAAAATTAATAGTTGTAACTTTTATAATCAAATTAAACCCACGAGTACAATAAACTAAATCAGGAGATACATATGGAAGCCGTATCAGGTCTTTCTCTTATAGCGATAATAATTATCGTACTTGCATTTTTCATTTTTATCTATTTCGTACCAGTAGGTCTTTATATCTCAGCCCTATCATCGGGTGTAAAGGTAAAAATATTTAAAGATCTCATTGGAATGAGATTAAGAAAAATTTCCCCTCATATTATTATCAGAAATCTTATTGCTGCATCAAAAGCCGGACTTGATGTTGAAACTCCGAAACTGGAAGCCCACTATCTGGCAGGCGGAAATGTAACAACTGTTGTAAATGCTTTAATTTCGGCAAGCAAAGCAAATCTCGATTTAGGTTTTGAACGAGCTGCTGCAATTGATCTTGCCGGACGTAATGTTCTTGAGGCTGTTCAGATGTCTGTAATTCCAAAAGTGATTGAAACTCCTCTTGTTGCCGCTGTTGCAAAAGATGGTATTCAGTTGAAAGCAATTGCCAGAATTACAGTGCGTGCCAATATCGAACGTTTGGTAGGGGGTGCAGGAGAATCAACCATCCTTGCCCGTGTGGGTGAAGGAATTGTATCAACTATCGGTTCTTCCGAAACACATAAAGCAGTGCTTGAAAATCCGGATAATATTTCTAAATCTGTTTTGGAAAAGGGACTCGATTCAGGAACAGCATTTGAAATTTTATCAATTGATATTGCCGATGTGGATGTTGGTAATAACATTGGTGCCGTACTTCAGACAGACCAGGCAGAAGCTGATCTTAAAATTGCACGTGCAAAAGCAGAAGAAAGACGTGCAGCAGCTGTTGCGGTTGAACAAGAAATGGTAGCTCAAGTTTCAAAAATGAGAGCAAAAGTTGTTGAAGCCGAGGCCGAAATTCCTAAGGCTATGGCCGAAGCTTTCAGATCAGGTAACCTTGGTGTAATGGATTATTACAAATTAAAAAACATTGATGCCGATACTCAAATGAGAAACAGCATTGCTGATCCTGAAGAGACCAAAGAAGAGGATAATCAGTAATGGAAGATTTTGATTTAGGAAACATATTATATGTTATAATTTTTCTGGTGATTAGTATTTTATCAGCCATTGGCGATAAAAAGAAAAAGAAGCAGAAAAAGAAAACTCCTAAACCGGCAGCATCAAAACCAAAACCTGCTTCCTCAATGCCCAAACCGGTTGAAGCAAAAAAAGAGAAATCTCCTCTGGAATTACTGGAGGATATGTTTAACGATGTAGAGCCGGAACCGGAGCCTGTTTACACTCCCCCGGTTTACGAATACAAACCGGAACCAGTTGTTACTGTTAAAAAACAGGAAACAAAAATTGATTTGCCGAAGAAGAAAAGCTATATTCGCAAAAGCAAATACTCAGTTAACGGAGGCTATCTTCGTAATAAACTGAGAGATCCGGATACAATCAGAGACCTGGTTGTTACTTCGGAAATTTTAGGAAAACCGAAAGCTTTACAGGATTAATGGCAAAGAGATATAAATTAAGCAGAATAAATAAAACGGGCTCTTCTGAACAGAATGAAGCCCGTTTTACTATAAATTACAAAGCTGAATTAAATGATTCACAATTTGACGCTGTTTCTTCAATTGACGGCAGTTACCTTCTTATCGCAGGTGCAGGAACCGGAAAAACCAGAACACTCGTTTACAGAGTTGCCCGACTGGTAGAACTTGGCTACGATCCCAAATCAATTCTGCTTCTTACTTTTACCAGAAAAGCCGCAACAGAAATGATGAGTCGTGCTTCAGGTCTGCTTGATGAACGTTGTTCACGAGTAACAGGCGGTACTTTTCATTCTTTTGCCAATCTTACTCTACGAAAATTTGCAAAAGTTGTAGGACTACATTCATCATTTTCAATTCTGGATCAGGGAGACAGCGAAGATGTAATAAATCTTATTCGCGGACAAATAGATCTTGCCGGATTAAAAAAACGTTTTCCAAAGAAAAATACGCTTAATAAGATTTTCAGTCTGAGCGTAAACAAAGGAATTCCGGTTGAAAATATTATTGAAACCGAGTTCCCCCACTTTCTTGAGTTTTGTGATAAAATTGTTGAAATAAGAAACACATTTGTGCAGTATAAACGTCAGAATAATCTCCTTGATTACGATGACCTTTTAATTTACCTGAAAGAATTTCTTTTTACAAATTCGCCGGTTGTGGAAAATTTCCTGAGTGAAATTAAATTTTTAATGGTGGATGAATATCAGGATACAAATAAATTACAGGCGGAAATAATAAAGGGACTTTGCCATTACAACAAAAATGTAATGGTGGTTGGCGATGATTCACAATCTATCTATTCATTTCGCGGTGCGAACTTCAAAAATATAATGAACTTCCCCCAAATATTTCCATCTACCCAAATTATAAAACTTGAGCAGAATTACAGAAGCACACCTGAAATTCTCTCTTTTACCAACAAGATTATTGATCTTGCATTTGAAAAATATCCAAAAGAATTATATTCTTATAACGACAGCGGCGAACTGCCTGCAATTGTTTCGGCAACTAACGACAATATGCAGTCGCGCTTTATTGTGGATAAAATTCTTGAACTCCGCGAAGAAGGTGTTCCGCTTGACGAAATTGCTGTTCTGTTCCGAGCATCATATTTTTCATTTGATTTGGAAATTGAACTGAACAGAGCAAACATTCCTTTTAACAAAGTAGGCGGAATGAAATTTATTGAAACTGCTCATGTTAAAGATGTTCTCTCTTTTCTTCGTATTGTTCATAATCCGGTTGATTTTATAAGCTGGTACAGATTGCTTCTTCTTCAGGAAGGTATAGGCCCTAAAAAAGCTCAGACAGTAATAAACGAAATTACTCAGGGCACAATGGGAATAAGAGAAAAACTTCCGAAGGATCAAAGAAAAGGATTAAAGCCCGGAGTTATCGAGCTTTTTGATTTTCTTAACAAGCTTTATGTTTCTGATAAATCTCCTGCCGAAAAAACAGAAAAGGCAATCGATTTTTATCAGCCACTTTTCAAAAATAAATATGATGATTATAACAAACGCAAAAAAGATCTGGAAATCTTTGAAGCAATTGCAGCTAATTATTCAAATCTCGGAACTCTGCTTACCGATATGGCGCTTGATCCTCCGCGCGACAGTGTAGCCGATGTTGCACCTGAAGATAAAGATGATGAGGTTATGACATTATCTACAATCCATTCGGCAAAGGGACTGGAATGGCACAGCGTTTTTATAATTCACGCTGTTGACGGATTCTTTCCTTCTGCTCAATCATTTGGTAAACTGGAAGAGCTTGAAGAGGAGCGCAGATTAATGTACGTTGCCGCAACAAGAGCAAAACAAAATCTGTTTATTTCTTATCCGATGAATATTTTTGACAGACATAGCGGATTTACATTTGCAAAACCTTCCCGATTTATTCAGGGCTTTGATGAAAAAACCGTTGAAGAATGGATTATAGAAAACGAATAATTACTTTTAATTTAATCTCATTATTTATAGATTTAGGTAACCTAATTAACGGTTTTTATCACTAACCCCCGGTACAATGAAATAATCATTCCGAAATAACAATTCTTTTTAAGGCACTCTGCTGCCGATTTATACCAGTTTAAAATATTTACCAATCCTTATATCTATGCTGATAGAAAGGAGATGATCTATGCAATTAAATTTCACAGATGTATCATACATACATCCTGACGGCGAAAAATTATTTGAGAAAATTAATTTTTCCCTTTCAAAAAAGATAACCGCTCTGGTTGGAAACAACGGAAGTGGTAAAACAACTGTCTTTAAAATGATATCAGATGAACTTTCCCCTTCTACCGGAAAGATTATCAAATCGGGATACTTTTATAATCTCCCGCAAAATCTTGATTCATTTTCTAAAAATACTCTTGAGGAAATTTTAGGAGTAGATAAAAAACTGAATGCCTTAACAAAAATTACAGAAGGAGTTGCAAATGAAACTGATTACGAAATTTTTGACAATGACTGGGAGTTAGAGAACCGACTCGAAAATATTCTCAAAAAAATAAATTTATCTATCACTGATCTGAAAAGAAAAATTTCAACTTTTTCAGGAGGTGAAATCAGTAAAATATTTTTCTCATCACTCTTAACCAGAAAACCGGATTTAGCTTTACTGGATGAACCCACAAACAATCTCGACATAAATTCAAGAGAGTTTTTGTACAGCTTCATAAAATCTTATAAGGGGAAAATATTTGTTGTCAGTCACGATGTTGAACTACTTAAACTTGCTGATGAAATTATTGAACTGCAAAATGGGAAAGTGAAAATATATGGAGGAAATTACGATTTCTATTTTTCCGAAAGAGAGCGTGAAAAAAATAATTTACTTCATGAGTACAAAAAAAATATTTCGGAGAAAAAATCTGTTGAAATTGAAAACAGGAAAAAACTTGAAGTCGGAAATAAATCAATGGCGCAAGGCAAAAAACAAGCTGTGAAGACGCGACAGCTAAAAGCAGTTGCCAATAAAAGAAAACAAAATGCCGAGCAAACAATGGCTTCTAAAAATAAAATTGGAGAAACAAAAGTTGCCGAGTTAAACGAAAAAATTTCCAGTCTGGAAACAAAATTGATAAAAGAGAGTCCGATTAAACTTGATATAAATCCTGTTACCAAGACTTCAACCAAACTACTGATAAAAACAGAAAATTTCTCCCCTGTTTATGACAAAAAGTTATGGGAACAGGGACTGGATCTTGAAATCTTTGGAAATGACAGACTCTTAATCTCCGGTTCTAACGGATGCGGAAAAACTTCGCTGATAAAAACAATATGCGGAGTGCATAAAAGCTATTCCGGTAAAATCAGTGTGAGCACAGATAAAATTGCTCTGCTAAATCAAAACTTTCTTCATCTTGACGGCGAGTTAAATTTATATGAAACCGTTAAAAAAGCAAGCAAGTCAAGAACCGAAGAACATGAAATACGAATCAGGCTTGGTCGGTTTTTATTTTATGGCGATACTGTTTTCAAAAAGGTTAAATATCTAAGCGGCGGAGAAAAAGTTCGTCTCTCACTTCTGAAAATGCTTGTTACAGGTGAACCGGAAATTCTTATTCTGGATGAGCCGACAAACAATCTCGATCTTACCGGATTGGAGCAGCTGCAGGTAGCACTGAATTCGTACAAAGGTTGTCTTGTTATAATTTCGCACGACAAACATTTTGTAAGCAACTTAAATCTAACCGGAGAATTACTAATCAACTCCCAAGAAAAACATCACTTTATTTCAGGTTAACTTTTACGGGATTACCAATTGGTAATCCCTTTTGTTTAATTTTTAATCAATTAGTTAAATTCTTCAATCACTCAATCTGTTAATTTTCCCGTCTCTCTTTAAAATCTTAATTTTCTTCCTATTTGGCTCAAAAACCCACTTTACAGCATTCTTTACTCCTAAATTAAGAATTAGTCACTAAATTTACAAACTCTTAATTATAAAGCTATAGTATTATAATTTATATTTATATTAGTTATAACTTATTTATGGTATTTATTTATTTTATTAGTTATATTTATCTGTTGGTTTTAAATAATTGAGGAACAATTGAAAAAAGCGGTTTTAACAGGTTCTGTAATTGGCGCTGATTTAATGAGCGACAAAAAAACATTCCTCGCTATCATCAAAAATATTTTTGATGAAATTGAGAGAAACATAGTTGGAGAAAAAATCTTTGAAATTATTCAGGGAAACAGTTTCCAAGCCGTTTTTGATCAGCCGGAAGATGCAATTATTGCTGGAATTACAATTCGTGCCGGACTCAGAAGTAAAACTATGGTTCCCAGTTTACCCTCTTTACATAAGCAATATATGGTTCCAACCGACAAACTCTGGGATGCAAAAATCTCAATCGGGGTCGGTCCTGTTGAATATGTTACCAGCAATCCAAACGAATCCTTCGGCGATGCTTTTGATTTTTCAAGAGAAGGACTTGAAAAAATAAAACCGGTAAAACACAAGATGTGTATCAAATCTGAAGTTTATAACCTTAACGAAACTTTTACCGTTTTAAATAAACTTGCAGATGCAATTATCAATCGCTGGACAAACCTCTCCTCCGAAATTGTGTACAGATATCTGATGTACAACGAAACCCAGCAGAAAATGGCAGCTGTTCTCGGCATTTCACAGCCTGCAGTTCATAAGCGTCTGGCACTTGCAAACATAGATGCAATAAAAGCTTACATTGAATTTTGTCAGAAACTTATTCTTAACCGAAATAATTAGCTTTAGGATTTATTCAAATTAATCATTAAGTTTGTCCAAAATTTCACGGATAAATGATGAATCAAAACGATTATTTTGAATTGAATAAAAAAATGTGGAACCAGCGTGCCGAAATTCACGTTGATACGGAATTTTATGATATGGATGGTTTCCGTGACGGTAAAACTTCATTAAACAAAATTGAACTCGATCTTCTTGGTGATTTGCAGGGAAAAGATCTGCTCCATCTCCAATGCCATTTTGGACAAGATACACTTTCTTTTGCAAGAATGGGTGCAAATGTAACCGGACTCGATCTTTCCGATAAAGCAATTGAAACTGCAAAAAATTTAAGCAAAGATTTGAATATTCCGGCTGAGTTTATTTGCGCAAATGTATTTGATGCTGATAAGGCCACTGATAAAAAATTTGATATTGTTTTCACCTCTTACGGAGCAATCGGCTGGCTTCCCGAACTAAACACCTGGGCAAAAAATATTCACACTCTTCTCAAACCGGGAGGAAAATTCCTTATTGTTGAGTTTCATCCGGTAGTTTGGATGTTTGATGATAAATTTACAAATGTGGAATACGGCTACTTTAATTCAGGAGTTTTTCTTGAAGAATTTGAAGGCACTTATGCTGATAAAGAAAATAAAGCAATTCAAAAGTCAGCCTGCTGGAACCACAGTATTTCTGATATCCAGACTTCCCTTTTGGAACAGGGATTAAAGATAACAGGATTTAAAGAATATGATTATTCGCCATACAAGATTTTTACCGATCCGGTAAAAACAGAACATGGCTGGCAGATAAATAAATTAAAGGATAAATTACCAATGGTTTTTTCCTTAGAAGTACAGAAAGAGAATTATGAGTAAAGAATTTTGGAATAAGGTATTTTCAGAAAAAGAATTCGCATATGGCGTTAAACCAAATAAATTTTTTGAATCGGAGCTGAAAAAACTTATTCCGGGAAAAATTCTTTTACCTGCCGAAGGTGAAGGACGCAATGCTGTTTTTGCGGCTTCACTCGGATGGGACGTAACTGCTTTTGACACAAGTGATCAGGCAAAAACTAAAGCTCTCCAACTATCTTCCGAATATAACCTGTCAATTAATTATTTAATTTGTTCACTCGAAGAAGTTGAAATTTACAGAAATCAATACGATGCAATCGGATTAAGTTATGTGCATCCATCCCCTGCTTTAAGAAAAGTATTTCACAATACTTGCACAGAACTTCTTAAACCGGGCGGAAAACTGATTTTTGAAGGATTTTCAAAAGAACAATTAAATTTTAATTCTGGCGGACCTAAAGACTATGAATTTCTTTTTTCAGAAGAAGATCTTAAAGCAGATTTTGAAAAAATGAGTTCTTTAGAGACAGAACAAAAACTCGTTGTGCTTGATGAAGGCAAATATCATCAAGGCAAAGCCTCAGTAATCAGAGTAACCGGTACCAAATAATTTCTCGTTTTGAGGAAATGATTATTTATTTTAAGTCAAAATAAGACTTTTTGTCTTTTTTTTCTTGAATCTGATTAATATTTTCACCATTTTATTTGTATTAAGTCTAGATATTTATTATCAAATATAAACCGAGAGAAATATGAATAAATTATTTGAATCTTATAATCCCGCGGATGATCAGCTCTTTCAGGTAATTGATAATCACGGAAAAGTGATTAATAAAGAATGGATGCCTGATTTAGATGATAAAACCGTGATTAAGGCATATAAAGATATGCTTTTTGAAAGAACCGCCGATTTAATGATTGTTTCTTACCAGAGGCAGGGACGAATTTTCACTTATCCCCCAAACTATGGTCAGGAAGGAATCCATTCAGCAATCGGCACATTAATTAAAGATGAAGACTGGCTTGTACCGGCTTTTCGCGAATTGGGTGTTTATCTTGCAAAAGGTGTAACTCTGAAAGAAATTTTCCTTTATTTTATGGGAAATGAAGAGGGTTCCAAATTTAAAAATGCAAAAAAGACTCTCCCAATTTCGGTTCCTATTGCATCTCAGCTTGTTCATGCAGCAGGTCTGGGCTACGCAATAAAGTATAAAAAAGAGAATGATCTTGTATATGGGTTTGTCGGTGACGGCGGAACTTCCGAAGGTGATTTCCACGAAGCACTTAACTTTGCTGCAGTCTGGAAAGCTCCTGTTCTTTTTGTTGTACAAAATAACCAGTATGCAATTTCGGTTCCGTTCAGTATTCAAACAGCTTCTAAAAACATTGCAGTTAAATCTGTTGCTTATGGCATACCGGGAATAAAAGTTGACGGAAATGATTTCTTTGCGATGTACCAGACAGTTCAAGCAGCAAGAGAATTTGCACTTGCAGGTGACGGTCCGGTGCTGATTGAAGCAATTACATATCGTAAAGGGGCTCACACAACTTCTGATGATCCTACAAAATACAGAACTAAAGAAGAAGAAGAAAAATGGGATGCTACAGATCCTGTTAATCGTCTGAAAAGCTATCTGATGGATAAAAAACTTTGGACGGAAAAAGAGGAAGAAAAACTGATCAAGCAATATAAGAAAGAGATTGACAGAATCTTCTGCGAAGCTGAAAACGAAAAAGCTTCAAATTATGATGAAACTTTTGATTACACTTTTGTTGATATGCCGGAAGATATTCTCAGACAAAAAGCAGAGCATCAAAAGTTTTTGAAATGGCGTGAACAGCGAGCCAAATAATTTTGACAAAAAATTGAAAATAAAACCGGATAGATTATGAAAGTTATGAATATGGTAAACGCCATTACAAACGCAATTGATATAAAGATGGCGGAAGATAAAAATATAGTGGTCTACGGAGAAGACGTTGGTCAGGAAGGTGGCGTATTTCGCGTAACAGAAGGACTACAAAAAAAATATGGAGTTGAGCGCGTTTGGGATTCTCCACTTGCTGAATCAGGAATTGTCGGAACCGCAGTAGGAATGGCAGCTGCCGGATTAAAACCTGTTATAGAGATGCAGTTTTCCGGATTTGTTTATCCCGGGTTTAACCAGATAATTTCTCACGTTGCAAGAATGTACAATCGTTCCCGCGGAAAATATAAAATGGGAATAGTAATCAGAATGCCCTATGGCGGTGGTATTAATGCACTTGAGCATCATTCCGAAAGTATGGAAGCTGTGTTCGGTCACATTCCCGGCTTAAAGGTAATTGTTCCTTCCACTCCTTACGATGCAAAGGGAATGTTAATTTCAGCTATGGAGTCGGAAGATCCGATAATGTTCTTTGAGCCGAAAAGAATTTACCGCGCAATTAAGCAGGAGGTTCCTGAAGAAAAATTTAATATACCTCTTGGCAAAGCAAAAGTTCTTTCAAAAGGTGATGATGTTACTGTAATTGCATTTGGCGCAATGATACGCGAAGTGCAAAAAGCTTTGGTAATGGCCAAAGATGCCGGTATTTCAGCAGAGCTGATAGATCTCCGCTCCATCTACCCTATTGATAAAGAAACAATTGCAGAATCAGTAAAGAAAACAGGTCGCGTTGTAGTTGTAACAGAAGATAACACAACATACGGAACTGCTGCAGAGATTATCTCTATCGTTAATGAAGAAGCATTTCTTCATCTCGAAGCACCTCCAAAAAGAGTATCTGCATTTGATACAATTGTTCCTCTTCCGCAAGGAGAACATTTTTATATGCAGACTCCAGATAAAATTTTCTACGAAATTGAAAAAACGGTGAAGTTCTAATGAGATATATATTTAAATTTCCAGATATTGGTGAAGGTCTTGAAGAAGGCACAATAAACCAATGGTACGTAAAAAAGGGTCAGGAAGTTGAAGTTGGTGACCCTCTCTGCAACATGGAAACTGACAAAGTTGCAACTGATATCCCTTCTCCAAAAGCAGGAGTTATTGTTGCTTTGTTCGGAAAAGAAGGAGAAACAATAAACGTTGGCGATCCTCTTGTTGAAATTGAACTTGAAGGAGAAGCCGGAGCCGAAACTGCTGAAGAGCAGACAAAAGTTGAACCTATTGACGAAGGTGAAGGAGCCGGAGTAGTTGGTACACTTGAAGTGGCAGGAAATGATGCATACCTCCCTGCCAGTGACGAAGGAAACTCTGAAACAGAAATAAAACAAACAAAACCTGAGCGTAAATCTCTTGCAACTCCTGTTGCCCGGGCTTATGCAAAAGAGCTTGGAATTGATATTAATCAGGTTAAAGGCAGCGGACCGGCAGGACGCGTTATGAAAAAAGATATTCTTGAATTTTCTCAGAATAAAACATCTCCTGCTGTCTCTTCGCCTGCTAAGCAACAAGAAGTTCAGAAACAACTTGTTGATGTTGAACCGCTTAGTCAGATTCGCAAAACAATTGCAAAAAATATGATCGAGTCAAAACATAATGCTGCTCATATGACAATTTTTGATGAAACTGAAATAAGTGAACTTGTTGCACTTCGCGCAAGATTTAAAGATCGCTTTGCCGAACGCGGCACAAAACTTTCTTATATGCCGTTTATCCTTAAAGCTGTTGCACTTGCTCTGAAAAAATTCAGATCATTAAATGCACAAATGGATATTGCAAATAATCAGATGTTGTACAAAAATTATTATAACATAGGAATTGCAGTCGATACCGAGTATGGACTTGTTGTTCCGGTTATTCGTGATGTTGATAAACTTTCCATTTTTGAACTGGCTGAAAAAGTTAACGAGCTTGCTGTAAAAGCTCGCGACAGAGGTCTTACAATGGAAGATATGTCAGACGGAACATTCACAATAACCAACTACGGAGCAATTGGCGGAATGTTTGGTGTTCCGATTATTAATTATCCGCAGACAGGCATTTTGGGTATTGGTCGACTACTCAAAAAACCGGTGGTTAAAAATGATGAAATTGTTGTCGGCTCCGTATTGCCTCTGTCACTTTCCGTAGATCACAGAATTGTTGACGGCGGAGACACTGCCCGATTTGTAAACCAGGTGATGGAATATCTTTCAGATCCTGCAACATTAATTATGGAATAACTGGAGAAAATTATGGAATATGATTTAATAATAATTGGTGCCGGACCCGCAGGATATGTTGCAGCTATCAGGGCGGGACAACTCGGACTTAAAACCGCTGTAGTTGAAAAAGAAAGTGTAGGCGGTATGTGTCTTAACTGGGGATGTATCCCCTCAAAGGCAATGATGGAAAGTGCAAAGCTTTATCAGAAGATCCTTAAAGATGCCGGAAAATTCGGCATCTCCGGAATTGATAAAAAAGCTGTTGCATTTGACTGGAACAAAGCGGTTAAGCGCGCTTCTGGAATTGTAAAAAAATTAACAGGCGGTGTTGGTTTTCTTCTTAAAAAAAATAATGTTGAAGTAATAACCGGAACCGCAAAAATAATTTCGGAAAACTCTGTTTCTGTTAACAACAGAACAATTGAAGCAAAAAATATTATCATTGCAACAGGAACGTTTCCAAAAACAGTAAGTGAAAATGTTCCGGCAGAAAAAATTATAGAAATAAAACATCTCTTTACAGAAAGAGAAATTCCTAAAAAAGTTGTTATTGTTGGCCATAATCCGGTTGCAATTGAAGCTGCGCAGCTGATGAAATTTATTGGCAAAGAGACAACTCTGCTTGTTCCGAGCAAAAGAATAATGCCTCTTGCAGATGATTATCTTGCTGATTTTATGCTTAAAAAAATTAAAAAAGATAAGATAAAAGTTATCTTCTACACTGAAATAGAAAACCTTAAAATAGAAGAAGATTCACTTGTTGCAGGTGATGAAAAAATTCCGTTTGATGTTATCATAAATGCTCAGAGTCGTACGGCAATTATTCCTGAATCTGATATTAAGTTTGATACTGAAAACGGTTTCATAAAAACAGATTCACACTGTAAAACCGATTATGATTCAATTTATGCCATTGGTGATGTAAACGGAAAAAGTTATTACGCGCACATTGGTTCAGCTCAGGGTCTGCACGTTGTTAATCTGCTCAACGGTGTTAAAGGAACTCTCGATATTCAAAAATATCCTCTTAATATGTATTCGGTTCCCGAAGTTGCTCAAATTGGTAAAACCGAACAAAATGTTAAAGATGAAAATATTGATTACAAAATCAACGAGTTCCCTCTTTCGGCAAATGGTAAAGCCTTAACCGAAGGAACCACAGACGGATTCCTCCGAATAATTTCAGATACAAAATATGGTGAGGTTCTCGGAGTTCAAATTATTTCACCTAATGCAACAGATCTGATTGCCGAAGCATCGGCTTATATGCAGCTGGAATCAACTGTATACGATATTGCAAATACTGTCCATGCACATCCTACAATCTCCGAAGTATTTATGGAAGCAGGATTTGATGCAGCAGATATGGCGATTCACAAATAAGAAAGTTAAATCAGATGAACTTAGATATTCAGACATATAATTTACCTGATATTGAACCTTTACTTTATAGTGAAGCTTCGGAAAAGTTTTTTACCTGGATTCCGGATAAGTTTTATCTTGTTCTGGGAAGAAGCAACAAAGCTGAAAGAAGTTTAAAACTTTCCGAAGCTTCGCAAAATTCAATTGACGTGCTAAAGCGCCCTTCCGGTGGTGAGACAGTCATACTTTCTCCCAAAACACTGGTTCTTTCAGCTCTTGCAATTGAAGATGATTTAAAAAACTCACATCAATATTTTGATTATTTTAACGGAAAAATAATTGAACTGCTTGAAAACAAAGGAGTTAAAAATCTTGGTCAGAAAGGTATTTCCGATATTTCAATCGGGAATAAAAAAATTCTTGGCTCCTCTATTTACAGAAAAGGAAACAAGATATTTTATCATGCAGTTTTAAATATTTCGGAATCAGTTGAAAATATTGAACGGTTTATTTCTCATCCGCCGCGAGAACCGGATTACAGGAAAGGACGAACGCACACCGAGTTTGTAACCTCGCTTGTAGCTGAAGGATATAACATCGACATACAAAATTTGAAAAAAGAATTTGAAATAAGTTTGCTAAACTAAAAGTCTTCCAACCGGAAGACTTTTCTATTTTCCAGCCTTTATCAGCATTGGTAATATATTTTCTTTAGTAATTTCAATTGGTCTGATCATTTTGCTCTTATTATAATTAACTCCCGTAAAGAGAATTACCGAATCAAATTCAGGAAAAACAAAAAGAATATTTCCGCCATTTCCAAGAGCCTGAATTCCATTTGTCTCAACACCAAAATCAAGTTTCCACCATAAATAACCATACCCCGGATTTTTTAATTTCTTTTCAGGCATAACAATGTTGTTCT
>JBGRQB010000007.1:0-62042 GCA_041725875.1 Rhodothermaceae bacterium
AGAAAAAATAGTTAATTATGTTCAGAAAAATCCGCAGGAAGCTGCAAAGTTAATAAATTCGTGGTTAAGAGACGATGAGTACTGATCCAAGAGGAATGACCGCGGACGATCTGACGGGAGTCCAGAAAGCTGCTTTGCTTATGATTGCGCTTGATGTTGAAACTTCGGCAGAAGTGTTTAAACATCTTGAGCCTACTGATGTTGAACAAATTTCAGCTGAAATTTCTCAAATTCGTAATATCCCTACAGAAGTTGTTTCGCAGGTTCAAAAAGAATATTATACAATGATTACCGCTCAGGAATATGTTCTTGAAGGTGGTCTGGAGTATGCGCAAAGTGTGTTGGAAAAATCTTTCGGACTTGCAAAAGCTCTTGATATAATGGAAAAAGTTAAGAGTATTACAACTCTTCATGGATTTGACGTACTTAAAAAAGCAGATTCTATTCAGCTTATCAATTTTTTAAATAAAGAACATCCCCAGACAATTGCACTTATTCTGGCGCATCTGAGTCAGGAGCAAACAGCAGAAGCGCTTAATGAACTTCCTGATGATTTAAGAGCAGATGTGGCTTTCAGAATTGCAACCCTTGGTAAAATTACTCCGCAAACTTTAAAACAAATTGAAAAAGTAGTGGATGAACTTGCCGGATTTTCAATTAATCAAACGCTTAGTAAACTTGGCGGAACCAAAAGTTTGGCTGCTATTCTTAATAAAACCACTGTTTCGGTTAGTAAAGAAATTATTTCCGAAATAATGGAAAAAGATGAAGATGTTGCTTTTGAAATAAAACGTTTGATGTTCTTATTTGAAGATATCATTCATATCTCTGATAAAGATATTCAGAGAATTATGAAAGAAGTTGATAGAAAAGATCTTGCATTCTCACTTAAAGTTGCAGAAGATAATGTTAAAGAAAAAGTTTATAAAAACATGTCTGAACGTGCTGCCGATCTTCTTAAAGAAGAATTACAGTTTATGGGTCCAATTAAACTGAAAGAAGTTGAAGGTGCACAGGCTCGTATTGTTGATGTGATAAAACAGCTTGAAGAACAAGAAGAAATAACCATCAACATGGGCGGCGGCGGAGAAGAAGTTTATGTCTAATGTTGTCAGACTTAAAATAAAACAAAAAACCATTAAAGCCAGAATACCCGAACTTGATGAAAATACGGGTGTGGTTTCGGAAGAAGACAGTTTTAAAAAAGAATTGGAAACTTCTTATCAGAATGGCTATAACGAAGGTTATGAAGCTGCAAGAACCGAATTGGAAAAAAACTTCAATCAGGAACTAGTAGCAAAATCAGAAGAATTTTATAATATTCTTTCAAGCTTTGAAAATAAACTTATTGAATATGAAGAATCTTTTGGAAATATTGTAATTGAAGTTTCTCACAAGATTGCTGAGAAAATAATTAAAACAGAATTGGATCATCGATCTACAATTGAAGAAACTTTGAAAGACGGATTAAAAAAAGTACTGGGTGCAAATGAAGTAATCGTAAAGATTAATCCCGGTGACTTGGAAAAACTAAAATCAGAAGGAACTGATTCCGGATTGGCGGAAAATTTTTCAAGAATTAAATTTGAAACAGATGCCAATATTATGCAGGGAGGCTGCTTGATTGAAACCGAAGTTGGGAATGTAGATGCAAGAATACTAACTCAGGTTTCTGAAATAGTTAAGCAATTGAAACTGAAAATTACTGAAGAGTAAAATTTGAATGTTGCCGATGCATATATTGACGAATTTTCCCGCGTCATAGAAAGCACAGATGTTATCAGACTAAATGGAAAAGTTACGGACGTTGTCGGATTGATAATAATATCAGTCGGACCAAACGTTTCGCTTGGTGAAATATGTTCCATTGTTGATAAACAGGGCAGAAAACTTTGCGATGCTGAAGTAGTGGGATTTAAAGACGGAAAAGTACTCTCACTTGCATTAGGCGAAGTTGAAAACATCTCTCCTTCTTGCGAAGTAATTGCAAGCGGACATTCATTCAGAATGAATATTAGTGAAAAACTTTTAGGTCGTATTATCGATGGTTTTGGAAATCCCATTGATGGTAAAGGACCAATAGATGGCGGAGTTTCTTGCTCCATATACAGAGAACCCCCAAATCCGTTGCAGCGACAGCGAATTGAAACTGCTTTACAAACAGGAGTGCGTTCTATTGACGGACTTATGACTGTTGGTAAAGGACAACGTATGGGAATATTTGCTGGTAGTGGTGTTGGTAAAAGTGTAATGCTTGGTATGATTGCACGAAACACAAGTGCTGCAATTAGTGTTATTGTTTTAATTGGTGAACGTGGAAGAGAGGTTCGTGAATTCATTGAAAAAGATCTTGGTGAAGATGGATTAAAACGTTCTGTTGTGGTTGTTGCAACAAGTGATAAACCGGCACTGATGAGAATCAAAGGTGCATTTCTTGGTACGACTATTGCAGAATATTTCCGAGACCAAGGTCTCGATGTTGTTTTAATGATGGATTCGGTAACAAGATTTGCAATGGCTCAAAGAGAAGTAGGGCTCACAATTGGTGAACCGCCTACCTCCAAAGGATACACTCCTTCGGTGTTTTCTTTACTTCCGAAGCTGCTGGAGAGAGCCGGAGCGTCTGAAAATGGAACTATTACCGGTTTCTACACTGTTCTTGTTGATGGTGATGATATGACAGAACCGATTGCCGATGCAGTAAGATCTATTCTTGACGGGCATCTGGTTCTTTCAAGAAAGTTGGCTAATAAAGCACAGTTTCCTGCTATTGACCCACTTCAAAGTGTGAGCAGGGTTATGCCGGATGTAGTAACTGATGATCACAGGATCAGAGCAATGACATTTAAGGAAATTTTAAACACATATCAGGAGGCAGAAGATTTGATTAACATCGGCGCTTATGTAAAAGGAAGCAATCCTGAAATAGATCATGCGATCGGGAAAATAGATCATCTTCGTATATTTTTACGTCAAGATATATTTGAGATTTCCACTTATGATGATGCAGTAAATAAATTAAATCAGATAATAGAAAAGCCATTAGCATAAAATGGCAAAATTTAAATACAAGTTTGAGTCGATAAAAAAAATAAAGAAACTAATTGAAAAAAAGACTCAAAAAGAATTGATGGTTATTGAAGCAGATATTCAAAAAACCAAACAAGCAATTGTTGAAGTTAATGCAATAAAAGATGAAAGTAAGAAAAGTGTATATTCTAAAGTTCATCTTACAATTAACGAAGTGAAATTTCAGCAAGGTTATGAAAGATATCTGGATGAGAAAATTGCCAGATTAAAAAGAGAACTCATTGAGCAAGAAAAAAGAAAAATTGAAAAGCTTAAAGAGTTAGCAGAAAAAAGTAAAGAACACACAGTGTTTGAAAAGCTGAAAGAAAAACATTACAGCGATTTTATTTTAGAAGAAAATAGAAAAGAACAAATTGAAATTGATGAAATAGCATCTATAAGATATAACAGAAATTAAAATTATGGGATCAAAACTATCAATATTTCTGGTTTTTGTAATTACCTTTATTGGTGTTGCAGGAGCTGTATACTTTCTGAATCAAAAATATAATAATATTTTTGTGGGAGATTTTCGTCCGGCGCCGAATATGAAAGATATTAATACGGACCTGGAAGAACGTGTTGACAGTCTTGATCAATATTATGTCCGAACAAAAATTGATACATTTTTTATCTATCAGGATACAACTTTAATTTCACAGCTTGAAGATGCACAAAAACTGATTGCAGATTTACAAAATCAGATAGTGGAAAAAGAAAAAACTATAAAAAATATAGAAGGAAAAATTTCTGCAGTTACTGAGAAAACAACTACCAATCAGGACAGTGTAAAACAAGCCTGGTTAACTGCAACTGTAAAACTTATTGAAACAATGGATGCGAAAAGAGCTGCCAGAATTATAGAAAACTATAATACTGACTTGGCTCGTGATATAATTTATAAAATGAAAAAGAAGAAAGCCGGCGAGATTTTATCTCAACTAAAACCTGATTTAGTAACTAACTTAACAGGAGAAAAACTATGATAATCAACTCGTTATTTTTGCAAAGTACAGAAAGTTCTGGCGGCGGTGCTGCTATGAATGCTCTGGGAATGCAAAAATCAGACAGTGCTGGTTATCTGTTCTCAGATATTATGAAAGTTCATCTGGGTAGCGAAACCACCGGAGAAGCCGGGCTTTCTGAAACAAACACAGGTGGCTCCGGAGTGTTCTCGGGCAGCGAAGCAGGATCATTGCTTGCATTGATTCAAAATCTTATGGGTAATTCCGAATTACCTGAAGAATTAAAATCGCTGCTTGAAAACGATAACCTTCTTACAGGTGAGTTAAACGCTACCAGCGAAGAACTTGAGAACATACTAGCATCATTAATTAACCAACCAAATGTCCAGATTTATGGCATTGATCAGATTTCGGGTGAGGCTGTTGAATTAAACAATCTTGAAGAAATCAAAAATTATCTTGCAGAAAACAAGGAAATATTTATATCTGCTGAAGGTAGTTCAAATTCGTTAAAAATCAATTTATCACAATTACAAAGTGATAAAAAGACTGACAACATTATGCCTATTAAGAATGTTGCAGGAAATGAAGATGAACAAAAGAAATTCAAAATTTCATTTAATTTTGAAAAAACTGAAAAACCTTCTGAAAATGTTTCCGGTGAAATGCAAAGTAAAACAGAAACTGGCGAAGTTATTAAAAGTGAAAATAACGAAGCTGGTATTGTTGAAAAAGTCGTAAAAGCAGGTGAGCAGAAAAATGGCGAAGCTAAAATAACTAATGCTGCAGTTATTGATTCCGAAGCTAAGTCTGATGCAAAAACTGCTAACGCAGCTGCGGAAACTACGACTGACAAAACAAAGCAAAACATTGAGAAAAACGGTTCAGAAGAAAAATCAGTAAACCTTCAATCAGCTTCTGTAAGTTCAGAGAAAGGTGACGAAAACACTGAACTGAAAAACAATGTTGCAAAATCTGAAACCAAATCCGCAACAACGGAAAAAATTGCGCAGAATGAAAGTTCGCAAAAAAATATTCCTGTGGATAATTCCAAATCAACGATGGCTTCAAATGAGCAGAAAGCTGAAGCAAAATCTGCAAAAGCAACTAAAGAACAGTCAGAAAATATTTCTGCTGTCAGTTCTGATGAAACTGAAGTTGCAGATACAGATTCGAAAGAAGGCGCTTCTTTAAAATCTGCTGAAACCAAAGGTGTTAAGGAAAAGGTTAAAGGAAAGGAAAAAGTTTCGCCAGAGGCAGTTGATGCTGAAGTTGAAACTAAGCAAGAAACAAAAGTTAAATCGGAACAAGTGAATGTTGCGGCTAAAAAATCTGTAAAATCGGATAATGTTAATGTGAACGGAAAACCAATCGTCACAAACAATGAAACGAAAACAGAGAGCAAGCCGGAAACAACTACCGCTGCCCAGAGTTCAGCGAGTTCGGATACCGCTGCAAATATGGGAACAGATTCTGATTCAACTAATTTCGGTTCTCCGGAAGATCACAAATCAAGTTTGGCGAATATGAGAAATTCCAATCAGGAAGTTCATCATTCGACAAAATTTACTGATCTTGTTAATGAAAAAATTAATAAGGAACAGTTTTTGATTAAACCTGAAGCAACTAAAATTGTGAAGGCTGCTGAATTGGTTAAAGAGATATCTAAATATATTCAAACTCAAGATAAAAACTCTTTAACAATTAATCTTGATCCGGAACATTTAGGCAAGGTAAAGATTATGATGGAAGTAACCAACAAAGTTGTAAAAGCGCATATCGAAGTTGATAACGAAGTTGCAAAGCATATGGTTGAAACCAATATCAAGGACCTTCAAACTTCAACTCAGAAAAACGGATTGGAGCTTGGTCAGGTAAATATTTCTTTATCAAACACTGAGCAGAAAAATCAAAAACATTTTGCTGATAAAAACAAAAATTCCGACAAAAAATCTAATCAGGGATTGGATGAAAATAACGTTGAGGAAAATGAAAATCAGCAAATTAAAAACTTGGGTTATAACACAATGGAATATGTAGCCTAGGAGATGAAAATATGCAAACAACAACAGTAAATAATGTTAATTACGTAAATCCGAATCAGGTAAACCAAGGTACAAGTAAATCTGACTTGGGAAAAGATGATTTTCTTAAACTGATGATGGAACAGTTAAAGTATCAGGATCCGCTTAACCCAATGGAGAGTAATGAATATTCTGCACAGCTTGCTCAGTTTAGTTCACTTGAACAGCTGCAAAATATGAATACTTCATTAAATAAAAGTCTTGATGCTAACTATGCATTAGCAGCAGCAGTAAATAACACTATGAGTACCAATTTGATTGGTAAAGAAGTAAAACTTCGTGGTGATAAAATTGAGTATCATGGCCAGGAAAAACAATCGCTTCATTACAAACTTGGTGCTGATACCAAAAGTGCAAAAATTGAAATTAAGGATGACAAAGGTAATCTTGTTAAAGTACTCGATCTTGAAAATAAAGCCGGCAGCTACAAGATTGAGTGGGACTTTACCGATAAAACTGGTAAAAAAGTTGCCCATGGAGATTACAAAATGAGCCTTGTTGCAAAAGGTGTTTCATCCGATGAGGTTACAACAGAATTGTATCAGGTAGGAACCGTAGATGCAATGAGATTTACCGATAAAGGTTCAATGCTTGTAATTGGTAAAAACCAATATGCACTTAGTGATGTTTACGAAATCGTAAATCCGCCACAAGGAGCACAAGATGGCTAACTATATCAATGGAGTGAAAGTTCCGTTTGTTCCGGTTACGAAAAAAGATCAAGTCCCGACCAGTAAAGTTAAAGGAACCGGACAAGATTTCAACTCGATCTTTAAGAAAGAGTTAGAACAAATTAAATTTTCAGGACATGCAACTAAACGTCTTGAAAGCAGAAATATAAATATTTCCGAAACAGAAATGAGCAAGTTGCAGGAGGCTGTTGGAAAAGCTGAAGCTAAAGGTGCAAAAGATTCTTTGGTTTTAATGGATCAGAAAGCATTTATAGTAAACGTTCCAAATAAAACAGTTGTAACAGCAATGCCGGTTGGCAAAGGAGAAGAAAACGTTTTTACTAATATTGACAGCGTTGTTTTTGCCGACTAAAAAATAAATTAATAACAGGCGGGACCTACAAGGACGTCTGGATTCAGTTGACCGACCGATACTGAATCATTCACATAACTAAGATCCTTAGGAGGTTAGAATGTCACTTCTAAATTCTCTATTCTCAGGTGTGTCAGGCTTGCGTAATCACCAGGCAATGATGGACACAATTGGTAGTAATATCGCAAACGTAAACTCAATCGGATACAAAGGTTCTCGTGTAACCTTTAGTGATACATTTAATCAATTTGTCAGATTTGGTTCTGATCCTACTTCAACAAGTGGTGGTAGTAATACTTTCCAGATTGGTCTGGGTATGAAAATTAATGCCATTGACAGAAACTGGAACCAGGGTACTTTTGAAAGAACAGGTATAACAACAGACCTGGCATTACAGGGTAATGCACTGTTTGTATTAAATAACAATAATGAAACTTTTTATTCACGTGCCGGTACTTTTGCACTTGACTCATCCGGTAACCTTGTAAATACAGGAAACGGCGGTATTGTGCAGGGTAAACTTGCAACAGATGAAGGTGAAGTTCCTGCTGGTAACAACCTTGTTGATATAAAAATAGATACAGGTAAAAAACTTCCCGCGGTTGCCACAACCGATATTAAATGGGGTGGTAACCTTGAAGCCGGTAGTACTGTTACGCAAACTCAAAATGTGGTTCACACAGGAAACCTCCCTAACAATGCTGTTGATGCAACTCCGAACTTTGTGAGAGAAACAACAATTTATAATGATTATGGTGATCAATATAAAGTAAGAGTAACTTATGATAAGACAGGAAATCCCAGCGAATGGAATATTAAAGCCGAAGTAATAGATCCTGATGGTAATGTAATTCCAGATGCGAATATTGATACTAATGAGCTAGATGGTGCAGGTGAGAATAGAACTTTTGATGGTGCAGGTGATATAATTCCCGGAGCTGGAACTGTATTTACAATTTCGGATGCCAGTGAAGGTCTTAACTTTAAAATAGACGTATCTAATATTAAATCTGCAACCGCTGCTGATACACTTTCAGGAATTGCAGATAATAACCGTGAACCAACCATTGTTGAAGGTTCTTTATCTATCTTTGATTCATTGGGTAATCCGCATACTTTATCTGTAAGATACACAATGGAAGACCCTGCTGCCAGAACCTGGAACTACAGAATTTCTGTTCCGGCATCCAGCGGTACTTTGGACGTTTCAGGTGCAACAGGAACAATATCTTTTAACGATGATGGTTCTTTGAACAATGTTAACCCCCAGAACCCGGCTCAGGTTCAGTTTACACCAAGTACTGGTGCAGCTATTCAGGCAATTAAACTGGATTTTGGTACTGCTAATGGTTTTGACGGTATAACACAGACTTCCTCAAATTCTGTTATTTCCGCGTTGAGTCAGAATGGTTCTGATTCAGCTGTATTAACTGACTTTAACATTGATCAGTATGGTTTTATTACAGGTGTATTCTCAAACGGACAATCAAGAAAACTTGCACAGATTCTTTTAGCCAAATTTACAAATAATGGCGGTTTAACAAGTGTTGGTGATAATATGTTTACGGTTTCAGCGAACTCAGGTACTCCTGTAGTTGCAGAACCGGGCGAAACAACAGGTACTACAATACAGTCAGGTGCACTTGAACAATCCAATGTTGATCTTTCGGAAGAATTTACCAGAATGATTGTTGCACAGCGTGGCTTCCAGGCTAATGCAAGAGTTGTAACATCATCAGATACTCTCCTTCAGGAAGTAACAAATCTTGTAAGATAATATATATAATACTCCGGGGTAATCCCGGAGTATTAATATTACGTCTCTCCTATTTCCTCTTGTTATTTAATTTACATTTTTATTAATTGAATTAATAATTGGCAAACTCATATAATTTAAACAAGAACTAAACTATTTAATAGCAGTGATGAAAAAAAGATCATTGCCAGAATATTATTCATTTAAAATATTTAAGGAGGAAGTATGCAGTTTAAAAAATTTGTTGTATTAATTTTGACAGCAATGTTTGTGCTTTGGGGCTGTAATGAAGAAATAAACACAGTCAATAAAGTAGAACTAAGTTTTGGAATTTCAAAGAGCACGGTGAGTTTATCCAAGACAACCAGTTCCGGTTTGGATAATGTTTCAAAAGCAATTATCACTTTAAAAGAAGGCGGATTATTAAAATATGATCAACAGGAAGTCAGTTTGGTTAACTGGGGAAATGAAGGGGTATACAGAACAGATTTAATTGAAGTAGATGCAGGAGTTTCTTATAATCTTACACAATTTGAACTACGGGATGAAAACAATATTACTCTCTATGCAACTCCGCTGGAAGGAGCACCTTTAGCTGTAAATATAGATGATCCTTTACCAATAGCTGTAAATGCCAATAAAAATGAACAAAAAGCAATACAGGTAGAAGTAATCAGTACTGAAAATCTCACACCAAAAGATTTTGGATATCCCTATTTTGTGGTTAAAGATAAAACATTATTGCCGTTTACAGTTACAGTTAAAACGGAGGGAAATTTAACAACAGCAAATCTAAAAGTCACATCAGGAAGTTATGTTTATGAACAGGCTTTGATAGCAGGAATAAACCAGATTGTAATTTCTGGTGCATATACTAATTATGAAGTTCAAATTACAAAATATGGATTTACAGAGTTTTCAGGGAATTTTAGTGCTGATAGTCTTGCAAACAAGCACTTATTCTTAAATTTAAGTAAAATTGATGTTCCAGTCGGATATGTCCTAGTCGAAGGTGGTTCATTTATGATGGGAAAAAATGGTAATTTTAATGGAGATGATTATGCCGACCCAGAACACAATGTTACATTAAGTACCTATTTAATTGGAAAATATGAAGTAACAAATTCTGAATACGCTCAGTTTTTGAATGCAATGGGTAATCAAACTGAGGGAACAGTCACTTGGATTAATCTTGCAGGTAATGATTGCAAGATTTCGGAAGTAGATGGTACTTTTACTGTTGATGCAGGATATGAAAACTATCCGGTTGATTTTGTCAGTTGGTTTGGAGCTAAAGCTTATTGCGAATGGAAAGGGGGAAGATTACCTACTGAAGCTGAATGGGAATTCGCTGCTAAAGGAGGAAATTTAAGCCAAGGCTATACTTACAGTGGTGGAAATGATCTGGATGAAGTTTCCTGGCATTATAGTAATTCTGGAGAAATGAGAGAAGTTGGGACTAAAAAGGCAAATGAGTTAGGAATTCACGATATGACTGGCAATGCATATGAGTGGTGTAATGATTGGACAAATACACCTTCTGTCGACAATTATTATGATGTAAGCCCTGTTCAAGACCCAATGGGGCCGGATACAGGGGAATTTAAAATATTTAGAGATGCATCAGCTTCTTCTTCTTCTTCGAAGTACGAAGTTTTCAGGAGAGGCTGGCATTATACAAAAAATCGTGCGAAAGATTTAGGTTTTAGAGTAGCAATTCCTGTTAGATAAAATGAGAACCCCTGAAACCTCAGGGGTTTTTTATTGCAGTACCTTTCACATTTAGCCATATGAGTAATATCAGACACTTCTTACTTTTATCTTTTCTAAACTATGGAATTTAATATTTATTAATTATACATTGTGTATTCATGTTTAATGGCATATCAATTGATATAATAAACTGATTAAAAATAATTTAATGGTGATTTATGGCTGACGAACAATTTGATCCGCAGGTAAAACCGAAAAAAGGCGGAATTAGCGCCAAAATTTTTCTTCTCGGAATTCCGGTTTTTGTTATACAATTAGTAGCTGTATATTTTATAGTTGCGTATTTGTTACAGCAGAAATATGGATATCCGGCTGATCCGACTACAGTAGATCCTCACACAGAGCAAGTTGCCGAAGAACATTCAGAAGATGGTGAAGGAGATGCGTTGTCAGATACAACCAGTTTAGGTTCCTGGGTTTATAATGTTGATGATTTAATGTTAAACCCTGCTGGCGGACAGGTAATTATGTTGATTTCCGTTGGATTTGATGTTAAATCAGAACTGATGAGAACAAGCATGCAGGAGAAAGAGGTTCTTGTTCGTGATCAGATTATTACTACGTTATCGCGTAAAACACTTGACGAACTGAGTATTACAAACAGAGACAGTCTTAAGGTTGAACTTGCTCAAAATGTAGAAGAGTTGTTCACCGATGTTCAAATAAACACAATCTATTTTAGTAAATATATCATACAGTAAAAGGTATTAGTTATGGCTGAAGTATTATCCCAGTCCGAAATAGATCAGCTGTTGAATAATATGGCCAGTGGTACGGAGGAAGCCGAACCGGGTCAGCAGCAGCAGCCTCAGGAAAGAGAAGCAGTTCCCTTTGACTTTAGGCTGCCTAACAGGATTTCAAAAAACCAGCTGAGAACCATAAGAAATATTCACGAAAACTTTTCAGAGAGTTTTGGTTCGTTTCTTATGTCAAAACTGCAATCAATTATTAATATTAATGTAATTTCTGTTGACCAGATTTATTATTCGGAATATGTTCTGTCTGTTTCAAATCCCGCTTGTTTGTTCACATTTAATATATCAAATACCGATATCAACGGAATTCTGGAATTGAGTCCGGAACTTGCAATTACATTTGTTGACAGATTGCTTGGTGGTAACGGATTGGGAAGTAAACAATCCAAGGTAATAACTCCTATTGAACAAAGGGTGTTACACTCAATTGTTGAAAAAATTCTTCAGGAATTAAGAAAAGCCTGGCAGATTATTGGTGATTATCAGTTTGAAGTGGATAAATTTGAACCCGATATAGATTTTGCCCAAATCACATCACAAAGTGAGAGTGTTCTTCTTATTTCATTTGAGATTTTTATTGGAGAACAATCTTATCTGATGAACCTTTGTTTTGCAACTTACGCGTTTGATTCTATCTTGTCAAAACTTTCAAGTCAGAGCCTTTCGCAAATAAGACCGGTAAAATATGCTGGAACAACTGCCAAAAATATTCTTACCGGATTATTAAAAGAAACAAAACTAAATGTGGTAACAGAGTTTGCAACCAGTGCAATAACTTTTGAGCAGTTAAGAAATCTTGAAATTGGAGATGTTATAATTTCCAAGAAAAGAGTGGGCGAAGAAGTTAATATAATGATTAATGAAAAATTAATGTATCACGGACTGGCCGGAATTTCCAACGGACATAAAGCTGTGAAAATTACAAAAAAATCTGAAACTAAAAAGGTTATTTAACAATGGCTGATGATAATATAAATGACGGCACACCGGATATCAATCCTGACGATATTTTAAATCAGGCTGCCGGCGGAGGCGGTGGAGACGAGTTTATAGGAAGTGTTGCCGATTTCCCGGAGTTTGATGAGTCTTCTAAAAAAAGTTTTAGTGGTGACGAAAAACTTGAGTTTTTGTCCGATCTTAAATTAAATGTTTACATCGAACTTGGTCGTACCAAAATGGAAATAAAAGATATTTTGGAACTTGAAAGAGGCTATGTAATTGAACTTGAGAAACTGGCGAGTGAACCTGTTGATGTTTTTGTAAATAACAAAAAAATTGCTGAAGGCGAGGTTGTTGTAATTGATAAACATTTTGGTATCAGAATTACAAATCTTGTTGATACTGCTGAGAGAATAAAGGGAATTACTTAATGCAGGTATCAGATTATCTTTATATGTTTTTTGTTCTGGCTTTGCTGCTGGGCGTTATGTATCTGCTTCTTTTCCTGATGAAAAAATATCTCTATTCTTTTAATTCCAAAGGAAATAAAAAAATTAAAATGGAAGTATTGAACACTCAGGCAATTCTTCCTAAAAAATTTGTATCAGCAGTAAAAATAAATGATAAAGTTTATCTTCTGGGAATTAGTGAACAATCTGTAAATCTTATTGATAAACTTGATGATATAGAAATTGTTGAAGATCAAACTACTTCAGTTCAATCTGAATATAGTTTTAAAGAAATTTTTAAGAAAAATCTGGGGATGAAATGAAAAGCAAAGTGATTAAAGTTTTACTTTTGGTTTTCGTTTTGTTTGCTTTCCAGAATTTGTTTGCTCAACAAACTACAACCAGTCCGAGTATTCCAATTCCCAAAATCGGAATAGATGTAGGAACATCCGATAGTCCGGAAGATATCTCTGTAACCTTACAGATTCTTCTTTTGATGACGGTTCTCTCACTGGCTCCTTCATTATTAATAATGACAACGAGCTATCTGCGTATTATAATTGCTTTCCATTTTTTAAGGCAGGCACTCGGAACAATGCAAATGCCGCCTACACAATTGCTTGCAGGTATTGCGCTGTTTGTTACATTTTTTGTTATGGCACCTACTTGGGAAAAAGTTAATGATGAAGCAATTCAACCTTATATGAATAAAGAAATTTCTGCAGATTCTGCTTATGCAAATGCTGTAAAACCTATCAAGGATTTTATGTATGAAAATGTGCGGGACGAAGACCTGGCGCTTTTTGTAGGTTTTGCAAATATTGAACAGCCTGACAGCAGAGAAGATTTGCCTATCCATATAGTTATCCCGTCATTTATTTTAAGTGAATTAAGGGCCGGTTTTATCATCGGGTTTTTCTTGTTCATTCCATTTTTGATGATTGATATGATCGTGGCAAGTATTTTGATGTCAATGGGTATGATGATGTTGCCTCCTATGATGATTTCTCTGCCATTTAAAATTTTACTATTTGTTCTGGTAGATGGCTGGCAACTCATAATTGGCTCACTGGTAAGGAGTTTTGGTGCATGAATGTAGATGTGGTTATTGCGCTTTTAAGCGATGTTTTTTATACAGTTTTAATAATTTTACTTCCAATTCTTGGGGTATCTCTTGTTTTTGGAATTTTGCTTTCTGTTTTTCAGGCAGCAACATCTTTGCAGGAAATGACGCTTACATTTGTTCCTAAAATTATTTTAACAGGCGTGGCTATAATTCTTATGATGCCATTTATGGCTGATAAAATGATAGCTTTTACCCATCAAATATTTGATATGATGCTTGCGGTTCTGAAATGACCGATATTCTGGTATCAGATTTTATAACCGGATTGTTCATATTTTTAAGAATTTCCGGAATGATTTTTACAGCACCGGTTTTCAGTTCTCGTAATTTCCCAACTATGGCAAAAATACTTTTGTCACTCATTATTACCTACATTCTTTTTTTCCTGGTAGAAGAACATCAGTTTAATTACGATCAGGGCTTAGTTTTACTTGCTATGACCGGCGTTAAAGAAGTAATTACCGGTATGATTATTGGCTTTGTAGTTCAATTTGTTTTTTATGCAATCAACTACGCCGGTATGCTTATTGGTTTTGATCTCGGGCTCGGTATGGCAATGGCTTTTGATGCCAACACAGAGGTTAACACAAATTTAATGGGACAGGTAATGAATACATTTGCTTTGCTGATTTTTGTGTTAATTAACGGGCATCATTATTTGATAAGAGCAATCGGGTTTTCTTTCGAAGTTATTCCTCTTGGTGAATATGTCATCAAAGAGGATGTAATAAATACACTTATTTTATACTCCGCATCAATATTTATTCTGGCTGTGAAAATGGCCTCCCCTATAATAGTTTCCTTTTTTCTTCTTCATATTGCTTCCGGGATTATGGCAAGAATAAATCCCCAGATGAATGTTTTCTTTGTAATTCACCCCTTAAAAATGGGTATGGGATTTGCATTGATTTCCCTTATTGCTCCGGTATATGTATATATTATGCGAAACCTGCTGGAGAATTACGAAAACAAATTATTTGAAATTGTACAAGAATTAGGGAAGTAACTTATGGCTGATAGTGGCGGCCAGGAAAAAACCGAAGAGGCCTCTGGGAAGCGGCTTGACGAATCTCGCTCAAAAGGACAGGTAGCAAAAAGTCAGGAAATTAACTCGATTGCCATATTTGGTGTCGGATTGATTCTTATTTTTGCGTTTAAAGATTTTGTAGGAGAAAAGCTGGGGAATCTTGCTAAATTTATTTTTGGCTCACTGGATTCGCTGGAATTAAGTATGGCTGTGTTCCAAACTTACGTCTATAAAGGCTTTATGTTTGTAATGGTTACACTCGCTCCTTTCTTCATAGGGTTGGTTATAATTGCACTCGTGGCTGGTTATGGACAGGCAGGTTTCAAAATTACTCCCAAAGCACTTATCCCAAAGTTCGAACAATTAGATCCTATAAAAGGAATAAAGAACAAATTTTTTTCCATCACTCCTATGATTGAGCTTACAAAAGCTTTAATCAAATTTGTGGCGATTTCTCTTTTTGCATATTGGGAACTTTCAGATACAATCCTGTTTTCAGCAAAATTGCTGAATTATACGGTTGCTGAAATTGTAAGCTTTATGGTAGAAAAAAGTTATTCATTCTTATGGAAAATAGGTTTGATCTATCTTGTGTTTTCTTTTGCTGATTTTGCTTATCAGAAATTTAAGCATAAAAAAGACCTGAAAATGACCAAACAGGAAGTAAAAGAGGAAAACAAAGACACTGAGGGTGATCCTTTGCTAAAAGGAAAAATAAAAGGTAAGCAGATGGAAATGGCTCAGCGGAGAATGATGCAAGATGTTCCGCAGGCTGATGTGGTAATTACAAACCCAACTCACGTTGCTGTTGCACTTAAGTATGATGTTGGCGGATCAGGAGCTCCGAAAGTTTTGGCAAAAGGTCTGGACAACGTTGCACAGAAAATTAAAGAGATTGCTAAAGAAAATAATATCCATATGCACGAAGATGTTCAACTTGCTAGAGCATTGTACAAACAATGCGAAATTGGTCACGAAATCCCTGAAGATTTGTTTAAAGCAGTGGCACAAATATTGGCTTATGTTTACAGATTAAAAAATAATAAAAAGAAATCTATCGTTTAGTTAATGAGTAAAATTTTTAAATATACAGATATAATTTTTGCCTTTGCATTTATAGTAATGCTCGGATTAATGATTATTCCGCTTCCGGCATTTTTGCTCGATTTTCTTCTGGCGCTAAATATATCATTTGCAATGCTTATTCTTATCGTTGCCTTGTATATTCAAAATCCGCTTGAGATATCAATTTTCCCGGGCTTACTCCTTATGCTCACTTTATTCCGACTGGCACTTAATATAAGTTCCACCAGATTAATTTTACTTGAAGGTTATGCCGGGCAGGTTATTGAGACTTTTGGACAATTTGTGGTAGGCGGAAGCTATATTGTCGGGTTTATAATTTTCTTAATACTTGTCTTAGTGCAGTTTATCGTAATTGTAAAAGGTTCAGGAAGGATTTCGGAAGTTGCAGCAAGATTTACTCTCGATGGTATGCCTGGTAAACAGATGGCAATTGATGCTGATTTAAGCAGTGGTATTATTACCGAAGCAGAAGCAAGAAAAAGAAGAGAAGCAATTTCCAAAGAAGCAGAATTTTTCGGATCAATGGATGGTGCTACTAAGTTTGTTAAAGGTGATGCTATTGCCGGACTTATAATAAATGCAATTAATATCATTGCCGGTATTATTATAGGTGTTGTGCAAAAAGATATGCAGATTACCGAAGCATTGCAAAATTATACAATTCTGACAATTGGTGACGGACTCGTATCTCAGGTGCCTGCTCTTTTAATTGCAACAAGTGCGGGTATGGTTGTAACCAAAACTTCATCTGGTGAATCTATGGATAACCAGATGAGACTTCAGCTTCTTTCAAATCCTCGTGTTTTGGGAGTGGTTGCAGCAGCTATTTTGCTACTTGGTTTTGTACCCGGAATGCCTACAATTCCATTTACATTTTTAAGTTTGGTTTTAGGTGCTACAACTTATTTTGTTGGTAAAAAGAAAAATGAGATTGAAGAAGAAACTCCCGAATTGACAGAAGAAACCGAACCGGAAAAGAAAGAAGAAAAAGTTGAAGAATATCTCCAGGTTGATCCTATAGAAGTAGAAATTGGATATGGATTGATTTCTCTTGTGGATGAAAATCAGGGAGGAGATCTTTTCCAGAAAATTGCATCTACCAGAAAATATATAGCACTCGAATACGGGGTATTGGTTCCACCTGTTCGTGTGAGAGATAATTTGCAACTCGGACCAAATGAATATCTCATTAAGATAAAAGGAAATCTGGTTGCTTCCTATGAGGTTTTTCCTGACAGATTTCTTGCAATGAATCCGGGCGGAGTTGAAGAGGAGCTTGCCGGAATTCCGACTCAGGATCCTGCGTTTTTACTTCCCGCTTTTTGGATTGGTGATGACGAAAAAGAGAAAGCAGAACTTCTTGGTTTTACAGTTGTTGATGCAATTTCTGTACTTTCAACTCATTTACAGGAAACCATTAAAAAGAATTTTGATAAAATTTTGAGTCGACAATCTGTAAAACATCTTCTGGAAAATTTGAAAAGTGAATATCCGGCTGTTATAGAAGATATAAATCCTGATGTGCTTCCTCTTGGTACAATTCAAAAAGTACTTCAGAATTTACTTAAAGAACTTGTTCCGATAAAAGATCTTGTTCAGATACTTGAATCACTTATAGATTATTCGCGTGTTACAAAAAATATAGATGTTCTTACTGAATATGTAAGGCATTCACTTGGCGATACAATATCTAATATGTTCAGAGATCCTAACAATATTATTCACGGTGTTGTTTTAGGCGAAAATTTGGAAAATTATATTACAAATGCACTTTCGCAAAACGAAGAAGCAACTTCCACGCTTGGTTTAACACCTGATATGCTTACTGTTCTAAACACAGAAATAAGCAACCATATGGGTACTTTCAGAAACTTTGGATATATGCCGGTAATTGTCACTTCGGCAACAATTCGTCCATATTTTTATCGTTTAATTAATTCTACATTCCCCGATATTTCAATCTTGTCATATACTGAATTACCATCAAATGTAGAGCTTGAATTTATCGGGAAACTTGAGGTTTAATAATGCAGATTAAAAAATACACGGCTCATACATTAAAAGAAGCAATGGAAAAAATGAAACTCGATCTTGGAGGAGAAGCCGTTGTTTTAAGTACAAAAGTTTTAAACAAGAATGCAAAAGAAAAATTGTTTGAAATTACAGCCGGAATTGAACACCAGCCTGAAAAAGAAGTAAGTGTAAAAAAAGAAGAAAAATATTTTAAAGAAAATAAACACGGTTTTACAAAGGAATTGGAAGATCTTTCAAAAAAGATTATTAAAGAAAGAGAAGAATTCAGAAAA
The DNA here is from genome assembly GCA_041725875.1 of Rhodothermaceae bacterium. GTDB lineage: Bacteria > Bacteroidota > Ignavibacteria > Ignavibacteriales > Melioribacteraceae > JBGRQB01. Next base: position 18,380 of record JBGRQB010000007.1, read on the forward strand.
CGAACCGACACAGTTGACAGAACAATTTCAGATGATCTTTCTCAGGATTTTGATGAAATTTTAGAAATTTTAACTGCCAGAGAAATTGATCTTAATAATGCCAGAAAAGTGATAGAACAGTTACATAAATATGAGAAATTTTTAAACAAAGAAAATCTTGATCAATATGTAATTTCAACTCTCGGAGCAATGATTCCAACAGAAGCTTTTGAGATTAATAAAAATTCCAGACCAAATATAATTTCTCTTGTTGGCCCAACCGGTGTTGGTAAAACAACCTGCATTGCCAAGCTTGCAGTAATTTCAAAAATTCTTCATAATCTGGATATTGGACTTATTACAATTGATACCTACAGACTCGGAGCAATTGACCAGCTAAAAATATTTTCTGAAATCAGTAATATTGATTTTCTGGTTGCTTACGATCCGGACGATTTAAGAAAATCTGTAGATAAGTTTAAAAAGAAAGATATAGTTTTTATAGATACAGTTGGCAGAAGTCAGAATAACACTGCGCTTTTGCAAGATATTAAAAAAATATTGAGTGTTGTTAATATTGATGAGACTTATCTTGTTTTAAATTCATCAACTGCCTCAAGAAATCTGATTGATATTGCTTCTAAGTTTGAAGTATTAAATTACGATGCCTTTATATTTACTAAGCTTGATGAAGCAGTCTCTTTTGGTTCCATATTTAATGTTGTAAATGCATTTAACAAACCGATTAAATACTTAACTAACGGACAAGTAATCCCGGATGATATAATAGCCGCTGACTCTGAATTTATATCCAACTTGATATACACAGGAAAAATACACCAATGATTGGTCAGGCTAAAAGACTTGCAGAGTTGAATAAACTGTATGGAATGCAGCCTGAAGTAAAAATGCATTGCCCGGTGATAAGTATTATTTCCGGTAAAGGTGGTACAGGTAAATCATTTTTTGCTCTTAATTCAGCATTAAATTTAGCAGAAAAAGACAAGAAAGTTTTGCTGATTGATCTGGATAAAAATTTATCAAATCTGCACATAATGTTAAACGAAATGCCGGAAGAGACAGTTTATCATGTGCTAATGAATAAAACTTTGGTTTCTGATGCCATTGTAAAATTAAAGCCTAACATAGATTGTTTATTTGGTGATTCCGGCAAATCGGATCACCCTGAATTAAACAGCAGAAATCTGGATTCTTTGTTCAAACAATTAAGTAATGTCTCAAACCGATACGACTTTATCATAATTGATACAGCCTCTGGTGTTGGCGAAGAGTTGAAATATCTTATAAAAAAAAGTGAAACAATTGTAGTTGTTACCAATCCGGAACCAACTTCAATTATGGATTCTTATGTAGTTCTTAAAGAAATGCGCAATCTTAACTTTGATAAGCAGAAGTTTGTTGTAATAAATAAATCGCCCGATGAAAAAACAGGCTTTGAAGCATTTCAGAATTTAAGAAAAGCAGTTAAACACTTTCTTGATGGAAATATTTCGATTTTAGGCGTTATTTCAAATAATTTGGAAATCAGTAAATCAATTATTAAACAAATTCCAATTATGCTGGAAAAAGGAAATATTGTTTTAAAATCTGAAATTGAAAAAATTGTGAATAATTTAATAAAAAATCACCAGGTGGTGAATAATAACCACTAGGCTGATTTTTGTATATACAGTAGATTTACCTGTAAGGTCAAAAAAAGATATTTTGGCTTTTTTTAGCCAGTTTTATTTTTGGTACTATCTTTGCTGAATATTAGCCAATGGAGTAAAATTATGAATAAAATAGTATTTAGATTCGGACTTCTGATTTTTTTCATCTCCGTTATTATTTTTAGTCAAAACGGAATGAGTCTGACTGATGTTTTATTCAAATCCTTTATAGTGTTTTTTGTCGTGACGGTCATGTTCAGCATTCTTACAATAGCTTTTATTAAGGCCATAAATAAAGCTTCTGAAGAGAGAGTCAAAAAAGTCAACGAAAACCTTATAGGAAACCAGGAACATGAATAATGCAACTCTTTGGGCACAGTACAAAGTAGCACCTAGTGCAGAGGTGAAGAAGCAAATTATGGTTAATTATACCAACCTAGTGCACTATGTTATTCACCATTCAAAGTTCATCAATCTTAACATTGTGGACGAGAGGGATTATTTCCAATTTGGGGTAGAAGGTTTAAGCGAGGCAATTGACAGATATGATCCGGATTATGGTACAAAATTCGAAACTTATGCCATTCAAAGAATTCGGGGAAAAATTATTGACGAATTGCGTAAACTGCAAATTAAACCCCGAAACTATAACCGGGAAGATGAAGTCGTTTACAGGAATGTATCTCTTGATAATTCCTTTGATAATGACGAAGGTTATACTTTGAATGAAATTATTCCTTCCGGTGAAGTTCAGCCGGACGAAGTAGTACAAAAGACAGAGCAGAAACAACTGTTGGTCGAAACAATCAGAAATCTTGGGGAAAGAGACAGACTGATTATTACTCTATATTATTATGAAAATCTAAATTATAATGAAATTGCAGAAATACTGAATATCACTATTTCCAGAGTTTCGCAAATTCATTCTAAAATTATTAAAGAACTAAAGTTAAAATTACAGAAAAATTATGAATGACTTTGACACAGGGAATAATTACAAATTGAAGAATAGAGCCGATCGTGTTCTTTCTTCAATTAGTAATTTACCAACTATTCCCTATGTGGTTTTTGAAGTAACAAAAGTGATTGATAACCCCTCCGCAAGCGCTGCCCAGCTTGCTAAAATTATTAATAAAGACCAGGGATTGGTTACAAAAATTCTTACCGTGGCCAACTCACCTCTTTATGGAATCCCGAGAAGGGTTTCTACCATTGATTTTGCCATTGTTATTCTTGGCTTTAATCATATTAAAAATATTGTGATAGCGTTATCTATGATGGATGCTATGAAATCCGCTTCAGCCAAAAATTTTAATCAGAAACAATATTGGCGGCATTCTCTTGTTGTTGCAACAGCAGCAAAAAGATTGGCGGATGATCTTGGTTATCCTCATAGCGGCGAGGTATTTACAGCAGGATTACTGCATGATCTGGGAATACCTATAATTCATAAATATTTTAAAAAAGAATACGACAATATAGTCAGATTTGCTGAGGATAATTCAGTTACATACAGAGAAGCAGAAGTAACAGAACTGGGTTTATCCCACGAAGAAATTGGCAAAATATTAATGGAAAGATGGAATCTACCTGAAAACCTTTCCGAAGTAGTTGAATTTCACCATAATCTAAATTCATCGCCGCAACATAAAACTATTTGTGCTTTGGTACATTTAGCTGATTTTATGACTCAGAAATTGCAAATAGGAGATTTTTTCTGGGATGAAGGAATTGAACTAAATCCTGATATAATTAAGATTTTGAATTTGGGAGATATGGAATATTTAGATAAATTAATGGTGAATTATAAATCTTTATTTGAAGAGCAGATTAACAACTTGGATTTCTAAAATCGGGATTAGATATGGGTCAGACTTTACTTGACGATAAAGCGAAAAAAACACTCGCAGAACTGGAAAAAATTTATTCACTTCCTGCAATGTCAGGAGTTATGCTGGAAGTTTCAAAACTACTTGATGATCCGTCAACGACTACATCAGATTTAAGTGAAATGATTGGAAAAGATCAGGGAATGTCTTCCAAGGTTTTAACAATCGCAAATTCTCCCTTATATGGCTTACCTAGAAAAGTTTCCACTATAGATTTTGCAATAATGATTATCGGGTTTCAGGATGTAAAAAATATTGTTGTTGCACTTTCAATGATAGAGGCTTTTAAAGATGAAGACAGCGGGAGTATGTCGCAGAAAGATTTCTGGCTTCATTCACTTTTATCAGGTAATGCCGCAAAAAGAATTTCTGAAGATCTTGGATATAAATTTGGAGCAGAAGCATTTGTTGCAGGTTTATTGCACGATCTTGGAATTCCCGTTATACAGAAATATTTTCCAAAAGGATTTAAAGAAATAGAAAAACTTGTAAAAGATAGTGAGATTTCTTTTACTGAAGCACAGTTAGAAGTACTGGGATTAACCCACGAAAAAATTGGCTTCATTCTTGCAGAGAATTGGAATCTTCCTGTTCAGCTTTGTGAAGTTATAAAGAATCATCACAATCCGCAGGAAGCTCTTGATAACGAAATAATTACTTCTATTGTTCATTTAGTTGATTATATGACCCAAAGATTCCAAATTGGAAACTTCTACTGGGATGATGAGATGGGAATTGAAGACAAAGTGTTGGATATTCTTAACTTTAAGGATGAAGAAGAATTTATACAATTCATTGATGGTTATCAGGATTTATTCAGGCAAGAAATAGAAGTATTAAGGATATAATGAAACTACATAAAGAAGATACCAGCAAATACGAACCGTTTTATAAGTTTGTCGAAAATGAAAAAGAAAACAACAACAGAAGTACAAATTTGCGGGTGGCTTCTTTTAATACATTGGTTAATGATAGCCAAAGTTCCGAAAAACACTCTCACCTCTTTTTTACTCTTATTAATTTCGAGAGAGAGATTAAAAGAGCAGATAACCCTTCCAAAGTAATTGAAGTTTTTGAAAGAGCTGTAAGAAGAATTATCCCTATAAAAGAAGCTGTAATAATGAATTTCAAAAACAGCGATCATTCATTGATTCCGGTTGCCGAAGTAAAAAATAAATTGATAGTTGAAAGACTTGATCATTATAATAAAGAAGGCGTTCTCTCACTCGCTTTTGACGGAAAAACGGCTGTTGTAATTCCAGAGCTGTCAACCTTAAATGGTGAAGGAGCAAAACTGAATTATATCCTTTATCCCATTTTTGATGATAATAACAAAAAAGGATTGTGTGCAATTCTTACTTCACTTTCGCACGAAAATTTTTCAGAAATTGATGAAGAGTTTATTGAAATTTTGTTAAGCAAAGCTGTTCAGAAACTTGATAAAACAAATTATAAATCAAAATTAAATACTGCAATTGAAGAGCTACAGGTTTATCAGGCAAAACTTTCTAACGATTTTCGTCTCTCGGCAATTGGAGAATTAACCGATGGTATTCTGGAAGATATAATGACTCCTTTACAAGTTATTATGAGCTATACAGATATGATTGATCAGGAATCTGAAAATAGCTATGAAGTAAAAAAAATAAAAACACAAATCACAAAGATAAATTCTACAATTGGTCGGCTGGTTAAGTTTATTAACCTGAACCAAAAAGACAATAAAATAAAACCGTGCAATATTAATGAAGTGATTAACGATTATTGTACACTGGTTAAATCAACAATTGATAGTTTAAATCTTGAACTTGTTCAAGATTTTGAACAAGATATTCCGTCAATATTAAGTCATCCAAATTATATTTATCAGATTTTTACAAATATTATTGGTCTGATAAAAAATAAAATCAACGGTGATGGCGGGATTATTATCCAGACTCGCTTTATTGATGACAACATTATTGTTAAGTTGATTTCCACTGCAAATTTGCAGCATTACGCCTCAAACATACCTACAAAAAAAACTGGCAAGACAATTGATCTAAATACACGTATAGTTGAAAACCTGATGAAGAAACATGAAGGGAAAGTTTCCATAGAAGCTTACTCTGAAGCAGGCTCAACTGTTAGCTTGTATTTTCCATTAATTCGTAAGATCAGAAAATGAAAAAAACTTTAATATTTCTTTTATTTTTTAGCTTTATCTCCATTACATACTCTCAAAACACTAACAACAACAATGTTGATTTACGTAAAGTTTTTCAACAAAAAGTTAATGAGATAAAACTAAAAAACGGCCAAAATTTAAAATCAAAAAGAGAGATTTTACAGAATCTTCCTTCAACTGCAAAGGTGGTTAAAAAATCGGCAAGTGTTCAAAATTCGCCAATTCATACTTCTTACAAAAAGGTGGTTAAAAAGAGCAATAGTTCAATAACCTCCACCGATCCGTTTTATCTTAAAGCATTTATTTTGTTTGAAGCATCTTTGTTTGCAGCCATAGTTGTAATTTACAGAAGAAAAAAACTTGGGTTCAAAAAAGCTGTAAAGAAAGAATTGAAACAGAATATTGGTTTGTTAAGAAAAGAACAATTAAAAAGTGAATCAGGCAGCGAACTTGCAGGTGTGAGAAAATCTCTTACCCGAAAAAAAATCAAGCTTCAAAATGGTTCTTCTTCTATTACAAGACTGGCAAAAAAGTTATCAATTGCTAAAGGAGAAGTTCATCTTGCAATTAAGCTTAATATGATTGCCGGTGAATAATGCTTACCAATATTAGCAAAATACCACCACTTGTTAATAGTAATATCACATTAAAATTAACAGGGAATCTTTCAGCACTTCCTAAAGAGAACAGTCTTGTTTTTATGGAAGTAATTGAAAAAAAAGGTGATAATTTCAGAATTCTTATCAATGGAAAAGTTTTTCAGTCTAAGCTTCCTTTTAATGTTTCCGAAGGTGAACAACTATTTGCCAAGGTAGTTAGTAAACAACCATTCACCCTTGTTATAAATGATTTTGGAAAATCAACTGTTCCAAACCAAACGTTAATGGCAAATGTTTTATCCAGCTTTGATATTAAGGATACAGATTTAAACAGGAGTCTTATTGACAAAGTAATTTCATCCAAAAAAGTTTTGGGTAAAAGTAAATTCAAAAGAGTCCTTGAGTATATGGAAACACAGGATCAGAAAATTGATGACCTGCAACTGAGTCTGCTAGTTCAGATTTTCTGGAGTTTTGAAAAAGAGAAAGAATATATAAGATCTGAAGAGTTAAGAAAATTTCTGAAAATCTCTTTTGAAGATATTGCTGCTAATTTAAAAAGTATTGTTGTTGAGTTAAATCGTTTACACCCGACTGATTTAATAACTCAGGAATTAAACAATGTCTTTTTATATAAAATTCCTTTTGAAGAAAAACCAAATCAAGACAGAGACAAAAAAACGGTTGAACTGATTGACGGAATAAATTCAATTCAACTGACAGGCTCTGTTATTAATCCTGACAGATTAAAAGAATTAAAGGAAAATCTTTTGCTGTATCTGATTCAGAAAAGTCTCTATAATTATTACAGCTTCTTTCCTGATTTTATGATTGTTCAAAAAGAAAACGATTTTGACTCGGTTATGTATTTCATTCAGCCAATTGCAAATACAATGGGAATCTTATCATTTGATGTGAATTTTTCATTGAAAATAAATTCTTCAAAAACCGGATTTGAAGGGGTTTTAACACACGATACAATTAAATTTAATATATATAATGATATGCGAGCTCCCGGTAAACTGTCTGCATTTTTAAAAAAATGGGAGAAAAAACTTGCAGAAGATTTGCAAGTTAAAGTTTATACATCTTTAAGAGATTCCAAGTTAAAAACAAAAGATGGAACAATTATTGGTGTAAACAAGAGTATTAATGTAAAAGCTTAAAATGCAAAGTGTTAATCAAAATATCGACAAACTGCTCAATCTGGCAAACAGAAGCGGAGTGATTTCAGGGGAGAATAAATTACTGAAATCAACTCTTTCAAAAATGTTTGCAAAAAGCACAATGCATAAGCAGGTTGAGAATGTAGTCTGCAAAATGATAGCCGAATTTGAAACAGTCAGCACAGAAAAGGAGATAAAAAATGGTTAAGGGAATTTACGATGCAGCAAGATCGATGATCTCCAGACAGAAAAATGTTGAAATCACAGCAAACAATTTGGCTAATATTAATACAACTGGCTTTAAACGTTCAATTCCTTTTTCAGAAATCATCTCAAGAGAAGATGGAATTAGCGAAGTTCAAATTACAGATTTCAGTGAAGGTGTTTTTACTGAAACAGGAAATACTCTTGATTTAGCTGTTTCTGAAAAAAGTTTTTTTATGGTTGAAACCGAAAAAGGAATTGAATTAACCAACAACGGAAAATTCAAAATTTCAGATGACGGATATCTCATTAACGAAGATGGCTATTATGTTGTAACTGAAAAAGGAAGAGTAAACGTACTTGATTCAGTTGCCGAGGTAGACAGAAATTTGAAGATCAATAAAAATGGTGAGATACAGATTGGTGATACGGTGATAGATAAATTATTGATTGCCAAAATTGAAGATCAAACCAAAATGATGAGATCTGATAAACAAAAGTTTTTAATTCCGGATGGAGGATACTCACTTGCTGCTACAGGAAGCTATGAAGTATTTCAGGGATATGTTGAAGAATCAAATGTTAACCCGATTGTTGAAATGCAAAATTTAATTACGATAAATAAAGATTATGAAGCTGCTCAGAAAATGGTGTCTTCATTAGACAATATAATGGGGAAAGCCCGCGAAGTCGGAAGACTATAATAGTAAGGAGAAGAATTTATGCCTACAAGAGCCTTAAAAACAGCTGCTTCCGGAATGTATGCCCAGCAGGTAAATATTCAGGTGATATCTAACAACATTGCCAATATAAATACAACAAGTTTTAAAAAGAACAGAGCTGAGTTTAAAGATTTGTTTTATCAGGATGTAAACGTTAATCCGCAAAGTACAAATGTTCCCGGCATTGTTGAAAATCCAAATGCAAAAGTTCAGGTCGGACACGGTGTTCAAACATCTTCAACCCAGAAAATATTTGCACAGGGAAGTTTGCAGGAAACAAGAAAACCACTCGACGTTGCAATTGTAGGTGAAGGATTTTTCCAACTTTCCAAACCGGATGGAACTCTTGTTTATACCAGAGACGGTTCTTTTAGTGTTTCTGCCGAAGGTTCAATTGTAAATGCAAGCGGACTTGTTTTAGATCCCGGTTTCCAAGTTGATGAATCTGTAGCTGAGATTCTTATTAATAAAGATGGCGTTGTAATGGCAAAGCAGGTTGACGGACAATCTTCTGAGCTTGGAACTATCCAGACAGTAAAATTTGTAAATCCGGGTGGATTAAAATCAATGGGAGATAATATGTATGCAGAAACAGATGCTTCCGGCGCTCCGATAATTGGTACTCCTTCTCTTGATGGGTATGGCGAACTAAAACAGTATTATCTCGAATCATCAAACGTAGAAATAGTTGATGAAATGATAAATATGATTACAGCACAGCGTGCGTATGAAATAAACTCCAAGACTGTAAAAACAGTTGAAGAAATGATGACAATGGCAAACAATCTAAAACGTTAAAATGATATTTAATTTTATCATATCGCTTGTTTTGGTTTTTAACTTCGGTTCCAGTTTGGAAAGAGAGCTGGACAGATATCTGAAAGAAAAATTATCAGATTATAATAAGTTTGAATTCAGAATAAAATCTATTCCTAAAATGGGAAACAGAAACAATACAATTTCTATTAATAAAGATAAAGAAATTAAGATAAGCGGAAAGTATTGTTATGTACCGGTTTTTATCCATAAAGGCAACAAAAAAATGAACTCTATTGTCAGTCTTGAATTAAAACTTTACGATGAAGTTTTAATTGCCAGAAGAAAATTGACTAAGGGTGAAAATTTATCCAAATCAGATTTTACTGTTTCTGAAAAAGATATAACTCAATACAGAAGTGATATAGTTTTAGGAAATACATCCCTGGAATTTTTCAGAGCGAAGAGAAGTATAAATCCGGGTGATGTTTTAACAGCCGGCAGTATAGAAGGAATTCCTGTTGTTAACAAAGGAGATAAAGTAATTGCAAATCTATTAAAAGGAAATGTTCATATTACTTTTGAAGCTCTGGCAAAACAGGATGGAAAAATTGGAGACAAAATAAGAATTTCTTATCAAAATAAATATTACAGAGCAGTGGTTACCGATCCTTACAATGTAAAATTAGTAGAGTAAAAAATGATACGAAAAAGTTTATATATCGCAATTATTTTTAGCAGCTGTATGTTAGCGCAAGGCAGGGGAGTTAATAATGGCTTTTCTCTTTTCTCCGATTTTAAAGCTGCAAGAATAGGAGATGCTGTTACAATTCTTGTTATGGAAAGCTCTCAGGCTTCTAATCAATCTAATATCACTACCGGAAAAGAGAGTGATTTGGGATATGATTTAAGTGGTAAAATGGATGGTGAGCCAACTTTGCCGACTCTCGATTTTGACGTTGGTTCTAAAAACAATTTTAAAGGTGGTGGCGGAAGCCAGTCGCAAGGTTCTGTAAAAGCAAGAATCAGTGCAATGGTTGATTCTGTTTTAGCAAATGGTAATTTGCGAATCAGTGGTAAAAGGAAAATTATTATTAATAAAGAAGAACAGGAAATAAGAATAACCGGTATTATCAGAAGTATTGATGTGAAATCTGACAACACTGTTTATTCATATAATATTTCTGATATGGAATTACATTTTGAAGGTAAAGGCAGGATTGAAGAAGCACAACATCCCGGACTTTTATCAAAAATATTCCACTTCTTATTTTAAGGTTTAGTTATGAAGAAGATTTTAATAATATCATTAATATTATGTAATGTACTTCTCGCTCAGCGAATTAAAGACATTTCATATTTCAAAGGCGTACAAAGCGAAGAATTAATTGGTTATGGAATTGTAACAGGTCTGGCAGGAACAGGCGACAGTCACAGAACTTCTTTTACAATTCAATCAATTATAAGTATGATGAAACGTTTCGGGATTAATGCTCCTGAATTGAATCTTCGTACTCGTAATGTTGCTGCTGTTATAATTACTGCCCGTGTAAATAATTTGTTAAAACCGGGAGCAGAGTTTGATATTATTGTTTCTTCTACTGGCGATGCTACCAGTCTGGTTGGCGGAACATTATTAATGTCTCCTCTAAAAGATGGTTATGATAATTTTATTGGTGTGGCTCAAGGTCCGGTTTCAGTTGGAGGCTATAATTTAAATACTCGTTCCGGCGGAAGATTGGCAAAGAACCATGCAACAACCGGAAGGGTTCCTGGTGGCGGTATTGTCAGAAACGAAATTGCCAGAGCAAGTATGCCTGCCGATACAATCAGTATCTTTCTTAAGGAACCTGATTTTACTACATCAAATAATGTTGCTACAGCTATTAACGGACAAATAGGTGCTAACACGGCAATTGCAATTGATGCAACTGAAATAAAAGTTACTGTTCCTCAGCAGAATCAAAATAATGTAATGGCGTTTATTGCTGGTGTTGAAGCTATTCAGGTTCAGCAGGATGTTCAGGCAAGAGTTGTTGTAAATGAAAGAACCGGAACAATTGTAGCCGGACAGAATGTAAGAATTTTACCTGTGACAATCTCACACGGTAATTTGAATATAAGTATAAGATCGTACCCGATAATTTCTCAACCAAATTCATTTTCACAAGGCCAGACAAGAGTATTTAATAACTTGATTCCAACGACCGAAGAAGAAAAGAAACCGGCTGTTACTATAAACGGTGCAACAACTGTTCAGGAAGTAGCGCAGGCACTTAACAGTTTAAATATCAGTCCGCGCGACATAATTTCAGTATTTCAGGCATTAAAACAAGCCGGTGCTTTAACAGGTAATTTGGTGATAATATAAAAATGGAAAGTATGCCGTTAAAAATATCGAACAATGCCAAGCATATAAAAGATTCTTTCAAAGTTGGCAAAACTTTTACGCCGGAAGAAAAAACAAAACTGGCAAAAGCTGCAAAAGATTTTGAAAGTTTACTTACCTCTATGATGTTAAAATCTATGAATAAAACAACCGGAGGAATGTTTGGGGAAAACAGTTATGGCGGCGATATTCTTGATTCTGTTTTTGAAAATGAAATTGCTTCTAATATAAGTAAGAAAAAAAGTTTGGGAATTGCAGATGTTTTATTCAAAAAAATAACGGGTGAAAAACTCACACTGGATATGCTTCCCAAAACAATAAGTCCTTCAGCAAACTATGCTCGTCAGATAAAATCTGATGTTAGCGGAATTACTCCCAGCACAAGTGCCAGAACCAGATTGGCAAATTATGAAGGCTTTATAAATAACGCGGCACAAAAATTTGGCGTTGATAAAAATTTAATCAAATCAATAATTTTAACTGAATCAGCCGCAAATGAAAAAGCAGTTTCAAAAGCAAATGCAAAAGGATTGATGCAGTTAATGGACGGAACAGCTGCTGATATGAATGTTAAAAATTCATTTGATCCGGAAGATAACATAAACGGCGGTACAAAATATATTTCCAAAATGCTTCAACAGTATGACGGTAATCTTGAAAAAGCTCTGGCAGCATATAATGCGGGCCCGGGTAATGTTGACAAGTACAACGGAATTCCACCGTTTAAGGAAACACAAAATTATGTAAGTCGGGTTCTTGGATATTATAAATCGATGGAATAAAATTATGAACATTAAAAAATTAATTGAAATTCTTGAAAAAGAAATACACGTTTTGCAGGAGATGAGAGATATTGCTTACGCAAAGCAAAGTGCGCTTATTAACAGAAACAGAGAAGAAATTGAAGAGTGTATTAAGCTCGAAGAAAATAATATTGCACTTGTTAAACAAACCGAATTGAGCAGAATAAATACACTTGAAGAAATTTATAAATCTGAAGACACTGAAATGAATGATCACAAATTGATTGCGTTCATCAAAAATTTCGGACAAAAACTTGAACCCAAAATTGTGAAATATATTGAAGAAGCTGAAAATCAGATTAAGATTCTTGTAAGAAAAATTGCAGATCTTAACAGAAATAATCTTTTTCTGATAAAGCATTCACTACAGTTTATTGATTCTACTATTGCAACTTTATTAGGAAATAAAGAAAGAAAAATTTTAGACAGGCGTATATAATGTCAATTAATAAGCTATTAAATATTTCATCGAACAGTTTGTCTGTTTATCAGAAAGCTTTAACAGTTACATCGCATAATATTGCAAATGTAAATAATGAAAATTATTCCAGACAAAGAGCTTTAATTATTCCGGAAGCAACTGATAATCTTAACGGTTTAATTATTGGCTCCGGTGTAACTATTGAAGATATTTCCAGAGTAAAAAACAGTCTGCTGGAAAAACAAATTATAAACTATAACAAACAATTTGGTTATACCGATCAGCAGGAAGAAACTCTTGGAGCAATTGAAGGTTTATATTCCGAACCTAAAGACCAGGGGATTTCCACTTTGTTAAATAAGTTTTTTGATTCCTGGGATAAACTTGCAAATGATCCTTCTTCTCAGCCTTACAGAGATGAAGTTGTTAACTCAGCAAACCAGCTTTCAACAAAAATGGAAAATATCTACGAAGGAACCAGAAGAATTCAGCAAGACGCGCGGCAGGATGCAGTTCAGACTGTTGAACAGGTAAACCTTCACTTACAAAATATCCATAGCCTGAATGAGCAGATTTATAATCAGGTTGCTCTTGGCAGTTCGCCAAATGATCTGTTAGATGAAAGAGACAAAGCAATTCTTGAGTTAAGTAAACTTGTTAATGTAAATGTAACTTATGGTGAAAATCAGGTTGCAAGTATTTCTATTGGTAACTCATTTGGTGCCGACAGAAAATTTCATAACGAATATGAAGTTGTAGAAGATAATGGCAAAATTATAATGCGTGCCAAAAATGATACATCTAACCAGATAACAGTACACGAAGGAAAACTGGCAGCATTAATAGATTTACATAACACGGAAATTCCAAATCAGCTTCAGGCTCTTGATGATTTTGGAAATGCACTTGTTAATCAGATAAACTCAGTCCACAGCACAGGTTATTATTCACATGATACCCCTTTAACCGGTGAAAACTTTTCGGAAATCGATGGACAGGGAGTTCTGAAAATAAATGAAAATATTCTTAATGATACAAAATATATAGCTGTTTCAAAAGATGGAACAAAAGGTAACAATGAACTGGCACGTGCAATGGCAGAATTAAAAACTTATAAAGATGCCAGCGGTAATACTTTTGAAGAAAACTATTCAAAAATGATCAGTGATATTGCAAATAAAAAGAAACATAATGAACAGAAATCAAAATCATTTGAATTAGTAATACAGCAGATGAACGTACAAAAAGCTGAGTATTCCGGTGTTTCAATTGATGAAGAAATGGTGGACGTTCTGAAATTTCAGCGATCATTTGATGCTTCAGCAAAATTAATAAGTATTGCCGACGAACTATTACAAACATTAATTAATTTGGTTTAGTACTATGAGAGTTACAGACAGAGCATTACAAGATTCGTATCTGATTACATATCGTAACACTAAAGACAGGTTGCGAAAAATTCAGGAACAACTTACAAATCAAAGTAAGATTAACCGTCCTTCAGATGATCCTCTTGCAAACTCCAAGATTATGCGTCTTAATGCCGATCTGGATTCTCTTGAAATGTACAGAGGTAATATTGCTACCAGTCTGGCAACAATAAATACCTCTATTAATGCAATGTCAGGCATCCAGCAGCAAATGGATGGTTTGTTAACAACTCTTACATCTATTGAAAATGCAACTGCTGGTTCACAACTTGATACTTATGCAGATCAGATTGATAATGTTTTGAATTCTATACTTGATTATGCAAATACTGAAAATGGCGGTAATTACGTTTTTGGCGGAACAAACTATAAAACAAAACCATTTGGATATAATGCTGGTCAAACCGCAGTTGAAGTGAAAAGCTCAGATGTAGGTGGCGAACAAAAGATAAATATATCTCAGACTTCCACTCAAAAAATTAATATAGATGGTGAAGATTTGTTCCAGGTTGTTTTGAAGCAGCTTGGTAATCTTAATGACACAACAGATCCTCAAACCACTTCACAAACTATATATAATGCAGATGGAACTTCATCCACATTAAGTCTTTCATTTGCACGTGATGGTGCAAATAATTATGATTTGACTTACGATACGGGCTCTGGCCCGACTGTAATACAGGATTTAACTTTTGACGCTACAACAGGAGAATTACAAAGTATAAGTGGCAATCCTCCAAATGGTATTCGCATAACAGATGCAGCAAATAAACTTGATTTTGTTTACGATCCTTCCAATCTTAAAGAATCTGGCAGCGCAACTCAGCTCACAATGGATGTAAATCAGGAATCAGACATTTTTAACACACTGATTTCAATAAGAGATGGTTTAAGAGCGGGTAACAGACCTAATGCAAAACAAGTGGAAATGATAAACGGGTTTAACGATCATTTAATTGGTAAATTATCGGAAGCTGGAAATATTAAAAACAGACTCGATAGTACAGATGAATTATTGGAAAATCAGAAACTGGATCTGACTGATCTTCTTTCAAAAGAAAAAGATGTGGATCAGGCAGCAGCAATAATTGAGATGCAGACAGAAGAATATAACCTTAATACGATATACAGAATATCCTCTATGGTTCTTCCAAAATCTTTGCTCGATTATTTATAGACTTAAACCTGTTTTTTTGAAACGTATCGTAAATATTTAAACTTACAACTTGAAACAATGAAAATTACCTCATAAATTATACTTTAGATAATTATCACTAGGTAAATCGATCAGATTTTAAAATTTAATAAGATAAATTATATGAAAATTCAAACAAAACAATTTGGTGAAATTGAATTCGATGAAAAACTGATTATCGAATTTAAAGATGGAATCCTTGGTTTCGAACAATTACGAAAATATATTTTACTAACTGAAGAGGATAGCATCTTTTTCTGGCTTACAAGTATTGATGAGCCGGAAATTGTTTTTCCTTTAATTCCGGTACATATGCTCCTTGACGAATATCCTGATAAAGAAGGATTTCAGGCGTTCAGTATTGTAAAACTGAGCAGAGTTCCTACCGAAATGACAACTAACCTGAAAGCACCTATTTATATTAATCAGGATACTTGCTCAGGTTATCAGGAAGTTCTGGACAACGATAAATACCAAATTAACTATCAATTGTTTGTAGAAAAAGAAGATTAATCTATGCTTGTATTGAAAAGAAAAACAGATGAAAAAATAAGAATTGGTTCAGATATAGTTATTAATATAGTTTCTATTTCAGAACATCAGGTGAAGATTGGAATTGAAGCTCCTGACGATGTGAAAATTCTGCGCGAAGAAATTTACGAAACCGTAAAAAATGATATTCTTGAAGCAACTGAGAAAAGTAAGGAAATTAAACCCGACTTGTCAGATCTATCAGTTAATAAACTTAACAAAAAAAGTGATAAGCAATAAAATCAAAATACTGATAGTTGATGATTCTGACGTTGTTCTTAAATCATTAAAAAGTTTTTTCGAAGAATATGAAATAGAGGTTTTAACTTGTGCCGACGGACTTGAAGGAATCAGAATTGCAGCTGAAGATAAGCCGGATCTTATCTTTCTCGATTTAATGATGCCAGATTTTGACGGAATCAAGATGCTGAAGGTAAAAAATGTTTTAAAAGATATTAAAGATATACCCGTTATTGTAATTAGTGCCAACACAGCCAGAAGAAATGTTTTGGCGGCCATAGATGCAGGTGCCATTAAAGTGGTATCCAAACCTCTTCAGAAAAAGCAGATTTTGGAATACACTGCCGAATTACTTGGGGAAGATATTTTTAAGATTAAATCACGCTTGTTTAGTGACGAAGATAAAAGTAAAATGAAACAAGATCTGATAAAGATCTTTTTGAATACTTTTACTGAAAAGAGAAATAACATAAAAAATGCAATAAAAAGTAAAAACGAAGAGTTGCTGAAATCGGTAATTCACGATATAAGGGGAGCCGGAGATACTATCGGGAACCCCAAAATAACTGAAATTGCTGCTGAAATTGAAGAAAAAGAAATTCAATCTGCTACAGATTGGGTTTTTGTTGAATTTAAATGCAACGAATTATATCAGGAAGTTTTTAAACTGAGTTCATAACAAATTAAAAGAATAAATTATGTTTATTATTATTGGAGCAGTAGTAGTAACTGTAAGTTTCATCGTTGGTTATACAATGCATGGTGGGCAAATAGCTGTACTTATACAGGTTAATGAGTTTATTACTATTGGTGGAGTTGCATTCGGAAGTTTAATGATTATGGCTCCTTTAGAAGTGATAAAAAAAATCTTTGCGGCTATTCCTAAGGCACTGGGAGCCAAACACGCCCATAAGGAAGATAATCTGGAGCTGTTAAAAGCTTTTTATGAATTGTTTTTAGTTGCACAGCGCGATGGTTTACTGGCAATTGAAAAGCATATTGAAACACCTGAAAGCAGCGATATTTTATCTAAAAGTGAAATGTTTATCAAAAATCCTGTTGCTGTTGCTTACGTGTGTGATACATTAAAAGTTATGCTTTCCGGTGGTGTACCGCCGCATGAAGTTGAAGCTTTAATGGATCTTGAAATTGAAACTTTTGAAGCCGAAAATAAACCTACTCCTCATTTGATAGCTAAAGTTGGTGATTCCTTCCCCGGAATTGGAATCGTTGCGGCTGTATTGGGAATTATTATTACAATGGGTAGTATTAATGCTGGTGCGGAAGCGGTTGGTAATAACGTGGCTGCTGCATTGGTAGGTACATTCTTAGGAATTCTTTTAGCTTACGGATTTGTTGGTCCGCTTGCTACAAATATTGAACATCTGCTTGAAGATGAAGTAAGATATCTGGAAACTATCAAAACTTGCATAATTGCTTACGCAAAAGGTAATCCGCCTATAGTTGCTGTTGAGATTGCCAGAAGAACTTTCTTTCAGGATGTTCGCCCTACGTTTCAGGAACTTGAAAGTTACTTGAGAGGAAAGTAGTATGAGCGAAGGCAACGACGAACCCATAATAATCAATAAAGGTAAAAAATGTGAAGAAGGTCATCACGGCGGTGCATGGAAAGTTGCATACGCAGATTTCGTAACTGCAATGATGGCACTATTTATTGTATTGTGGATATTAAGCTCCAGTGAAGAAATTAAAGAAGCTGTTGCCGGCTATTTTAAAGATCCTTTTGGATATACAACCGGAGGCGGCAGAAGCGTAATTGAAGGATTTGGTTCCGGGATGAAAGCTCCTTCTAAAACAGAACTTTCTGAAGAAGAATTAAGAGAACTAGAGCAGGATAAACTGAGAAAACTCGGAAAACAGATTTACAACCAGATGACTGACAACGCAGAATTTGAAGGGATGCTGGATCAGATGAGTTTTGAAATAGTTGACGAAGGACTCAGGATAGAAATAGCCGAAAAAGACGGAATTGCGTTCTTTAATATAGGAAGTGCTGATTTAAAAGAAGAAATAACCCGATTATTAAGGCAGGTTGGCGCTGAACTTGGAAAACTTAGTAATAAAATTGCAATTGAGGGGCATACCGATGCCAGACCTTTTCCAGGATCAAGAGCCGGTTACACAAATTTTGAACTGAGTTGTGACAGAGCAAATGCAGCCAGACGAGTATTGGAAATATCAGGAGTTGCTGCCAGTCAGATTTCTGAGATTCGCGGATATGCGGCTTACAGATTGAGAAATAAAAGTAATCCGCTGGATGTTGTGAACAGAAGAATAAGTATAATTGTAAAATATTCTGAAAACCTATGATTAAGAAAATCTTAATAGTGGAGGATGATCCTTTTACACAGCAGTTTTATAACTACTTTTTTGCAAAAACATCTTATGAAGCTATTATTACAGAAGATGGCGCTGAAATTATAAGCAGATTAAAAAATGATAATATTTCATTGCTCCTGCTCGATATAAATTTGAAAAATACTTATCTGAATGATAAAAAAACAGACGGAGTTGAAATAGCAAAATATATCAGAGGAAATGAAGAAATAAATCAGGTTCCTATAATCTTAGTAACAGCTTATCAGGATAAAATAGGAAATGAAAAAGCTTTTGACAGAACAATTGCTGATGACTATATACTTAAACCACTGAGCGATTTTGATGAATTGCTCACAAAAATTGAAAAGACTATAGCTTAAAATGAATCCAGACAGAATATTAATAGTTGAAGACGAAGAAGATACGCTCTACATTCTTAACAGATTACTCAAAAAAAACGGATATGATGTTAAGACTGCAATTAACGGCGTGGAAGCATTAAAAATTCTTGAAGAGGGATTTTTTCCAAAGGTGATTATTGCCGATTGGACAATGCCTCAAATGGACGGACTTCAATTTTGCAATATTCTTAAAGAAAAAGAAAGCTACAAACATATATATTTTATTGTTTTAACAGCTCGTGCATCACTAAAAGATCGGGTAATGGGATTAGATGTCGGAGCGGATGATTTTTTAGTAAAACCGGTAGAGAATCAGGAATTACTTGCAAGAATTAGATCCGGTATCAGAATACACAACCTCCAGAATGAGCTAAAAAAAATAGAACATAATAAAGCTATTATAGAACTTGCCTGTACTATCGGGCATCAGCTTAATAATCCTCTCTCAAGTCTTATAATGACTTTAAAGCATCTACAGGAAGAGTTAACAAGCAATTCCAAAAACAAACATAAAGATGATTTTTTTGTAATTGAGGAATCAATTGCCAGAATTTCCAAGTTGGTAGATGATCTTAAAAATCTTGATAATCCGGAAGTTATCGATTATACATCCGATAACAAAATGATCAAAATCAACAACTCTTAAAATTCCCCCTCTTTACCCGATAGTATTAATAACAACTGAAAATACTATCGATGTTAGACAAAATAATAAATATTAACACAGATGTACGCCTTCAATCTGAAGATAAATCTTCCCGTTATAACAGATTTGGCAAAAAGAAAGGAAACTCACAGGCTCCTGAAAAAGATTCCCTTGTGTTTTCTCCTGCTGCTTCTTATTTGTCTGAATTAGATTGGGAACTCCATCATCTTGATTATCCGGCAGAAGATAAGGTTAGTCTGGAATTTGTAATTGATGATTTTCTTTTCAGAATGATAATAGATTTTTCAAATTACTGGACAACACTTTCCCAGTCTATCTATATCTCACATCAGGTGAAGAGAAAAAATATCTCCATTATTATGTCGCTCGCAAAACGAAAACTCTGGTTCATCGAACATTATCAGCATATAAAATTTACAGGAATTGAAAGCTTATTTGAAAGAATATTTGAACTTTCAGATGAAAATAACGAAGTTGATGATTTAAAACTGGAGGAAGAACTTATTGAACTGGAGATTAAATTAAACTCGGAAATGCAATATATTTTAGCTTCTGTTTTTACTTTTTTGGATAAACTTGGTAAATTTAAGATTATTAAAAAATTCCAGTTTAACAATAATTCGAAAGAGCTTGTAAAAATTGAGAAGGTAAAAATACAAAATGCCAGATAATACAAATCAGACCACCAGCAATAAAAATAATATCGAGATTTCTTCTTTTGAAAACTTCAGACAATTAAATGAACTGCCAAGTACAAAACCTCTGGCATTGGTTAATCTGGACGGTGAAGTTGTTTACAGCAACAAATCTTTTAATCTGGCATTTGGAATTGAAAAGGGGAATCGTATTTCCAAAATTAATTCTGAGCCTCCTTTACCTCATCTCTTACAAGGATTTTATAAAAGTAATTATTCCAGCTTTCACTTTGATATTTTTCTGTTTGGTGACAGCCCTGAACAGCATAGAAGTTATAATGTAAGTATCGACAGGGTTTTTATTGAGAATAAAGAATTACTCTTTCTCGTTTTTACATCCACCGAAGAGAAAAAACATATTGAAGAGAAAATTAATAACCTACTTAATGCGCTTGAATATGGCAAGGTTGCCGTTATTATTACAAATGAAGAAGGGATTATAGATTATTCTTCTCAATCGTTTGAAGAGGTTTTGGGACTCGGAATTGAAAGAATTTATAAATTCAGTTTGCTTCAGGTGCTTGAGCCGTTTCTTGACGAACAGGAAGTTGCTTATCTGAAATATGCAATTTCCAATAAAAAAGAATGGATCAAACTTATTTCGGGAACCGGAAAATCTGGCGAGCAATGGTTTAAGGAAATTCGCTTAAATCCGGTTACAAAAAATGATGCGCATTCATTTAATTTTATATTAACAGCAAATGATATTACAAACTATATAATGAAAAACAGAATTTCCCGACGATCGGAAGAGCGTCAGAAATCTGTAATTAATAATATTTCCGATTTGCTGCTTATTGCTAAAAAGACTGACGAACAACTTATTTATGAAAATTCCAATGATAACTTCCATAATGTATTTTCAATAGATTCAGCTTTTGAAAAAGATGTTCCTCTGGCTGATCTGATTCCTGAAGAATTATTTATTGTAATAAATTCAGCTGTTGAAAACATTTTTAAAGTGCAGGAAAAGTATTATCAATTTAAATTCAGCGATCAGAAAAATAAACGTGAATATGTTTGTAAGTTAACCTGCGCCGATGATCCGTATGAAAAGACAACTCTTTTTATCGTAACTCTCGAAGATATAACTGAGCAGCTTTTACAGGAAATTCGTTTACGTGATGCATATCAAAAAGAAACACAGCTTAACAGATTAAAAACCGCTTTTATGGCAAATATGTCACACGAAATCAGAACACCTCTTAATGCAATTGTCGGGTACTCCGATCTTCTTGAAGATGAAGTAAATGAAGTTGGCGACGAAGGCTTAAAGGAGATTACTCATTATCTGAAAGATGGTGTAAAGCGTTTGTTGAATCTGGTTGATAATATTGTTGAAGTATCAATTCTTGAGTCGGGACAAGCAGATCTTGATCTTGTAAAACTGAACATAAATAGTTTTATCCAGACGCTTCTTCCAAATTACGACAGAATGTGTCAGAGTTTAAATCTTACTACCCACACAAACTTTGATCCTGAACAGCCTCTTGTCGAACTTGATGAATCCAAAATAAAAAAAATTCTGGATATGCTTATCGATAACGCC
The DNA here is from genome assembly GCA_041725875.1 of Rhodothermaceae bacterium. Lineage (GTDB taxonomy): Bacteria > Bacteroidota > Ignavibacteria > Ignavibacteriales > Melioribacteraceae > JBGRQB01. Next base: position 40,193 of record JBGRQB010000007.1, read on the forward strand.
TGTAAATACAATAAACGAAACGGTCACGTTCGGATTCAGACAAAATCTACAGATGAACTTGTAAGAATTGAAATTGAAGATACCGGTATTGGTATTGACGAAAATAAAATCAATCAGCTACTGCAGCCGTTTATGCAGGAAGAAGAGGAAGGACACAAAAGAAATTATGAAGGTGCCGGACTCGGATTAACAATTGCATACAAACTAACGCAGGCAATGAAAGGCAAGTTAAGCATTAGAAGTAAACCGGAAAAAGGCACAATAATTTACCTTACTTTCCAACGAGCTTACAGGTAAAAGTCAAGAAAATAATATATATCAAACAATTTGATTATAGATAACATTAGTCTTAAATTTAAGGATAAATTTTATCTAACAGATTAAGAAAAGTTATCTATGACTAAAAGATCTTTCCTTTGGATTATTGCTTTAATAATCACTTTGTTTACCGCATACTACCAAAAAAAAACAGGCCCCACTTACCCTGTTTCGGGTGAGATAAAATTTAACAACGAACAAATAAATTACACACTATACAGAAGTCACGGCGGCTCTGAAGACCATAAGGTTGAAGTGGCTGTTAAAAATTCTCTGGTAACAGGAAAGATACTCTGGAAAAGATATAAAACAGCGGATGAATATACCGAAGTAATAATGGAAAGATCCGATTCAACACTATTCGGATTTTTACCACATCAGCCGCCGGCCGGAAAGTTGCAATATCTGATTCAACTTTCAAACAACAATGAAACTGTTGGATTGAATGATAATCAGGCTGTGATTATAAGACACAAAGGCGCTGTTCCTGCCTGGGCTTTGGTTCCGCATATAATATTTATCTTTTTATCTTTGCTCTTTTCTGCCAGAGCAGGAATAGAATATTTTGCAAAAGAAAAAAAATTAACACTGTTTGTGAATCTTACATTTGTTACACTTATCCTCGGAGGATTTATTTTTGGTCCCATTGTGCAAAAATTTGCGTTTGATGCATATTGGACCGGCTTTCCGTTTGGGCACGATTTAACCGACAACAAAGTTTTAATTGCATTAATTGGCTGGATTGTAGCGTATATTTTTATGAAACGCTCATCAAAACCTGAGCTGTGGGTTTTAATTGCCGCAATAGTAATGATGATAACATTCCTGATACCACACAGTGTATTGGGTTCGGAACTCGATTACAACAAACTTGATAAACTTAAAACAGAACAGATAAAATAATAAACGATTTATTCCATTAAACAATAAGGGGAGTTATGCAGTTAAAAAAACTCATAATTATGTTATTACTGCCTGTTGTTGCTCTTTTCGGACAAGAAATGTCTCAAACATTTCTTTCTCTGAATAAAACAGGCGTTGAAGAATTTTTGAAAAAATATCCGGAATTTGACGGACGTGGTACAATTGTTTTAATATTAGATACAGGCGTTGATCAGGGATTACCTGGTTTACTTAAAACTTCCACCGGCGAAGTTAAAGTAATTGACGTGCAGGATTTTACAAAACAGGGTGATATCTATTTTGTAGAAGCTGATATTGACGAAGTTGAATATCAGGGAAAAGAAGATGTTCCATGTTTTGTAAATGAAGATAAAAAATTTGTTGTTGGCGGTGCAGGAAAATTATCTCTTAAACCTGTTGATAATAAATATTTCATCGGTTTGTTAGAAGAATCTTTATGGACTAACTCAGGTTCAGGAAAAAAAGATATCAATGAAAACGGATCGAAAGAAGATAAATTCTATTTTGTTACTTTTAAAACCGAAGCTGATGGCGAGCAGTTTTGGGTAGTATATTTTGATACTAATGGTAACGGAGATCTTTCTGATGAAAAACCATTAAGAAACTACAAAGAAAAATTTGATTCATTCTCAATTCCTAATGAAAAAGGTTTGCCATATTTAACTATGGGTCTGAACATTTTTCCTGAAGAAAGCAGAGTAAATTTCCATTTTGATGATGGTGCTCACGGAACACATTGTGCAGGTATTGCAGCAGGAAATATGATTGGTGTAGATAACCTTAACGGAGTTGCTCCCGGCGCAAATGTTATTAGTCTTAAACTGGGAAACAACAATTACGCAGGCGGCGCAACAGTTGCAGAAAGTATGAAAAAATGTTACGATTACGCAGCTAAACTTGCTAAAGAAAGAAAAGAACCAATAATTATTAATATGAGTTTTGGTGTTGGGTCTGAAATTGAAGGTCACGGAGATATTGAAAAATATTTAGCTAAATTAGCAAAAGATACTCCTAACCTTTATATGTTTACTTCAAACGGTAATGAAGGAACCGGTATTTCAACTGCTGGTTTACCATCTGCTTCACCATATATTTTCTCTTCAGGTGCTGTTCTTGCAAAAGAAGTTGCAAGCGATGTTTACGGAGCAACTATTGCTGATGACAGAATTTTATATTTCAGTTCTCGCGGCGGCGAAGTGCCAAAACCTGATGTTGTTTCTCCTGGCGCTTGTACATCTACGGTTCCGAACTGGATGAGAAGAGATGTAATGTGGGGAACTTCTATGGCTTCTCCTTACACAACAGGTGTTGCATCTTTATTGTTAAGTGCTGCTACACAAAAATATCCTGATGTAAAAGTTCCTGCTTTATTTATCTATAAAGTTTTACGCGAAAGTGCTGTGCCTATGGAAGGTTACAAGCCAATTGATCAGGGTGCAGGAATGGTTAACATTGTTAACGCCTGGGAATTACTTGAAAAATATATCAAATCAGGTGAGTTAAAAAGATTTGAATCATATAAGATTTCATCTTTTGCCCCAAATATGCCAAATGCCGAATCTACAAGTCTTTATATCAGAAATGGCAACTACTTAAACGGTACTGAAAAATATTCTTTCCGTATTAAGAGAGAAAATTTCATCGACAAGAAAAAATTCTACAGAACTTATAAATTGAAAAGCGACAGCGACTGGCTGGTTCCGATTAAGAAAAGAACTTATATCAGAAATAACCAGGCGGCAGTTGTTGATGTGAAATTTGACAAATCAAAAATGACTAAGCCGGGTATGTATAATGGTAAAATTTATGCGTACAGAGCTGGCAAATCAAAAACTCCTGAATTCTCATTAATGGCTACTGTTATTATTCCTGATGAATTCAGTAAATGCAACAACTACAGAATGAGCACTGATTTAACTTTGGCTCCTATGGAGTATAAAAGATTCTTTATCAAAGTTCCTCAAGGTGCAAACACAATGACTCTTTCATTGGCATCAAAAGCTAAAGAATATACAAACTCAAGATTCTATCTGCACGATCCTGACGGTCGCCAAATGGGAAGATCCAGAACACTTGTCTCATTTGAAGGTGATGAAAAAGTAACCAGCAGATATTACAATTTAACACCTGGTGTTTACGAAGTTTGTGTAGAAGGTTCTTATCAGGCAAAGAGTGATTCAAAGGTTAACTTTACTGTTGATTTCGACGGCTTAAACAGAATCGGTAATAAAGTTTTAACTAAAACTGAAAATTCACTTGATGTGATGAACATTTTTGACGAAGTAAAAAGATATTCACTTAGCGGAGATATCAGAGGTTACCAGAAAGAGTATGTAATAGACATCAAAGAAAAAGTTTATTATGAATTCCCGTTTACAATTAAAAAAGGTGAATCTGCAAAAACTTTTGATTTAACTATCAGCAAAGAAGATTATAACAAAGTAACTGACTTTGCAATTATGATTAAAAATAAAGACGGTGTTACCAAAGCGAGCTCGGGATTGGGATATCATAATGGTTCAATCAGTATCAGAAATTCTTTTGATGCCGATGAAACAGAATTAACACTTGTTCTTGTTCCTGCATTTGCAGTTGGTAAAGGTACAGTTAAGGTTGATGTAAAAGAATATACAATGTTTGACAAGAAAGAAACTGTTTCTGTGAAAGTTAACGGAAGTACCAGAACAAGTTTCTATCCGTCAGTTTCTACAAAACTGGAATGCAAATTCAGCAAACCTGAAACTGCTGTTCCTGCCGATGCAGTTCCTTATGGAAAAATTTATTTCAAAGGAATGTCATCTGGTGAAGTTGAATATGAATTACCTGTAAAATATAAATTTTAAGGAGTTAATTAATGAGTGTTGAAGAAATGAATAATTCCGTCGGGTTACCGGAAAATGCTTACAGGGAATTAACTCCCGGAGAGAAGTATAAACCGGTTATGTCACCTGATGAGCAGGTTCCCGAAACTAATATGTGGTCAATTGCTTTTGGTTTGCTTATGGCTGTTCTTTTTTCTGGTTCCGCTGCTTATTTGGGATTGAAAATAGGACAGGTTTTTGAAGCTGCAATTCCAATTGCAATTATAGCTGTGGGGGTTTCTTCCGTTGCAAAAAGAAGCAAAGCCCTTGGTGAAAATGTTATTATCCAGTCAATTGGATCTGCATCCGGTTCAATTGTAGCGGGAGCAATTTTTACAATTCCTGCGTTATATATTCTTGGCTTGGAAGTACAATTCTTTCAGGTATTTTTTGCTTCACTTTTAGGTGGTTTTCTTGGAATCCTTTTTATGATTCCTTTCAGAAGATATTTTGTTGCTGAAATGCACGGAAAATTCCCTTTCCCTGAAGCAACAGCAATTACAGAAGTTTTGGTTGCCGGCGAAAAAGGTGGTAATCAGGCTAAAGTACTTGTAGCTGCCGGTTTAGTTGGTGGTATTTACGATTTCCTAATTGCTCAATTTGGTTTATGGAGCGAAGTATTTTCAACAAGAGTAATTCCAGTTGGTGAAAAGCTGGCCTCTGAAATGAAACTTGTTTTCAAAATGAATATCGGTGCTGCGGTTATGGGACTGGGTTATATTGTCGGACTCAAATACGCTGCAATTATTGCTGCCGGTTCATTTGTTTCTTACTATTTGATAGTTCCTATATTTGCCTACCTTGGAGAATTTGTTACTTCACCTGTTGGTGCAAATGTAGATATGCTTATAAAAGATATGAGTGTTGAACAGATTTTCAGTAATTATGTTCGTCATATCGGTATTGGTGGTATTGCTATGGCCGGATTAATTGGTATTATCAAATCATCACCAATTATCAAAACTGCGGTTTCTCTTGGAGCCAAAGAGTTATTCGGTTCAAAAGGAGAAAATGGCAATAGAGAAAGAACCAACAAAGATTTGCCAATGAGCATAATTTTTGGCGGTATCATAGTTACTATGCTTGCTGTATTTGTATTCTTCCAGTTTGGTGTGGTAGATAATTTCTTACATGCAATTGTTGGTCTGCTTATAGTAATGATTATCGCATTCCTTTTCACAACCGTGGCTGCAACTGCAACTGCAATTGTAGGTACAAATCCTGTTTCCGGTATGACTTTGATGACATTAATTCTTTCATCAATCGTACTTGTTTCAGTTGGATTATCCGGTTCAGCCGGAATGGTTTCTGCGTTAATTATTGGTGGTGTTGTTTGTACTGCATTATCAGTTGCAGGAGCATTTGTAACAGATCTTAAAGTTGGTTACTGGATAGGTTCATCACCTTACAAACAGGAAAAATGGAAGTTTGTCGGAGCTATTTTAGCTTCTGCAACTGTTGCCGGTGTGATGTTTATTCTAAATGAAACATTTGGTTTTGTTGGCGAAGATGCATTGGCTGCACCTCAGGCAAATGCCATGGCAGCTGTTATTCAGCCGTTAATGTCAAATCAGCCTGCACCTTGGATGTTATATCTTGCAGGTGCTTTTATGGCGTTAATCTTAACTATGATTGATGTTCCTGCTCTTGCATTTGCACTTGGTATGTATTTACCGCTTGAACTGAATACCCCTATTCTTGCCGGTGGTATTATTGCATGGTTTGTTTCTACAAGAAGCAAAGATGAAGATTTAAACAAAGCAAGAAAAGAAAGAGGTACATTAATAGCATCCGGATTTATTGCCGGTGGTGCTTTATTTGGTGTGTTCTCAGCTGTAATCAGATTTGTTCAGACTCAACTTGGTTGGGAAAGCTGGGCAATTGAACATTGGGCAAAATCGAGTGGCGGAGAGCTTCTCGGACTGGTAATGTTCTCACTTATTTGCGGTTATATGATTTGGGATTCCAAACGAGCTAAAAAAGAAGATATCTAGTTTAATATAAAGTCCGGTTTTTACCGGACTTTTTTTTGTCATATTCGTGGTTGCATTGATATTATTTATGTTTAGTAATATTTAAGATGGAATAATTAATGTAAAAGTTAATTGCTTATCAAATAACAAATGTGTAATTTTACACAATGACAGACTGACCCAAATAAGTCTGACAGTTTGATATTAAATTACAAAAATGAGGTAAATATGAGTAAGAATTTTATATCAATTAAGGGAACCAAAGAGTTTTTTGAGTTTAACATAGCTGATGGCTACACGCTTGAATTAAAAAGTACTACAAGAGAGTTTTTTGAAGATCCGGTAAAAGGCAAATATCCAATGGGTACTTTTAATTTTATTGTAAGAGAAAAATTACCAATTGAAGTTGGAACAAATAAAATTACCTTCGATGCCGGTCCTGAACACAAATACATTAAGATTGTTTTGAATATTAAAAATCCGTTTGGGAAAGTTGTTAAAGCACAGTTTGATAATTCCCTTGAATTACATAATACTGTAAATGATAAACAAATCACTATTCCTAATGTTGGAACTGATGTAGATAACTTAAGTGTTACTAGATTCCAATTCCACGAAGAAAGAAAACTTCTTGTTGATGCTTCATTAAATGGAACAATTTGTGATTTAAGTGATTTTTACAGTTTTCCTAAAAGATTAATTGAAGTTAATAAAATTTTAACCGAAGATTGGGTTGTAGTTGAAGATCCTGAGGTTGATACTAGAATTAATTACGAAGAGGAAGATGATACTCCATAGAGGTTTAATAGTAATTTTAATAGTATTTAATATCAGCTATATTTTTTCTCAGACGGAATTGCAAATTAAAGAAGTTGATTCACTTAATTCTTATGCCTTTTCTATTAGAAGAAAGAATCCGTCTGAAACACTAAAAAAAGCACGCGAAGCAATTAGTTTAGCGAAAAAAATTAGTTATGATAATGGAGTTTTTTTAGCCCAAAGAAATGTTTCTTTGGGTTTTTATTATGTTGGAAGACTTGATAGTGCTATTATTCATGAAGTTAATGCATTAAAGAATTTTGAAAAATCTAATGATAAACTTAATACTGCGGGGTCTTACAACAGACTTGGTTTGTATTACAGAAAAAATGATGATACTCCGAAAGCAATAGAATATTATGATAAAGCCTTAAAGACATTTACAGAACTTTCTGATTCAACTAATATTGGTAAAGTATTAAACAATTTAGCTGTTATTTATTCTTTAAGTAATAATTATGACAAAGCACTAAAGTTTTATAAACGAAGTTTAAAATTAAAGAAAAAAAGAAGAGATCGATTAGGTGTTTCAAAAGTTTATAACAATATGGGCGGAATATATTTTTCGCGTGAAGATTACAGTTTGGCGCTTAACAGTTTTGATGAAAGCTTAAAATTAAAAAAAGAATTAAAAGACACGATTGGGATTATCAAAACTTACGAAAATATTGGTGCGGTTCATAAAGCAAAGAACAATTATGATGAAGCAATAAGAAATTATAAGCTTTCACTAAGTTTTATTGATAAAATTAATAATAATAGATTAAAAACACCGATCTACAGAAACCTTTCTTCTGTTTATCAGAAAAAAGGAGATTATTTCAACACATTTGAATATTTCCATCTTCACACAATTTTGAAAGATAGTCTCTATTCTTTGGCAAAGGATAAACAAATTGCCAAGATACGTGAAGAGTATGAAACTGAAAAGAAAGACCAGACAATTTCCAAACAACAGCTTGAAATTGAAAAAAGTGAAACAGAGAAGCTGTTACTTATTTCGTTGGTTGTGTTTGTTACAATTATACTTCTTTTAATTATTGCCGGTTATTTCCAGAAGAAGAAAGCAAACAAAATACTTAATATTCAAAAAGATAATATCAGCAGAATAAATTCTGAACTTGAATCTGTTAATAAAACCAAAGACAAACTGTTTTCAATAATTGCTCACGATATAAGATCTCCTATTATTTCTTTGCAGAATATGACAGAATTAATGGATTTTTACATTCAGGAAAATGAAACAGAGCAGTTTTTCAAAACTGTTCCGCAGGTTAACAATGCTGCAAAACAACTTAACCTGATGATGGAAAATCTCTTTAACTGGAGCGTTTCGCAGAGGAAAAATATCCCGGTTAATAAATCACAGTTTGAAATTGGCGGATTGATAGAGAGTTGTATCGATGTTCAGCAGATGTCTGCCGGAATGAAACAAATTGCAATTGAAAAGAATGATTTTGCTGAATGTGAAATTTCCGCTGATCTTAATATGATGCGATCCGTTTTTAACAATCTTATAAGCAACGCAATTAAGTTTACTCCGCATAACGGAATAATAAAAATAGAGTTGCAAATGGTTGAAAACAATGTTAATATCATAATCAGTGATACCGGAATAGGAATTGACCAGGAAAAAATAGGGAGTATCTTTAATCTTGATGAAAATAAAATCAGAAAAGGTACTGACGGTGAAAAAGGTGCCGGACTCGGACTTGTAATGTGCAAAGAATTTATTGAAAGAAATGACGGTAAAATTTCCGTTACAAGTGTAAAAGATGAAGGAACAAAATTTTTAATAGAATTACCTGTAATTGAATAAAACAAGAAGAGAACAGAAATGGCCAAAGTAGATATTTTAATTGTTGAAGATGATCCTTTTTTTGCAAAGAAACTGCAAAAAGATTTGTCTGAATTAGGCTATTCTGTTCTTGGCATTGCGGATAACGGAAAAGATGCAATGGCAATGTTTTATTCAAAAGATCCCGATCTTCTTGTTATGGACATCCACATAAAAGGGGAAACCGACGGAATTGGAATTGCTAAACTTATCCATAATGATCAGGTAAACAGAAAACCAATTATATTTCTAACTTCCGACAGTACTTCCGATACATTTGAAGAAGCAAAACTTTTGCAGCCTTTTGCCTATATGCAAAAACCTGTTGATAAATTTACACTCCAGCACCAGATCGAACTTGCAATTCATTATGCAAACAAAGATCCTGAAAAAACAATGAAAGAACAATTCTCTTCAGGAGTTTTTCAAAAAGATTTTTTCTATATCAAAAAAAATAAAAGAATAGTAAAAGTTTATTATAAAGATATTCTATACGCACAGGTAGAATCAAATTACACAACTCTTCATACCGCAGATGAAAACTTTACAATAATCAGCTCGCTTAAAGATTTAACTAACAAGTTGCCTGCCTCCGATTTTATGCGAATTCATAAAAATTACATTGTTAATTTACTTGCTGTTAATGAATTTGACTTCGAAGAATTTTTGGCTCACATTAATAATTTATCTTTACCAATAGGCAAAAAATTTAAAACTAAAATTACTCAATCCCTTCATATCATCAGATAAAGATAATTTAACGAAAATTCATCAGGCAAATTGATACCTTTGTCATCAATTTTTGACCCCTTTTCATGAATTCCCAAAATTCCTTTTAATTGAAAACTATATTCTTGTCAGGTAAACTAAAACTTTACCTCTTTTTTTGAGATTGGAAAGGCAGGACATAATGACAAACGATAATAAATCAATATCAGATAAATTTTTTGAACTTGGAACACCGGTTGGCGGACTTCTCCTTTATCCCGGAGAAATTTATGACAGCATCGATGAATTGAACAAAAGAGTGCTAAAAGATAAATTTAAATTAGGCGGCTGGCTGGAAGCAAACGGACAAGCTGTTAATAAAAATGATTATCCTGAATTGTATGAAGCCCTGGGGGAAACATATAATACCGGCTACGAAGATCAGGACTTTTTCAGACTCCCTGATATGCGCGGATTATTAGCATTAAAAAATGCGGAGAATCAAATACTCTCCGATGATTCAGAGTCAGAGGAGAGTACTTTTGGTTTTTCAGATAAAAAAACTGCTGTAAAAGAATTCCCGACTGATGCAGTGCTTTATTACCTGATAAAAGCAGTAAGCTATAAACCGGAAAAAGTGTAGGCCTAGCATAAATTCCGGTTTATTTTTCTTTTATACCCTTCATCAAAACTATTGTTATTTATAGTTATATTTGCACCTTGAAATCATCAGGAGGCAAAATGACCAAACCACAAAATCTTACTTTTTTGATCATATTTATAATTTTGTTTATTCCATCTGCTTTTGCACAGGGAAGATACAGCGAAGCCAAAAATAATTATGTTGGTGAATCAGCTCTTAGATGGATAAATCCTGTTCGCGGAATTCCGGATGGAGTTGTTGTTGGAGATATGCGAAATGGCAAACCTATTTTTGTTGCCCGCGGTTTTTACAAAGGACGATATTATCCCGGAAGAACAACAAAAAATATGATGGCTTGTATTATCGGATACAAAGGAAGGGAAGTCAGAGTGGTTGATTTTCAAATTTTGGCGTTTGTTTCGGGAAAAGGTGAATATGAAACTGTTTCTGATAAAGTTGAACGTAAAATGTTAGGAAAAATCTACGAAATTTCTGATGTGTTAAAGACAGATAAATATATGATTTTTCTAAGTGCCGAAATGCTAAAAACCATAAAACCAAAATTTATTGAATTAAGAAAACTTGCAATTCAGAAAAAAGATAAGCTTCTGGCCAGAAAGATTGACAAGATTGTTGACGGACTTAAAGGAGCATTTGTTAAATTGGAAGATGTAAAAAAAGATGTTCACAGATTAGAAAAAATGTTTTGATTTGTTTTTTTGAGAGCTAAAACATTTATTAAAGAAAATAAAAATTGCTTAAATTTTATCGATTAATCTGACAAATATAGAGGAAATATGACACCGCAGGAATCCAGAAAACTATATCCTTATCTCGATACAGGAATGATTTATATGAACCACGCAGCCTGCAGCCCCCTCTCCACTCCGGTTGTAGAGCAGCTAAACAAATATATTCACCAGCGCAGTGTAACTCACGTAGAAAACTTTTTCGATTTTCTGCCTGTTTTTGAACTTGCGGGTAAAAGACTTGCAAATCTGATAAATGCAGAGCCTGAGAGAATTGCCTGGCGCGATAATGTAACTTCAGGATTGAACCTACTTGCTCAGTCACTCGATCTGAAAAAAGGTGACAGAATAATAATAAACGACCTCGAATTTCCGGCTAATGTTTATCCTTTTCTTAATTTGCAGTCAAAAGGTGTAATTGTAGATATAGTGAAATCTGTTGACGGAAAAGTTGATCTGGAGGAAATTGAAGCTTGTATCAGACCAGAAACAAAACTTCTTTCAATAAGTCAGGTGCAATTTCTTTCCGGTTACAGAGCCAATCTTAAAAAAATTGGGGAACTCTGCAAAGCCAATGATATAATATTTTGTGTAGATGCCATTCAGGGAGCCGGTGCTGTCAGAATTGATGTTAAAGATGCACAAATCGATTTTCTTGCCGGTGGTACTCAAAAATGGCTTATGGGAATGCAGGGAGTCGGGTATTTATATATCACAAAGGAATTACAGGAAAAAATTGAACCTGCATTTGTTGGCTGGACTTCAGTTAATGATGCCTGGAATTTGTTGGATTACAATCTGGATCTGAAAGATGATGCAAGCAGATTCCAGATTGGGACTTTGTCTAACTCAGGATTGGCAGCAGTTGAAGCTTCACTTGCTTTAATGGAAGAGATTGGACACGATACAATTGAAGAAACCGTAATTGAAAATGCTTTATTCACTGCAAATAAACTTGAAGAATATGGTTTTTCACCATTGCTAAAAAATATCTCAAAAGAAAATCTGGCAGGTATTGTTACAGTTAAAATAGATAATGCCAAAGAAATTTTTGACGAACTTATGAAGAAAAAGATAGTTCTTTCTGAAAGAGAAGGAATGATTCGTTTTTCTCCTCATTTCTATAACACAAAAGATGAAATTGAAGGAGTTGTAAAGATATTAAGCGGACTTCAAAATAAATTCAAATGACCATCTGAAAAGAGCAATAGCAATTAATACAATTCCTTCCAATCGGGTTAATTTCCAGCCCGTGCGGAGGAGTATTATAGTAATCATTAATGTTAATGGCAATAATGAAAGTCCCCAAAATTCCATTTCCTGTATCTGCAGGGGATGAAATATTGAAGCTACGCCTAAAACCCCGAGCATATTAAAAAGATCACTCCCGATAAGGTTTCCGGCTGAAATTCCATGTTTTCCTTTTATCACTGCCACAAGTGAGGTTGCCAGTTCGGGAGCAGAAGTTCCAGCTGCAACAATTGTTAATCCAATAAACCAGTCTGATAAACCATAATGACGGGCAACATCTGAAGCTGATTCAACAAAAAACTTGGCACTTCCTACTATTGTAAGTACTCCTCCGATTAGTATAAAAGGATCGTACCATTTAAATTTTCCTTCAGGAAGATCCTCTTCAAGCGGTTCTCTGCTCATAAAGAGTTTTATCATATAACCACTTAAAACGCAGAGGAGAATTATTCCTTCGTAAAGTTCAAGAGTTCCATCAAAAAAGAATAAGAAGAGAAGAAGTCCGGCACCTAAAAGCAGACTGCCGTCACGATAAACTATTTTTTTATCAGTCTTAATAGTTGTAAATAAAACCACCAGACCTAAAATTATTCCCAGATTAAAAATATTTGAACCAACAATATTACCCACGGAAATTGCATTTTCTCCATTCATAGCAGCAACTACGGTAACTGCAAACTCCGGTGCAGAAGTGGCAATGGCTACCACTGTAAGCCCAATCACAAGTTCTGAAAGTCCCATCCGTTTTGCAATTTTGGAAGCTGACTCAACAACTAGCACAGCTCCGCCCCAAAGACCGAAGATACAAGCCACAATAATCAAGAAATGAATTCCGAGGTGCATTTTGTTCCCTTCAACAATAGAAAATAAGAAAGTTTAAAAATAAAAAAGCAGAGTGATAAAAACACCCTGCTTTTGTAAAAATATTCTAAAAATTAATTATTCGTTTGGATTGTAAGTAAGTTCTATTTTAACATGAAAATCAGCACCGCTAAACATTGTATACTTAACATCGCTAATGTTACACTTATAGTCTTCTCCTACCAGATCTGTAACGGCTTTTGAGATACCTTCTTCCAAATCACCGATACTAACAGATTTTAATTTGTTTTTTAATAATTTGTCAACGTCTAATGGTTTATTCTCTGACATTTTACGCTCCTTAAATTTATCCGATTTTTCATCAACTTAGACGGAAAAACAAAATCAATGTTTCAATATGTAAGTTAAACTTAAATAAGAAAAAATCAAATATTATTAGCTTCTAATAAAGTCCAGAACTTCTTTTGTTTTTGCTTCCATTAATGCCTTATCACCTTTGCTTTCAACATTAAGGCGTAATAATGGTTCGGTATTGCTTTTTCTTACGTTAAAGCGCCAGTCAGAAAATTCAATGCTGACTCCGTCAATAGTATCAATTTTCCCTTCGGAATACTTTTCTTTTAATGCTTCAAGTTTTTCATCAGGGTTATCAATAGTTGAGTTTATTTCTCCCGAGCAAGGATAATTGTTTATCATATTTCCTACAAGTTCGGAAAGAGATTTGTTTTCATCTGAAATAAGCTGAAGAATCAGCAAAAACGGAATTAAACCACTATCTGAGTAATTATTATCACGGAAATAGTGATGGGCAGACATTTCGCCGCCGTAAACTGAATTTACAGCTCTCATTTTTTCTTTAATAAATGCGTGTCCGCTGACAGACATCACAGATTCACCATCGGCATTTGCAACTTCATCAATTGTGTTCCAGGTTAATCTTGCATCGTAAACAATTTTTTCACCAGGGAATTTTTTAAGAATTGATTTTGCAAGCAAACCAACAATGTAGTAGCCTTCAATAAATTCACCTTTTTCATCAAAAAAGAAACATCTGTCGTAATCACCATCCCAGGCAACACCCAGATCAGCATTATGTTTTTTTATTGCATCAATTGAAGGTTGTCTGTTTCCCGGCAGCAACGGATTCGGAACTCCGTTAGGAAAATCTGCATCAGGTTCGTGAAAGACTTTTATCATTTCAATCGGCAAATGTTTTTCAAGCATATCCAGTGCCGGACCAACACAGCCGTTTCCTGCGTTTACAACAACTTTAAGAGGTTTAACTTTGTTTTTGTCATAGAAATTATCAAGATTCGCAATAAACTTCTCCATCAGGTCGATATTTTCCACTTTCCCTTTTTCAGGAGCAACATCGCCAAGTTTATCTTCGAGAATCATTTTTTCAATTTCTTGCAGTCCGGAACCATAACCCATCGGGACCGAACCTTTTTTAACAAATTTTAATCCGTTATATTCAGGCGGGTTGTGACTTGCAGTAATCATAATCCCGCCGTCAGCTTCCAGGTACGGAGTTCCAAAATAGATCATTTCGGTTCCGCATAAACCTAAATTCACAACATCTGCACCGGCATCGGTAATACCATTGGCAAGAGCTGTTGATATTTCGGGAGATGATTTTCTGATATCATTTCCTATAACTACTTTTTTAGCATTTAACAGATTAACATAAGTTCTTCCAATTTTGTAAGCCAGGTCGGGATTAAGTTCTTCAGGAACTCTTCCTCTTATATCATAAGCTTTAAAACCAGGAATTTTATCCATATTTACCTCGAAGTTCATAATAATAAAAAAATCATTCGGTAAATTATGCTTTACCGGCGGAAAATACAAGTTATCTTCGGGGTAACTATTTTATAGTTGATAATGGAAGTTATTCATTTTAGATTGCACAGTAATTATAAAAGGAGTGGGTTATCACAGATATTTCTACCGGATTAAAGAGATTCACTTTTTGCAGCAAGCTTGATTGTAAAGTTTGTTTTGAAATTGATTTACACGAAAAACCAAAAGAAGAAGATTTTTTGTGTCCTTCTTGCAGAAAAAAAATAGATTCCAGCCATATTATGCAGTGTGGGTGTTGCCAGTCGATAGTTGATTTTCTTCCTTTACAGGAGGGAGAATCACAATCCTATATTATGCTGAACCAATGTCCCAATTGCGCCGGATATTCCAAGGAAGATTGGGGATTTGAAAAATTTTTCAGAGAAAATACAATTCTTTAACCATAATATACTTAGGGGAAGTTATGAAACAATTTTCAAAGCTATTTAAAATAGCTCTGTTATTGAATTTATCGTTGTTGATGGTTTTTACATCGGCACAGACTAAAAAGTATGAATCCCAAAAGTTTGATACAGGGAAAATGTGGACTTTTGAAGATATATCCACTGATTACCTTAATGAAACTTACGGATTTAATCCTGCACCAGAATGGTTTGATGCTGTAAGATTATCAGCATTAAAATTCGGTTCCTGGTGTTCATCATCTTTTGTTTCAGCAGATGGATTGTTAATGACAAACCACCACTGTGTTGATTTCATTACCAGCAGAATTCAGAAAGAAGGAGAAAACATAAAAGTAAACGGATTTTATGCTCCTACTCTTGCTGACGAACGTAAGGTTCCGGGTCTGAAAGTTGACCAGCTTGTTCTTATTGAAGATGTTACCGAGCAAGTTATTTCTGCTATGGCAGAAGGAAAAACAAACGAAGAAAAATTAACGTTAAAAAAAGAAACAATTAAAAAACTTGAAAAAGAATACAGCGACGATTCCGAATTAATTTGTAAAGTTACCGAATTGTATCAGGGCGGTAAATATTCTCTTTACGGATACAGAAGATATACAGATGTAAGATTTGTATTTGTTGCCGAAAACGATATTGGTTTCTTTGGCGGAATTGAAGATAATTTTACTTTTCCTAGATATAACCTCGACTGTTCATTTTTACGTGTTTATGAAGATGGCAAGCCAGTTAAAACAGACAATTTCTTCAAATGGAGTGCAAATGGCGCTGTTGAAGGAGAACCACTTTTTGTAGTTGGAAATCCGGGAACAACAGAAAGATTAAAAACAGTTGCCCAGCTTGAATATTTAAGAGATGTAACATATAAAAACAGAGCCTTGTATTATCAGGGGATTGTTGCATATTTAAGTAAAGCAATTGAAAGAGAACCTGAAAATCTTGAGTTGAAAAGCGGACTTATCCACGTTGCAAACGGTGAAAAAGTTTTCTCTGGTAAATATAACGGATTGCTTGAAGAAGGACTTATTGAAAGAAAAAAAGACTTTGAAGAGAAATTCAAAGCAAAAGTTATGGCAAATCCTGAGTTAAAAGAAAAGTATGGTCACTTGTGGAACAGCATAGCTCAGGTTAAAGAAGAGCAGAGAAAATATGCAAACTATATCAATGCATGTTCAATTTACAGAAATGCCCCTGATTATTTTGTTATGGCAAAAAAACTTGTCAATATGGCAGAAGAACTTAAAAAAGATGATGCCGACAGAAAAGATGAATATAAAGACGCAAATATTGAAAAAACTATTAGCGGACTTTTCCCGGAAGAGATTGATGAACAAATTGAGTTTGATAAACTTAAATTACAAGCTAAAATGATTGCTATGAATTTGGGTCTGGAAAACGAGATTGTAACTAAACTTTTTGGCGGAAAAAAATGTAAAGAAGCCGTTCAGTATATTGTTGATAACACTTTGTTAAAAGATAAAGAAGCTGTTACCAAACTTGCAAAAGAAGGTGCAGATGCAATATTAGCTTCTGAAGATCCGATAATTTCATTTATTGTAAACACAAAAGATGATCTTAAAAAGAAAATGAAATTGATGAATGATACCCGCAAAACCGAAGAAGCGCTTGAAAATGAACTTGGTCAGGCATTGTTTGCTGTTTACGGAGTATCAATTCCACCAGATGCAACATTTACTTTAAGAATTAATGACGGTGTTATGAAAGGGCACAAATACAATGGTACTTTTGCTCCTTCAAAAACTACTTTTTACGGGCTGTATGACAGATACAATTCATTTGACAAAAAATTTCCCTGGACTCTTCCTGAAAGCTGGAAAAATCCTGGTGATTTGAAACTTGGAACTCCTTTTAACTTTATCTCAACTCACGATATAGTTGGCGGTAGTTCAGGTAGTGCCGTAATTAATAAAAATGGTGAAATTGTTGGTCTGGCTTTTGACGGAAATATCTCAAGTATAAAAGGATCATTTGTTTATACTTATGAAACTGCCAGAATGGTTTCAGTTGCTTCACAAGGTATGCTGGAAGCTTTAAGAGCCATTTATAAAGCTGACAGAATAGTTAAAGAACTTAAAGCAGGTAAGATAAAATAAATGCTAAATCCGGCTTCGGCCGGATTTTTTTATCCTCTCAATTCCTTTCCCGTTTAATTCAAATTCAATTTACATATTTCGATAATATCAAAAGTTTAATTTGCCGGTACTTGCTTAATGAATGATATTTTCGATAAAATGAATAGAGAAGAACTCTTATACGAGTTACATTCCGCTCAAAAAAAAATTACCGATTACGAAAAAATATTCAGCAGAAATATTCCGCTGAATGAATGCAAAAAGATTCTTGGTAAATATGAAAATTTCGATAAACTGATCTATTCCGTTTCTTCCAAAATTTTAAGCAACCCCATAAACCAAATGGAAGAGGGAGTTGTTTCAGCACTTAAATTTATTGCCAACTACACAGAAAGTGTGCGCTGTACGGTTTATCTTTTTTCTGAAAACTTTAAAACCATTTATAATGCATACGAGTGGACTGCCCTCGATTCTGAAACAATGCAGGATAAAATGCCTCAATGCGATATCAGTGAGTTTAAAAATTTCACAAAATATATAATGGAACGAAAAACCATTGTGCTGGGAAATCCGGCACAGGTTCCTGAAGAGGCTGTTGCAGAAAAAAAATGGTTTGCTGAAATGGGGTTTCGCCCGACAATTATGGTTCCCCTTATATATGATGGAGCTCTCTCCGGAATACTTGGAGTATACGGCAAAAGAGACGAGACAAAAAACTGGGATCCGCAGCTTGGAGAACAGTTACATCTTGTTGCAGAAATAATTATGAGTGGAATTAATCTCAAAAAAAATAATGATGATCTGAAAACAGCAGAAAGAAAATTTGGTGAGTTTTTTAAAAGAGCAAATGCAGGAAATGTAATTCTGAACAAAGCCGGAGGGATAGTAAGCATTAATCCGGTCTTTGCAAGAATAACAGGCTACACCGAAGAAGAATTAAAAAAACTGGATAAAAAAGATCTTGTACATCCTGATGACTGGCGTTCAGCTGAACAGCTTATTGCAAGAATTTATAATGGTGAGATAAACGAATATATAAAAGAGACCAGATTAATCAGAAAGAATGGAACTTTGATCTGGACAAACTTTTCCGTAGCTGCAATTAAAAATTCGAAAGATGAAATTACAAATCTGATTTGTGTGGTTACTGATATAACAGATGAAGTAAGAAACAAACAGGCGATTGAAGGAATTATAAAAAGCAGTTCTTCCAAAAGAGGAAAAATGTTTTTTGAATCGATGGTAAAAGAACTGGCGTATGTTTTAAACGCAAGCTATGCATTTGTTGGGGAAATAAAATTCTACAACGAAAAATTTATTTCCACTCTTGCAATATGCAACAAAAGAGAAATTGTTGACAACATCGAATTTCAGGTGAGCAGCTCTCCGATAAAAATGGTTTTTGAACAAGGACTTTGCTCAATTCCCTGTAGTGCGCGTGAAGAATTCCCGGATGATATTTTTGTCAGAGAATCTAATATCGATTGCTATATAGCCGTTCCGCTCTATGATATGAAAGAAGAAATTATCGGAGTTATGGGAGTGCTGTTTGAAGATAACTGTCTCTCAACAGAATTTGCAGAATCGATACTTTATCTTTTTGCAACTCGAACTGCCTACGAATTGGAAAGAATGTATAACGAAAAAGCAATGGAAAAACTGAATCATCAGTTGAATGAAAAAAACGAAGAACTGGCTCAGATTATTTATGTAACTTCACACGATCTTCGCTCTCCGCTTGTAAATGTTAAAGGTTTTAGCACGGAGCTAAATAATTCGGTAAATGATATTAAGGAATTATTGGATAAGGAAAATCTTTCGGAAAATTGCAGAAAAGAATTTGATATGATTTACGATGAAGAGATAAATGAATATGTCGGTTTTATAAGCTCCAGTGTTGATAAAATGGATTCTCTTTTATCAGGTTTGCTTCGTTTATCACGACTCGGAAGAGCAGCAGTTATGTTTGATGAACACGATGCAAATATTTTGCTGGAAGAGGTTTTGCAGACTTTTGAATTTCAGATAAAAGAAAAGAACATAAATATTATAATAAATAAACTGCCTGATATTTACGGCGACAAGATTCAACTAAATCAGGTTTTTTCAAACATAATTGATAACGCAATAAAATACTCAGATCCTAAAAAAGATTCATTAATTGAAATAAGCGGAGTAAAAACTTCGGATGGTGTTGAGATTCAGATAAAGGATAATGGAATTGGAATTGCTGAAAAAGACCAGCCCAGAGTTTTCGAAATCTTTCACAGGATAGCTCCGAAAGATGATAACGGTCTGGGCCTTGGAATGGCACTTGTCAAAAAAATAATGGAACGACATTCCGGAGCAATATGGCTTACTTCAGAATGGAAAACAGGAACATCATTTTTTATCAAGCTGCCCTGCAAAAAATTAGAACTTTTAAGTGGCTAATTTTTAAGTTGCTTAACTTCATATACATCAATTAATTTATCTTTTCCCATCAGGTGTTGCTCACCCATTGGTAAAATATCAAAATAAATATTTGCATCAGGCATAATTTCATAAATTTCTTTTGAAATCAAAAATTCTGAATTAAGTTTTTTTGCCTGCAAACAAATTCTTGCTGTTGTATTAACCGGATCACCATGATATGCAATCTCTTTTTTGAAAGTTCCTACTTCAGTTATTGAGACTTCTCCAAAATGCAGACCCGCTTTAAATTGCGGAATTACATGATAGTTTTCCCAAAAGTAGTTGCTTTTTTCCTGAATTTCTTTTTGTGCATAAAAGAAAAAATTCAGACAATTAAATTTCTTTTTACCGGTTTTCTCATTCCATACAAGAACAACTTCATCACCAACGTACTGATAAATAGTTCCTTTTGTTTCAAGAATTGCTTCATCAAGAGTTGCAAAAAAATCTTTTATAAAAAGTGAATATTTTGCGTGTCCGAGTTTTTCAGCAATTCGTGTAGAAGAGTTTAAATCTAAAAACATAAATATGCGTTCTTCTGAAATCGGTTTGCTATACTTACCAAACATAAGATTGCGCATTACTTTCGGACCAAGAGATTTATGTGCTACATAAATTACTGCCATAAATGTGACAATAAAAAACAAGTTAATCAGCATCTGTTCTATACCTGCAGGATACATATCCGGTATTGTCATTTTCATAGCCTCTTCTATAGATTTCCCTTTTTTTACAACTTCAGTAACATATCCCAATAAGGTTAACAAAATGATAAACGATACATAGATGTAAAAAATGTTGAATAAATTTTTCCACAGAGGATTTAGTTTTTTAAGTAATTTCTGATTAAAAACAATTTCGTATAAAATTAGAAAAATACTAAACACAAAAGAACCAAATACAGCTCTGCCAAAAGGGAAGTTGCTGGTTCCGTAAGTCCCGATAAAGTTAAATACAGCCAGAACTACGAATACTAACACAATATATCCGGCATCTTTTAAATTATTTTTTGTAACATTTTTCATAGGCATAAAATCAGCCGTGCACTGCACGGCTGTAAATTTTTATTTTTGAACCAATCCGGCTGCAAGTTCCCAATCGATACAAGTTGTAACAAATTCGAAAACTGCTGAGTAATATCCAAGTTTAGCCTGATCAAGCTGAACACGGGCATCTTTAAGTTGCAACTGAGTTGCCACTCCGTTTGCAGAACTTTTGCTGGCAACTTTAAAAGCTGTTTCCGCTGTTTCAAGAGTTGTTCTTGCCGACTTGATTCTGAATGAAGACTCTTCAAGTTTTATTTTAAGATTCAACAATTCGTTTTCAATTTTTTCTTTATGCTGCTCAATTTTTAAAGCTGACTGATCAGCTTCAATTTGAGCTTTCTGTACTTTTGCAGTTGTAGCCATTCCGCTGAAAATAGGAATTTTTACTGTTAAACCTGCAACAAGAAGATTATTCTGATTATCAAAATTCATTTTGTCTGTCTGAGACTGGAACACATAAGCCAGACTTGCATAAACAGTAGGGAAGTGGGCTGAATATTCAACATCAACATTTGTTTTTCTTAAATTGTTTTCCCAAACCATTGCGTTCAAATCCGGACGTCTTTTAACAACTTCACTTAATTCTGCATCTTCAGGTTTTAGAGGAATTGTTTCAAGATCTGCATTCAGAACTATGTTTTCCGTTACTTTGATTCCAGCAAGATTTTTTATAGTGTTTAATGCAAGTTTGTAATTTCTTTCCGCTTCAGTAGTTTCAGGAATAGAGCTTTTGTATCTTACTTCTGCCTGTAATAATTCAAGTTTGGAAATCAATCCGTTATCAAATTTATTTTTAACAAGCTCGTAATTTTCTTTTGCATTAAGCTTGGTTTCTTTTTTCACAAACCAGACTTTTTTCAAAAGTGCAGTCTGGAAAAATGCTTTCTTTGCAGCGGTAATTACACCAACAACATTTGCATCATAAGTGTAGTCTGTAAGTTTTTCAAATTCTTCAGCAGCGCGAATAGCTGTAAAAACAGTGGCGTTAAAAACAGCCTGAGTAAGAGTTGCCTGAAGTTTCCATTCATTCTTTTTATTTGCTTTTATTTTGCTTGGGAAGCCTTCAATAGGAGCATCAAGATACATAT
>JBGRQB010000008.1:0-59478 GCA_041725875.1 Rhodothermaceae bacterium
CGTTGAAGGGTTCATTACCATAGCCCAGAAATCTGTAATTTCTGCTCTGGCGTTTAATCCTTCTCCAACAATATGAAAACCTGTTGGTGTCTGCATCCAGGAGTTTGCTATTAAGATCCAGAGTGCTGACATTGTTGCGCCAAACGCAACCATAATTGTTGAAAAGAAGTGTACTTTCGGACTAACTTTATTCCAACCAAATAAAAGAATAGCCAGAAAACCTGATTCAAGAAAGAATGCAAAAATACCCTCGGCAGCAAGTGCACTTCCGAAAATATCTCCGACATACCTCGAATAAGTTGCCCAGTTTGTTCCGAACTGGAACTCCATAACTATACCGGTTGCAACGCCCAGCCCAAAAATTAAACCAAAGACTTTTACCCAGAATTTTGTCATTTGCTGATAAATATCTTTTTTTGTTTTTAAGTACATACCTTCCATTATTACTAAAATTAACCCCAACCCTATACTCATTGGAGGAAATAAATAATGAAAGGCAATAGTTACCCAAAATTGGACTCGTGCTAAAATTTCAGTTTCCATAATTACTCCATTTATATCAAGATATTTTTCTCCATTGCGAAACTAGACATTTTGTCGCTTTTTGTCAAAACTTAAATTTAATTGTTTCATGTTTGTAACGATTACACTATATTTAATAAGACTTTGTGTCTGCTTAAGAAAGTAAAATTTAAGATTAAAATATTTCTATAAATTATAGATAATAGTTACTAAATAAAACCCATTTGTCCATTTTTTTTCGAGTTAGTAAAAGCTAAAGTATAGATGAATAAAAGCGAAAGGGAAAATCAGAAAATAATTTGCTACCACTGCGGAGATCTTTGCAAAGATACTTCTATTGCAATCGGTGATAAATACTTTTGCTGCAACGGATGCAAAACCGTTTACGAAATGTTAAACGAAAATGAAATGTGCGACTACTACTCATACTCTGAAAATCCTGGTCTTACCCCCGGAAAACCTGTCTCAAAAAACAAATATGAATTTCTCGATGATCCTGACCTGATAAAAAGCATTGCTGAATTTCAGGATGAAAAAATTACATCTCTAAATCTTTCTTTACCTCAAATTCACTGCAGTTCCTGCGTTTGGCTTTTAGAAAACCTGTTTAAGTTCGACAGCGGAATATTAAATTCCAAATCTGATTTTTTGAAAAAAACTGTAAGAATAAGTTACGATAATTCAAAAACTTCACTTCGTAAAATTGCAGAATTGCTTGATACCATTGGTTATGAACCGGAATTCTCTCTGGAGAATGAAGATTCAGCCGAACCAAAAGAAGATTTTGATAAAAAAATATTATACAAAATAGGCGTTGCCGGATTCTGCTTCGGAAATATAATGCTCTTAAGTTTTCCGGAATATCTTGCGATTGCAGGAGAAACAATTGAAAATTACCGACACTATTTTGTTTTAATAAACTTCATTCTTTCTCTGCCTGTACTGCTTTACAGCGGAAGTGAGTATTATCTGTCAGCTTTCAAAAGTCTGAAAAGCAAATTCATAAATATCGATGTACCAATAACCCTTGGTATCATTGTTATATTTTTACGCAGTGTCTACGAAATAATAGTCGGAACAGGACCCGGTTATTTCGATTCTCTGGCAGGATTAATTTTTCTTCTGCTTGTGGGAAAACTTTTCCAAAACAAAACTTACGGCAGATTAAACTTTGAACGCAATTATAAATCATACTTCCCTATTTCTGTTACAATAAAAAAAGAGGATGAAGAAACAACTATTCCCGTTTCCAAACTTGAAGTCGGACACAGAATTCTTGTACACAACAATGAGTTAATTCCGGCTGATTCGGTATTGATAAGTCAGGAAGCAAGTATAGATTACAGTTTTGTGACAGGTGAATCAGACTTAGTAAAGAAAATAAACGGCAGTGTTATTTATGCCGGCGGCAGACATTTTGGAAATATGATTGAACTGGAAGTTGTAAAGGAAATTTCTCAAAGCTATTTAACACAGTTGTGGAATGACAGTGCGTTTACGCATCCGCAGGAAAGTTTTGTTGACAGCATTACAAATATCAGCAGTAAATATTTTACTTACATTGTAATTTTTATTGCACTTGCTTCAGGTGCTTACTGGTTTGGTAAAGATCAGACAATTGCCTGGAACGCCTTAACGGCAGTCTTAATTATTGCCTGTCCCTGCGCGCTTGCACTTTCTGCTCCTTTCACCTTTGGAACAACAATGCGCATCTTTGGAAGAAATGAATTTTATCTTAAATCAACTTCCGTTGTTGAAACACTTTCAAAAATAACAGATATAGTTTTTGATAAAACAGGAACGCTTACAGAAACAAGTATGTCGGAAGTTGTATTTGAAGGAATTCCGCTGACAGATGAAGAGAAACAGCTTGTTGCATCTGTTACCAGAAATTCTTCACATCCGATAAGTTCAAAAATTTATTCAGAAATGAAATCATCCGGTATTGTTGAACCAGATAGTTTTAATGAAGTTGTAGGACAAGGAATTGTTGCCGAAGTAAAAGAAACGGTTGTAAAAATAGGTTCAAAAAAACTGACAGGTGCTAACGGACAGTTCAAACACATTGAAGATAAATTCAAAACAAAAGCATACGTCTCCATAAACAATAAAATTCGCGGAGTGTTTTTATTTAGTAATTACTACAGAAAAAATTTCGATCAGGTAATTGAAAAATTAAAAAGAAATTATGATTTATCGTTGCTCTCGGGAGATAATGAATCTGAAAAATTACAACTCTCAAAATTCTTTCCGGAAGGGAGCAACTTACTGTTTAATCAATCCCCGCAAAACAAACTTGATTACATTAAAAATATACAAGATCAAAATAAAAAAGTATTGATGATAGGTGACGGACTTAATGACGCAGGCGCACTTAAACAGAGTAATACCGGAATAGCAATTTCGGAAAATGTAAATAACTTTTCACCAGCCTGCGATGCAATTTTAAGTGCCGACAGTTTTGAAAAACTGGAAAGCTTTATTCAGTTTTCAAAAACATCTATAAAAATTATAAGCGCAAGTTTTGTAATATCATTTTTATACAACGTGATTGGTTTGCATTATGCGGTGCAGGGAAAATTATCTCCTTTAATAGCTGCTGTGTTAATGCCTTTAAGCTCAATTACCGTTGTCTTTTTTACAACATTTACAACTAATATTTTAGCCAGGAAAAAAGGTTTACTTTAATGTCTGTGTTAGTTATTTTGATCGGTGTAAGCATAACTATAGCCGCTGGATTTTTAGTGTCCTATTTATGGGCAATTAAAAGCGGCCAGTACGATGACAAACATACGCCGGCAATGAGAATTTTATTTGATGATGGAAAAGTAATCGATAAAAACGATTCTGAAATAGATAATTCAAAAAATAAATCATCCAAGAACGGAGCAGGTTAATGAAAATTGACAAATTCAATTACGACAATCAAATCGTTAAAATGTTCGTTATTGCAACAATGGTATGGGGTGTTGTCGGACTCCTTGTAGGAGTTTTAATAGCATCTCAGTTGTTCCTTCCTGAACTTAATCTGAATTTACCATTTACGACTTTTGGTCGATTGAGACCATTACACACAAACGCAGTTGTATTTGCATTTGTAGGTAATGCAATTTTTGCCGGTGTTTATTATTCTTTGCAAAGATTGCTTAAAGCCAGAATGTTCAGCGATTTTTTGAGTCGCTTCAATTTCTGGGGGTGGCAGGCTATAATTGTTTCAGCCGCAGTAACTCTTGTTAGCGGAATTACCTCAAGTAAAGAATATGCAGAACTTGAATGGCCGATTGACATTGCCATTGCAGTTGTATGGATTGCTTTTGGTGTTAATATGTTTGGAACAATCAGAAGACGCCGTGAAGAACATATGTACGTTGCAATATGGTTTTACATAGCAACGTTTATAACAGTAGCACTTCTGCATGTTGTTAACTCTTTTGCTTTACCGGTAAGTTTTCTGAAAAGTTATTCTGCATTTGCCGGAGTACAGGATGCACTTGTACAGTGGTGGTATGGTCATAATGCCGTGGCATTTTTTCTTACAACCCCTTACCTTGGATTGATGTATTATTATCTGCCCAAGGCTGCAAACAGACCTGTATACTCTTACAGATTGTCGATACTCCACTTTTGGTCCTTAATTTTCATTTACATCTGGGCAGGTCCGCATCACCTGTTGTACACTGCATTGCCAGATTGGGCCCAATCACTCGGAACTGCTTTTTCAATTATGCTAATTGCTCCTTCCTGGGGTGGCGCTCTTAACGGATTACTGACATTGCGCGGAGCCTGGGACAAGGTTCGTGAAGAACCTATTCTTAAATTTATGGTTGTTGCGGTTACAGCTTATGCAATGGCAACATTTGAAGGCCCTCTCCTTTCAATAAAATCTGTAAATGCATTTGCTCATTACACTGACTGGATAATTTCTCACGTTCATATAGGTGCTTTGGGATGGAACGGTTTCTTAACCTTTGGTATGCTTTACTGGATGGTTCCAAAACTTTTTAACACAAAACTTTATTCTAAAAAACTTGCCAATGTTCACTTCTGGCTCGGCACACTCGGAATTGTAATTTACGCATCTTCGATGTACTGGTCAGCAGTTGCTCAGGGATTAATGTGGAAACAGTTCACCGATTTAGGATTACTTCAATATCCAAACTTCCTTGAAACTGTTTTACAGATTGTTCCAATGTATATTTTCAGAGCGTTTGGCGGAGTTGTATATCTTGCCGGTGCAATTGTTTGCGGTTACAATCTTCTTCAAACTGCCAAAGCTGGAAAGTTTGTGGCAAACGAACCAGCCGAAGTACCTGCTCTTGTAAAAACCAATGACAAATTTCAAAAAGGACTTGTACACCGCTGGCTGGAAAAACGCCCTGTTAAATTTACAGCTCTTGCTTTTATTGCAGTTGCTCTTGGCGGTGCAATTGAAATTGTTCCGACATATCTTGTTGAATCAAACATCCCGACTATCCCGAGTGTTAAGCCTTATACTCCGCTTGAACTTGAAGGTCGCGATATCTATATAAAAGAAGGATGTGTTTCCTGTCATTCACAGATGGTTCGTCCTTTCAGATCTGAAACCGAGCGTTATGGCGAATATTCCAAAGCCGGTGAATTTGTTTACGATCATCCGTTTTTATGGGGATCAAAAAGAACAGGTCCTGACCTGCATCGTGTAGGCGGAAGATATTCAAATATGTGGCACTATCTACATATGGAATATCCTGAATCTATGTCACCAGGTTCCATTATGCCTCCTTATCCATGGCTGCTGAAAATGAAAACAGATTTCAGCGATCTTGAGAAAAAAATAAGTGTGATGAGAAAACTTGGCGTTCCTTATGAAAAAGGATTTGAAGAAGTTGCACTGGATGACGCAATGAAACAAGCCAACGCAATTGTTGAAGATCTTGCGCAAAATGGAATTGTAACCGAACCTGATAAAGAAATAATTGCACTGATTGCCTATCTGCAAAGATTAGGAACTGACATAAAAGTTAAAGAAGAAAAGAAATAGAGGTGAAAAATGTTTTCAGATTTTATGAGTTCAATTGACGGAATAGGAATATATCCCGTGATTTCACTTCTGATGTTTTTTACCGTGTTTGTAGGAGTAGGAGTTTATCTGTTCACGGCAAACAAAGAAGAAATGAATAATATGGCAATGATGCCTTTAGATAAAAATTTTGATGAGAAAACCAATGAGAGAGAAAATGAAAACGAATAAAATTTTATCCCGGATTTTTGTTTTCTTAATCCTGTTTTTATTCTCCGGCTCTGCAATTTTTGCTGCCGGAGATTCAGATCAGGTATTAAATATTGTTGTTAAAATAATGACGTATCTTACACTTGTAATGGTAGCTTTTGTATTGTGGCTGGCTCTGGTTTATTCTGAAAAAGAAGACTCAGCAGGAGAAGCTTTCAAAAAGGCAGTCAGGCGTTTCTTATATGCAATTAACCCTATGCCTCCGCTTGACCGCGAAGAAGATATTATGCTCGATCACGATTACGACGGCATAAAAGAGCTTGATAATATTGTGCCTCCGTGGTTTAACTTCCTCTTTTACGGAAGTGCAATCTTCGGGGTTATCTATCTTCTTAACTTCCACGTAATAGATGACACCTGGTCATCTGCAAACGAATATGCAACTGAAATGGAAGCTGCCCGTATTCAGCGCGAAGTACTTGTTAAATCAGGAGTGTTTATTAATGAAAACAGCGTTGAACTTTTAACCGATGCTGCCACATTAAATGCAGGTAAAGAGATTTATGTTAAAAACTGTGTTTCCTGTCATGGGCAGAATGGTGAAGGACTTGTAGGCCCAAATATGACAGACGAATATTGGGTACACGGAGGCGGAATCAAAAACGTCTTCAAGACCATCAAATATGGTGTAACTTCAAAAGGTATGATTGCCTGGGAAACTCAGTTAAATCCCAAACAGATGCAGTCTGTTGCCAATTATATATTATCTCTTCAGGGAACCAATCCGCCTAACGCAAAAGCTCCTGAAGGTGAAAAATGGATAGATCCAGCAACTACGGGAAAAACAGAATTATAAGGATTACAGATGCCGGGACCGGAAGTAGAAAAGTTTAGAGACAGAGTAGCTACCGTAAATGAACGCGGAGAGCGTAATTGGGTAAGTGCAAAAAAGCCCAGAGGATTATTTGCAAAATGGCGAACTATCTTCAGTTTTTTTCAAATGTTCATCTTTGTCACGCTCCCTTTTCTTAAAATAAACGGGCATCCTTTTTTATTACTCGATTTTATTGAGAGAAAATTTGTGTTGTTCGGACTTGTATTCGGTCCGCACGATTTTCATCTTTTTGGCTTAACAATGATTGCAGTTCTTGTTTTCATTATTTTGTTTACAGCTGCATTTGGAAGAATTTTCTGCGGATGGTTTTGTCCGCAAACTCTTTTTATGGAAATGATCTTCCGTAAAATAGAGTTCTGGATGTTTGGAATTAACGGAATCTCTCCTATTACAAAAAAGAAACATCCGGGTAAAATGTTTATCAAACATATTATCTTTTTTATTATAACATTTATAATCACCCATATCCTGCTGGCTTATTTTATGGGTGGAGATGATATGCTTGAACTTGCAAGTCAGCCATTTGAAAACACCGGAGCCTACATAGGAATTTCCATCTTCTCCTTTGTTCTCTTTTTAGAATATACAAGATTCAGAGAACAACTCTGTACGTTTATTTGTCCTTACGGACGCTTGCAGGGTGTGCTTCTTGATCAGGATTCTATTGTTATTGCTTACGATTATAAACGCGGCGAACCAAGAGAGTTTTTGAGAAAGAACAGAGAACGCACAGGCGGAGATTGTATAAACTGTAAAGAATGTATTGCTGTTTGTCCAACCGGCATAGATATCAAAAACGGAACACAGTTAGAATGTATTAACTGTACTGCCTGTATTGATGCCTGCGATTTTGTTATGAAGAGAGTCGGGTTTGAGCCCGGACTTATCCGTTATGCTTCAAAAACTGAAATTGAAACAGGACACAGAAAAATATTTACAATACGTACAATTGCATATTCTGTTGTGCTTACTTTACTTGTTACATTGATCTCTTTTTTACTTGTTAACAGATCCGATGTTGAATTAACAATTTTAAGAACCAGAGGATTGATGTGGCAAGACAGGCCAGATAACAAAATCAGCAATATGTACGATGTAAAAATAATTAACAAAACCTGGGATGCATTTAATGTTAATCTTGAACTAAATAATGTTCAGGGTGAAATTGACATTGTTGGGAAAGAACTGATTGTAAAATCACAGGAAGTTAATGAAACTAAATTCTTTATTGTTCTTGATAACAAACAAATAACCCAACTAAGTACTCCGATAGAAATAAAAGTACTTAAGCAAGGTAAAACTATTGATCTGATTAAAACCACATTTTTAGGAAAAGTTAAAAAGGATTCCAATGAAAATTAACTGGGGTTGGAAATTATTGATTACCTACGTAATATTTGTCGGCGTAACACTTTCACTTGTTCTTTTTATGACAACTGTTAATTCCGACAAAGTAATAGAAAACTATTACGAAGAAGAATTAAAATATCAGGACAAAATAGATATGATAAAGCGGGCAAATGATCTGCCGCAAAAACCGGCAATAAATCTTGATTCCGCTTATGTAAAAATTCAGCTGCCCGATTTTTTGAAGACAAAAAAAATATCGGGCAACATTTTGTTTTATCGTCCAAACAGCAAAGCTATGGATATAAATCTGCCATTTGTTCCTGATACCAGCGGTCAGCAGGTTATTCCTATAACTAATCTGGCAGCAGGAAAATGGAAAATAGAATTATCCTGGCAGCTGGCTGATGTTAAATATTTTCAAGATGAAGTAATAATGTTGAGGTAACTATGGAATTATGGACTGCATTGGCAATTGGTATTGGCGGAAGCCTGCATTGTATAGGTATGTGCGGACCAATAGTTCTGGCACTTCCCGATACAGGTGAAACAAAACTTTCAATTCTTACCGGAAGAATAATTTACAATCTGGGAAGAGTTATCTCTTATATGATTTTAGGAGCTTTGTTTGGGCTGCTCGGAAACAAAATAGTAATGGCCGGTCTGCAGCAAGCTGCTTCAATTTCACTTGGTGCGGCAATTATACTCGGATTAATTTTACCGCAAAATATTAAAAACTTTTTTGCCAATCTTGCGCCCGTAAGAGTGATAACCGATTTTATAAAAAAAGGATTCCGAAAACTTACCCGCAACACATCCAATTCCAATATGTTGATGATAGGAATCCTTAATGGTTTTCTTCCCTGCGGATTTGTATACATAGGAGCTTTCGGTGCTGTTGCCACAGGTTCAGTTCTTTCCGGTGTTTTGTATATGATGTTTTTCGGACTCGGAACAATTCCGGTAATGCTTGCAACTGCAATGGCCGGTAACCTTGTTAGTTTAAATGTACGTAGAAAAATGACAAAAGCAGTTCCCGTA
This sequence comes from Rhodothermaceae bacterium, assembly GCA_041725875.1. Classification (GTDB taxonomy): domain Bacteria; phylum Bacteroidota; class Ignavibacteria; order Ignavibacteriales; family Melioribacteraceae; genus JBGRQB01. The sequence continues at coordinate 9,015 of JBGRQB010000008.1, forward strand.
TTTGCATTCGTTCTTGCTGTTGTTTTTGTTTTGCGCGGACTGGAACTCGGCATTCCTTTTGTCAGTCCGAAACTTCAAAAAATGGCCTCCACACCTGTTGAAAAAGTTGACGAGGCAAAAAAAGCCAGTTGCTGTGCACCCCAAAATGAATAAACTCATAAAAATTTCAACTCAAAAAATGTGATTTTAATAATCACATTTTTACTTTCCGTTATCATTGTTCATCCTGATTTGAATTAATAAAAGATTATTTGTTACTAATTCCAGTATATTTGGAACGTAATTTTTTAACTTTTATTGATGTTTCTGATGAATAACATTTTCAAACCTAAATTATTTACTCTTCTAAAAGAGGGATTAAACAGCAAACAATTAACATCTGATGTTATGGCAGGAATTGTTGTAGGAATTGTAGCCCTGCCGCTTGCAATAGCTTTTGCCGTTGCATCAGGAGTTTCGCCTGAAAAAGGTATAATTACAGCTGTTATTGCCGGATTTTTAATTTCATTCTTTGGCGGAAGCCGTGTTCAAATTGGCGGTCCGACCGGCGCTTTTATTATTATTGTTTACGGAATAGTTGAACAATATGGAATCGACGGATTAATAATATCTACGGTATTAGCCGGAATTATGCTGGTTGTTTTTGGATTATTAAGACTCGGTTCGTTACTAAAATATTTTCCTCAGCCGCTGATTATCGGCTTTACAAGCGGTATAGCTCTGGTTATATTTTCCACACAAATTAAAGATGCTTTTGGACTTAACATTGAAAAAGTCCCATCTGAGTTTATAGATAAATGGGAAATTTATTTTCACCAGATCGAAAATTTTAACATTTATGCTGTAATTATAACTCTGGTCACAATTTTAATTACAATTTTTTCTTCCAGATTTATCAAAAAAATTCCCGGTTCATTTATTGCAATAATTATTACAACCTTTATTGTAAGTGTTTTTGATTTGCCTGTTACCACAATTGAATCATTTTTTGGCGAAATTTCAGGTAGCTTTAACTTTGTAATTCCGGAAATTGAATTAAACGGGTTATCTGAATATATCGCTCCCGCTATAACAATTGCGTTATTGGGAAGTATTGAATCTCTTTTATCGGCTGTGGTTGCTGACGGAATGATAAGCGGGAATCATCGTTCAAACACAGAACTTATTGCTCAGGGAATTGCAAATATTGTAACTCCGTTTTTTGGCGGAATTCCGGCTACAGGAGCTATTGCCAGAACTGCCACAAATATCAAAAACGGCGGAAGAACACCAGTTGCAGGTATTACTCACGCAGTAACTTTATTACTTATAATGTTGTTTTTAGGAAAATGGGCTAAACTTATTCCTATGTCATGTCTGGCCGGAATTTTAATAGTTATCTCATACAATATGAGTGAATGGCGTTCATTCAAGTCAATATTAAAAGGTTCTTCATTTGATAAAATAATTCTTCTCTCTACTTTTGCTTTAACAGTTTTAGTTGATCTTACAATTGCAATTGAAGTCGGAGTAGTTCTTTCATCATTATTATTTATGAAAAGAATGGCTGATCTGGGTGGGAAATTTCCACCTGAAGTTGATACCGATTTAATCGATGATTATTCCAAATTGCCTAAAGGTGTATCGATATATGAAATTAGCGGACCCCTCTTTTTTGCTTCTGCAAAACAATATTCTGAAATAATAAAGGAAGTCGGCTTTAAGTGCAATATTTTAATTTTGCGTTTAAGACACGTACCTTTTATCGATTCAACCGGGATTCATAATCTGACAGATGCTATTACAACATTGCAAAAATCTGATATTAAAATAATCCTTTCTGGTGTAACCAGTTCAGTCTCAAAGGAAATTAAAAAAGGAAAAATAACCGGATTAATCGGAGAAGAAAATATTTTTCAATCGTTTGAGTCTGCAATTAAACACTCCGAGGAATTAACAAAAAACATAAAACCTTAATAAAGATTTTATAAAAGCTGTTGTAACAATAATTATGATAACTCGACTTATCTGACATAATTATAAAGGGAAAAATTATTTATGAAATATATAAAACTTGGAAACATGAAAAACCTTAAAATCATACTTTATATTTGTTTATTCACATCAATATTAAATGCACAATCAATTGCTGTTACAATTGATGACGTTCCAAATTCAAAAAATTATAAACTTGATAATTTCAAATCAGTGTTGCTTGATAAACTTAATTCACTTTCGGTTCCTGCAACCATTTTTATAAATGAACGACTCCTCTACACAACTGATAACCTTGATCAAAATTTTGCTCTGCTTCATAAATGGTGCAAAGATCCGCTGATAACTTTGGGCAATCATACTTTTAGTCATCTCAGATGCTCAACTTCCGATTTGGAAATGTTCAAGCGAGATGTTTTAAAAGGTGAAGCAATAACAGAAGAATTAGCAAAAGTTTATAAAAAAGAATTAAAGTATTTTCGTTTTCCATATAATGATCTGGGAAAAGATTCTCTTCATCAAAAAAGTGTAGAAGAGTTTCTGACTTCCGAAGGATATGTAATTACCCCTTTTACTGTAGAAAGCTCCGACTGGATTTTTAACGCTTTGTATGAACATCATCTTAAAATCGGGAATAAAAAGAAAGCTCAGTACATAGGAGAAAAGTATGTTGAAAAAACTCTTGAGTATTTTGATTACTTTGAAACTGTAACACAGGAGCTTTACGGAAGAAGAATTGATCATATTTATCTTTGTCACGACAACAGATTAAACGCCGATTACCTTGATAAACTTATCTTGCAATTAAGAGAAAAAGGATACAAATTTGTTTCACTTGATACAGCGTTAAAAGACAAAGTTTATTTGCAAGAGATTTATTTTCATAAAAAATGGGGAATTTCCTGGGTTTACAGATGGCTCAAAAATAAAAAAGAAAGATCCAAATTAATGAAAGCAGAGCCTGATATAATGGAGTTTTATAAATTGTATCAGGAATTAACTAAACAAAAAACTTATTAGAAAGCATATATGAAAAATCCAATAGTATCAGCAGAATGGCTGAAAGAAAATTTAGATAAAAAAGAAATCGTAATTTTAGATGCGAGTCTGAAAAGCAATATTTCTGGTGATGTTTCAGAATTTTCAGGCAAACAAATTCCGGGAGCAAGATACTTTGATATCGACAATGTTTTCAGTGATACAAGTATCGATCTACCTCATATGTTATGCTCCGAAAAACAATTTGAAACTGAAGCAAGAAAACTTGGCATTGATTCAGACAGTATAATTATTGTTTATGATAATGTCGGAGTCTATTCTTCTCCAAGAGCCTACTGGATGTTTAAAGCTATGGGACATAAAGAAATCTGCGTCCTGAACGGCGGATTAACCGGCTGGGCTGAAGCAGGTTTTGAACTTGACGATAAAAAAGAAACAGATTATCCTGAAGGAAATTTCAAAGCAAAATATGATAATGAACTTGTAAGAAATATTAATCAGATTCAGGAAAATATAAACTCGAAAAAGGAGATAGTAATTGATGCACGTTCAACCGGAAGATTTAACGGAACTGATCCTGAACCGCGCGAATGGCTCCAAAGCGGATCTATTTCTAATTCAAAAAACCTGCCTTACACAGAAGTTATAAACGGAAGTTACTTCAAATCAAAAGAAGAATTAACCAAGATTATCAAACCACTTGATATCAACAGTGATAAAATTATTTTCAGTTGCGGATCAGGATTAACAGCCAGTATTTTATTCGTTGCTTTTGAAGTTTGCGAAATAGAAAACAAAAAATCTGTTTATGACGGGTCGTGGACAGAATGGGCACAGTCGAAATTTTTTGAGAAATGATTTTCCGGGAAACAATGTTTTAATTTTATAAAACCCCTCAAATGAGGGGCTTTTATAAAATGTGAAACCTATTTCTTATATGTGTTAACTATATATTCCGCGACTGCCTTTGCCTCGTTTGGTTTTAAACCCTGATTAGGCATAGCCGGGTATTTGGGGTCAATCTTATACGGGTTAAGTATATACTCAACCAGATCGTCGAATTTACCATCATATTTTGGAAGTGTTGCATTGTAAGGCGGTCCCACAACAACAGCGTCAAACTTATGACAAGCAACGCATCTTCCTTTAAAAATATCCTCCCCATTTACTACGGCTTCTTTAAACAAGCCCAATCCTTCTTTGTATTCCTTCACAAACTTGGCGTGTTCATCTGCAATTACTGCTGTCTGATATTTTACAGTAGTTGCAAATGCTGTATGGTCTTTATAGATATTCAGACAAACAAACAGCACAAATAAAAATATCATAGATGTATAATTATTTTCTTTTGTCTTAAGAGCTATATAAAATTTATATGCAATTAATAAAACTATTCCCAGAGTAACCACAGTGTATATGAAATATTCCCCTGACAATGCAGCAGAAGGAGTTACAAACACTGCAAGCACAATAAACAGCGGAAGTATTGCAATTGCTGCTGCACCTGATTTAAGAGCCAGTTCTTTCCAGTTTTCATCTGCAGTTTGTTCAATATCTTTTTTGTAATTGACAAACAAAAAACTTGCTGCTGAAATTGTGACTGACAAAATCAAAAAGAGGCAATAATTAACTATTGATGAAAGAGAGAAAATAAGATCAATAAAACCGCTTGTTTCCCAGCGTATATTATCTGCTGCCAGCTGAATTGACCCTACAAAAAAGAATGATGACACAAGTAAAAGAACCAGTCCGGAGGTTCCTGCTTCTGAATAAAGTTTTTCAGAAGAACTTCTGTATTTATTCAACTCATCTAATGTTGAAGCGTCATCAATTTCACTCTCTTTGGTATATTTAAAAATATCTTTAAGGTGGAAAGAATATTTATAGATGTATATAAATATCACTCCGCAAATAAACAGTATTGCTGAAAAGAGCAGATAAGTAAAAATATTTGCCTGCACATTTTTTAGAAACTGTGCATAAACAAATACAATACTCAGCATTGGAACTAACCCGAGCGCAAACACAATTGATTTGTTAAAAGTAATCAGATCAATCAATCGTTTGGCAAATTTGATATAATCGGGATTGTCATCTTTTAATCCCTTTTTGTTAAAAAACACTGATAGCAAGGAGGAACCGACCAATACACAAAAATATGGAATCAGAATTATGTAAGTCATAACAAGAATATTCTGCAGCAATTCCATCTGTGCTTCAGATTGCGGGTGAACCAGGTTATCAAAAATTCCCATACTTTATTTCCTTAAAATACTGTTACTGCTTTTTCAAAAATTATTGTCAGAACAACTAAAAGAACATAAGCGTTCAAAAACATAAATGTTCTTTTAACTATCCTGTCTGATATTATATTGTTTAACAAAACTTTTGTGGATATTATTAAAAAGAGAAAAGCCGCTGCCAGAGCTGCCATTCCAATAACAGAGTTTATTACATTAAACATTATTAAAAAATAACTGCTGAACCCCAACACAAGATTCATTACAAAATTTATGCGAGATAGTTTTTCTCTGCTGAATTTTTCCGTTATGGAAGGTAAGCCTGCCGTTGTATATTCTTTTCCGTAAATCATCATTAAGAGCCAGAAATGAGGAACCTGCCAGATAAACAGAAATGCTCCAAAAGTTAAAATTACAGGATCGAAAATTTCTCCGCCTGCTGCCGACCACCCGACTATTGGAGGTAAAGCACCAATAAGCGCACCCGGAATTACAGCATAAGCTGATACTTTTTTCAACGGAGTATAAATAAAATTGTACCAGACAAGTGTAAAAACTCCGAGGATTACAGTCTGAATATTTCCAAAATAATAAAGCAGCGCAGAACCTGAAACAACTGTGAGAATCACCATTGCCAATACAGTAAAGCGGGAAACTCTTCCGGAAGGTATTGGTCTGCCAAGTGTTCTTTTCATCATTTTATCAGTTTTATGTTCCTGAAAATGATTAAGTGCGGCAGAACCAAAGGCAACCAAAAATAATCCGGTAGTTGCATAAAGTAGATGATAATTTAACGAGCTGCTAAAAAGATAAAATCCTGTAGCTGCAGAAAGTGCTACAAAAAAAGTAATTTTGAATTTACCCAGATCGAGTAAAACATTAATAATGGATTTCAAATTCATCCTTTCGGTTTTAACTCTGTCTGCAACAACGATATTTGAATCAACGGAAACTTTCATTCTGTTTTCACGCTATCCTTTCCGGCTGTTTCAGTTTCTATTTTTTCAACTTTATTATACCAGATATCATATTCATCTTTTGGCATAACAACTACTGCGGTGTACATCATTGAATGATTCAGTCCACAATATTCTGCGCAGGCAATTTCGTACTTGCCCGGCTTGTCGGCAGTAAAACCAAGATAATTATCTCTGCCGTATACCACATCCTCTTTAATTCTGAATGCCGGAATGTAAAGAGAATGGTTAACATCTATTGATTTGAGTTCAAGTTTTACCGCTTGTTCAACAGGCACATAAAGAGTATCTGTTTTTTTGCCGTTTGCATATTCAAAATCCCAGTCCCACATTTTGGCAGTTACTTTAACAACCATAGCATCATCGGGAATATTTCGGATTTGATTGTAACCAACATATCCGTAGTAAAACATAAATAAAACAAGAACTGTCGGTATGGCTATCCATAAAATTTCCAGCCAGATATTTCCATGAATATCAACCGGTTTATGACCTTTTTTACGGTTATACTTAAATACAAAGTAAATCATTACAGCTGTTATACCCAGTAAAAGTAAAACACTGGAACCTGCAATAAACCACATTACATTATCAACTGTATCCACATATTGTGTAGGTGAAGAATTCATTTAGCATCCTCTATCTGTAAAAAAAATCCGCGAATGTTAACAAGAAAATTACCACAAGGGTAAATCCGCTAATGAGAAGGAAAAATTTGAATATCTTCTCTTCGTACTTAATGTGCATAAAAATGTTTATTACCAAAAACGATTTAATTGCCGCTATAAGCATTGCTACAAACAAAGTGTAAGCACCTAGGTTTATTCCCGCTATTGAAACAGTTATGGAGGTTAAAGCGAGTAACCCGATCCAGACAATAATAAGTGTTATATAATTTGCTCCAGTATGTTCGTGTCCTTTTTGACTCATTTTTACCTCTATTGAATTAAGTAGAATAACGGGAATAGGAAAATCCAGATTAAGTCTACCAGATGCCAGTACAATCCGGCATTTTCAAGTTTTACATAGTTGTCAGGTGTTATTTTATTTCTCAGCATAAATACAATGATAAATCCGAAAAAGATCATACCGATAATTACGTGCAGACCGTGAAGTCCTGTCATAATAAAGTACAACCCGAAAAACAAAATTTCACCATTAGATTTTGCAAGCATTTCTTCCGAACCGGGATAAAGTCCGTGACCAAATTTTGCAGACCACTCAAAATATTTATTTATCATAAACATTAAGGCAAACACATTGGTAACTAACAGCAGAACAAGAGAGAGAAATTTATTTTTCTTGTGCATAGCTGCCACGGCAAGTGCTACGGTTAAACTACTTGTTATCAGAATAACAGTATTAAGTGCGCCAACACTGGTGTTCAACTCCATTGCAGCAACTCTGAATTGATCCGGATACTGAAATCTGTAAACCGCATAAATCAGGAACATTCCGCCAAAAAGAAGTAATTCGGTAAAGAGGAATAACCACATTCCCATTTTACTTCCTATATCATCGCGATGTACATGTCCTTCGCCATTATGCATTTCAGCGACAACCTGTTCGTTATTACTCATTCTTCATCTCCTCTAACTGACTAAAATCATAAGGTTCGCGGGTAATCACGGGTATTTCTTCAAAGTTTTCCAATATAGGAGGAGAGGCAACATGCCATTCTAAAGTAACTCCGCCCCAAGGGTTGGATGTAGCTTTTTCACCCGATTTAAGAGATTTTATTAAATTTATTACCATAACAATTATTGCTATTCCCATTAACCAGGAACCAACTGTTGATACAACCTGCCAGTCAGTAAATTTAGGTAGATAATCAAAGTAGCGTCTCGGCATTCCCATATAACCTAAAATAAATTTTGGGAAATAAAGCGCGTTAAACGCTATGAAATAGAGTGCAACAACAAACTTTGCAACTTTTTCATTATACATCCTTCCTGTCATCTTAGGCCACCAGTAGTGGAGAGCCGCAAAGAAGATTGTAGCTGTTCCTCCAAACATCACATAATGAAAATGTGCCACAACAAAATATGTGTCGTGTACATGAATGTTGGTTGCAAGCGCACCAAGAACCAGTCCGGTTAAACCGCCAATTGCAAAAAGGAACACAAATGCCAAAACCCACAAGAATGGTGTTTTAGGATCTATCGACCCTTTGTACAATGTTGCAACCCAGTTGAATATTTTAACACCACTCGGGAGTGCAACTATAAATGTGAGCAATGAAAATACCCATCTTGCAGTATCACTCATACCACTTGTAAACATATGATGAGCCCAAACCAGATATCCTACAAAAGCAATTGCCAGACTCGATATTGCAATAGCCTTATAGCCAAAAATTGTTCTTCGACAAAATGTAGGAATAATTTCCGATACAACTCCCATTGCCGGGAGAATCATTATATAAACAGCCGGGTGCGAATAGATCCAGAACATATGCTGGAATAAAACAGGGTCACCACCCAAAGCCGGATCAAAAATTCCAACGCCAAAATATCTTTCAATGATAACAAGCAAAATTGTAATTCCGATAACCGGAGTTGCAATTACCTGCATCCACGCAGTTGCGTATGTTGCCCAGGTAAAAAGTGTCATTTTGAACCACTTCATTCCGGGAGCGCGCAATCTGTGTATTGTTGTTACAAAGTTAATTCCGGTAAGAATTGAAGAAAACCCGAGCACAAATGCTGCAAAAAGTGCAAGTGAAATATTTGCTCCGGAACGCACACTGTAAGGAATGTAAAATGTCCAGCCGGTATCTATTGGTCCGCCCGGAACAAAAAGAGAAACAAGTACAAGTATGGCTCCAATTATGTAAATCCACCAGCTAAGGAGATTGAGACGCGGAAAAGCAACATCTTTTGCCCCCAGTTGCAGCGGTAAAAAGAAATTACCAAACACAGCCGGGATACCGGGTATTATAAAGAGGAATATCATTATAACGCCGTGTAAAGTAAAAACAGAGTTATACATTTTTGCTGTCATAAACGTAGCACCGGGAGCAATAAGCTCGAGTCGCATTAAAATACCCAACAGCATTCCTACAATAAAAAATCCTAAAACAGCATATAAATAAAGTAAGCCTATACGTTTATGATCTGTACTGAAAATCCAGGCAAATAAACCTTTTGACCATCTGTTAGTGCTTTCTTCATAAAAGCTTTTTCCGGAAGTCGCAGAAGTAACATTTGACATTTATCATTCTCCTTTTTTCTTTTTCTTTGCGACAACAAGAACAGCAAAAAACAAACCTACAAATGCAAGCATTACAGTTCCCACAATCCTTGTGATGTTAAGAGTATAAGCTCTTCCGTCAGGATCGTAGCTGTAGCAGAATTGAAGAAGTTTTGCAATTGTGGGGTTGGTTTTACCACTTTTGGCATCAATTAATGCCATTTGAACATCAAACTTGTTAAATGATGTTCCTATAAGATATCTGGAAATTTTTCCTTCGGGAGAGATTGCCATAATTGTTCCGGCGTGAATAAAATCAACTCCTTCTTCTTTAAAGTAAAATCCGGCAGCGTCAGTCATTTTATCAATTGAAAGACTGTCACCGGTTAAAAATTCCCAGTCGTGCTCATCAAATTTTCTTTTTATTAATCCGAGATGACGGTTAGCCCAGGTTCTTGCTTTAGCCGAATCTTCCCTGTGATTAAAACTTAAAGTGATAAGTTTAAAATCTTCGCCGGGTTCAAGTTCAATATGATTAACAATATCAACAACTTCGGCAAGAAGCGGGTTACAAATTCCCGGACATCCATAATAAACAAAAGTTAGCAAAACCGGTTTATCAACAAGATCACCAAACCGGACTGTTTTTCCGTTTACATCCTGAAACGTTAAATCCATTGGCAGATATTCACCAAGATGTTCCTGAATTCCCACTTCCGGTTTCTCTTCCTGTGCAAGCAAAAAGACCGGCAGTAAAATCAGAATTAAAATTTTTAATATATTTTTATATTTTTTGATCATCTTACTTTTACTCCGCATTGATTTTAGTTAACTAAAATTTTCTGATAAAAGCCGAGAGTTTTTCAAAATCATTTTCTGTAAGCTGAAGTACATTTGATTTCATTTTCAATATTTCAAAATTGTTGTAAAGCAGATCTTTTAATTCCCCTTCTCTGCTTTTATAAACTTCAACAAAATTTACCGGATCATCTGTCAACGACATCAAAACAGCATATCCTTCATCGCTTTTCATTGAGTTTATTTTTTCTTTCAGAACATTCTGAATTTCATCTCTGTTCTGATCTTTTAATATTCCTGCAACTGCTTTATTAACCGGAACGTTGTGAGGAACCATTATATCTGCTGATAAGTTATATTTTTTATCAAGCTGATCAATCTCTTCCTGTTTAATCTCTTCGTAAAAATCGGAGAAAGTTCTTACGTAGTGCATTATGGCAAATCTGTCGCCAACAGGAATATATTCATAAGCAGCCATTCCGTTTTTAAGTATGCCTTCCTGAAGCGTTTTGAACATTCCTTTTATATCGTGTCCGTTTGTCCAGCTTTCGGCAGATTTGAAATTTCTTGGTTTCGGATTTAATCCTGCTCCTGCAGCTCCGTTTCCGTCACCAGCATCGCCGTGACAGGAAGCACAGTTGTTTGTATAAAGTTCTTTACCTTTGGAAATTAATTCGTCATTTGGAAGTGATACTGTTTTCAGATCAACAGCAGGTTTTAATCCTCCTTTTTTCATTTCAACTGGTTTTACCGAAAGATCAATTGCCGGATAATTTACAGGCTGATTGTTAAGTGAAACTTCGTTGATATGCTTCACATAAAATATTCCGAGTAAAACAATAATAAAGATGAAAAACGGGAATATAAATCCGAACAATCTCAAAGGATTTTTTAACAAGGATTTAAAATCGATTTCTGCTTCATATTTTTTGTTATCGTTCATCATATTTTCCTGATTATAATCTGAATTCCATACCACGTTTTAATTTCGGATCTCCAATCGGAACAAAATTTCTCTTCTTCAGATAAATGTTTAAGAAAGTGATTACAACACCGGCAATAAGAACAGGAGCTGCAAGTTCCATCCATCCAAATACAAACCCTTCTTTGTTGAATGTCGGCATACTCATCCAGAACAGATCAACATAGTGAGCAAAAAGAATTAGCGAAGACATGTAAATAAGTCGCTTCGGATTTTGTTTTGAAGGACGAGAAAGTAATCCGAAATAAGGAATTGCAAAATGTATTAGCACAAAGAAAATTGTGAAATATTTCCAGCTTCCTTCCCAGCGCATCATAAGCCAGAAAGTTTCTTCGGGCAGATTTGCATACCAGATTAATACAAACTGTGAAAATGCAATGTAAGCCCAGAAATTTGTGAATGCAAAAAGGAATGCTCCCAGACTGTAATAATGATCTGGTAAAAGTCCTTTTACAAAATATCCGTTTTCGTTAAGCAATACTATTATAATTGTACAGAGTGCAATAGCTGCCAGAAGTGACCCTGTGAAATAGTATCCGCCAAAAATTGTTGAGAACCAGTGTGGTTCCAGACTCATCAGCCAGTCAATAGCAGTATATGTAAGAGTAATTGCAATTATCGGAATAAGAACTGCCGAAATGCGAATATTTCTGGTTGTAAGATTCTGGTCACCCGATGCATCTTGTTTATTTGAATTTTTAACTATTATGAAATAGAAAACCGCCCAGATAACAACTGCAAAAAATGATCGACCGATAAAAAATGGTTCATTAAGATAAGGAGCTTTACCGTGCAGCAAATGATCTGCTGCAACTGCTTCTTTATGCGTCCAGTGATAAAGATCGTGCAGTTTGAAAAGCAACGGCACAACAGCTACCGGAAGTATGTAAAGAATTGATCCCATTGCTTCGGGTATTCTTCTGAAAGGAACACTCCAGACTGCGCCGGCAACATATTCCACAGCTATCAGTATTAAAGATCCGAGACCAATACTGACCAGAAATGTGTAAAGTACAACATTGTTAAATGCTGCCCTTGCTCCGTCAACAGCATAAGCCAGAGCAAAAAGTAAAATACCGGCTGCTAAAAGTCCGTAACCAAGTTTACCAACTTTTGCAGGTAAATCTTTCTTCTGATAATTAACAACACTATTCATTTAAATCAGACTCCTTGGCATTTAGTGATCTTTGTAAAGCTCTTACGTATAACACAACCGCCCATCGTTCGTCAGGTGTTAACTGTTTTGCGTACGAAGGCATCACGTTTTGACCTTTGGTAATTATATGGTAAATCCTTCCGTCATTCCAGTTGCGTGCTTTTTCAGAATGCATACTAGGAGGATTTGGAAATTGTCCGTTTAATCGTGAATCACCTTCTCCGTGATATCCGTGGCACGGACTGCAATATATATCATACTTCTTTTGTCCCATTGCAAATACTTCGGGAGAAGGAAGTAAAGGATTAACAAGTTTAGCTGATCCTTTTTCCGGATCTTTATCAATCAGTTCAGGAAGATTACCCCGGGCAACAGTTCCCGTAACAGGCATTCTCATTCCAAAACCATCAGCAAAAAATGCTGCTTTTTCCTGCACAATTGTTTTTTCCTGATACATCATCCAGTTGAAAGGAGGCATAAACATAAGTTTGTTGAGCGCAAAGTATGTTCCGCCGGAAACCATAATTGCCACGGTAACTAAAATCATAATAAACTTCGGATCCGTAACATTATGAATTACACTGAACTCCTCGTCATCATAATAAATAGGTTCAATATCAACAGCGCCTATTTCCGTAAGAAAAGCTTTCACTTCTTCTTCGTTAAACATAGGATCTTCCGCTTCAATGTATAAACCATATTTATCGCTCGATACTTTCTTCATATAGTTTGTATCGTGCAGCGGGTGACTCAGATTCGGGAACTTGAACATTGCCACTATCAGTGAAATAACTGTTGCAAGAGAGGCAGATAAAACCATTACTTCAAATGTAATTGGAACGTATGCCGGGAAAGCAAAAAACGGCTTTCCGCCAAACACGTTCTGGTAATCTATCTGGGCAGTCCACCACATTAAAGTCAAACCGGTTATTGCCGCTGTTAACCCGATAACCAAAGCAACATATCCAAGTTTGGAAGGTGGTAAACCCATTGCGTTATCCATACCGTGAACAGGATAAGGCGTATTTACATCAAACTTTTTAAAGCCTTTCTTTGCAGTTTTTTTTGCTGCAGCAATTATTTCATCAGGCGTATTAAAAATACCGGAAATTGAAAATAAAACTTTATCACTCATGTTCATCCTCACTATGATGCGAAGGCTGCGCGCCGTGTGTAACGGCTTTAACTTCAGCTATGGAAACAACAGGTAATGTTTTTGTAAATAAAAGTACAAGAGTAAAGAACAATCCGAAACTTCCTATCAGTATTGCAAAATCTGTAAGTGTAGGGTAATACATATCCCAGCTTGAAGGAAGGAAATCGCGCGAAAGTGATGTAACCACAATTACAAATCTTTCAAACCACATTCCAATGTTTACAAGTACGGCAAGTACAAACATTACAGGGATTGATCTTCTTACTTTTTTAATCCAGAACAATTGCGGGAAGATTACATTGCAGGAGAACATTATCCAGAACGCCGAAGCGTAATCGCCAAATGCTCTGTTAAGAAATACAAACTGTTCCGGCTGAACACCACTGTACCAGGCAATGAAAAATTCCATACAATAGCCGTAACCAACAATGGAACCAGTAAGCATAATTATTTTGTTCATACGCTCAAGAGTATCCATTGTAATTATATGTTCGAAATTGAAAATTTTTCTAATTATAATCAGTACATTCTGTACCATTGCAAATCCGGAAAAAACCGCACCTGCAACAAAATAAGGAGGAAATATAGTTGTATGCCATCCGGGGATAATGGAAACAGCAAAGTCGAAACTCACAATTGTATGTACCGAAAGTACAAGCGGAGTTGCAAAACCGGCCAGAATCAAATAAACCATTTCGTAATGCTGCCAGTGTCTGTTTGAATGTCTCCAGCCCAGACTGAAAATAGAATACAAAGGCTTTTTGATTTTATTAACAGTTCTGTCTCTCAATGTTGCAAAGTCAGGAATTAAACCAACATACCAGAAAACAAGTGAAACAGTTGCGTAAGTAGAAACCGCAAATACGTCCCACAACAATGGTGAAGTAAAGTTAACCCAAAGTGAATGCTGGTTTGGATACGGCATCAGATAACCATCCAGCCAGGGTCTTCCTGTATGAATTAACGGAAAGAGTCCCGCACACATCACGGCAAAGATTGTCATTCCTTCTGCAAACCTGGCTATACCATTACGCCATTTTTGGCGGAACAAAAACAAAATAGCCGAAATCAAAGTTCCTGCGTGACCAATACCAACCCAGAATACAAAGTTAACAATTGGTAATCCCCAGGCAACAGGGTTATTGTTTCCCCAAAGACCTGTTCCGTAATAAAGAGATGCAAATAACCCTACTGCGCCAATCATCATCATTGTAAGAGTAATTGAAATTCCTATATAGAATTTCTTATTGGGCATTGTATCAAGAGGTTTTACGATTACTTCGTCAATCTCTCTTAACGGGGGTTTGCCTGCAATTACGGATATCTCATTTGTGTAATCTACACTACTCACTAGCTATTCCTCCGAATGAGTATTTTTTAATTTTGCCAAATAAGTTACATTAGGTCGAACATTAGTCTCTTCAAGCATATGATAACTTAAATCGTGTTCTCTGTATTTATTTATTTTAGCATCTACTATATTTTTGTCGCCAAAGATTATTGCATCTGTCGGACAAGCCTGCTGACACGCAGTTGTGATTTCACCGTCACCAATATCTCTGCCTTCTTTTATTGCTTCCTCTCTGGCTTCCATAATTTTCTGAACACAGAAAGTACATTTTTCCATTACACCGCGACTCCTCACCGTAACCTCAGGATTATAAACAAGGTTGGAAAGCTCATTAGCGTAATATGAATCTTCAAAATGATCGCGGAAATCGTAGAAGTTAAATCTTCTTACTTTATAAGGACAGTTATTAGCACAATATCTTGTACCTACACAACGGTTGTAAACCATCTGGTTAAGTCCGTCGGGACTATGCTGAGTTGCGTTTACCGGACAAACATTTTCGCAAGGCGCATTATCGCAGTGCTGACAAAGAACCGGCATTGTGCTTACTTCCGGTTCTTCAGGAGTTCCGGAATAGTATCTGTCAATTCTCATCCAGTGCATTTCGCGTCCAACCTCAACCTGGTCTTTTCCAACAACAGGAATATTGTTTTCAACATTACAAGATGCAACACAAACACTACATCCGGTACATTTGTTAAGATCAATTGCCATTGCCCATTTATTTCCTTCGTACTTATGTTCTTCACCGGAAATATTAAACAATGCTATTTTGTGACCCTGTTTCTGAATCAACTTCGGATCTTTTTTATATTCTTCTACTGTTCCTTCTTTTATCAATCCGCGGAATTTGTGGAAATCTTTTATAAATTCATCGTCAATTGCGTGATGTTCCTGAGAGGAAATAACTTCATAAGTTTTTCCAGTTTTGCTTATTTGAACATCAGAATAGTTCATTTCATCTGATGAATTAAAAGTCATAAACCTGTTGGCATTAAAACCCACTTTTTTCCCAACGGAACCAATTGTTTCTCTTCCGTAACCAAGTTCAACAGCAACAGTTTTTTCTGTCATTCCGGGCTGAACCAAAACAGGAAGATCAAGTTTTCTTCCGTCTGCATCAATTGCAATAAGATCATTATGTGTAACATTCATTGCTTTTGCAGTTGCAGGAGAAATTGCCGCGTAATTATCCCAGGTTACTTTTGTAACCGGATGTGGCAACTCCTGAAGCCAGCCGTTGTTTGCAAAGCGACCGTCACCAATAAAGTAACTTCCGCTTAATACGATTTCATAACCGCCCGGATTTCCCGTCTGACCGGAAACTCTTACTTTATTAATTGATGGAAGAATAACACTGTTTTGATTTATGTTAACAAAACCATCGTGAAGTGCTTTATACCAGAAATTCTCAAACGAAAGTCCGGATGAAATAACATCGTAAACTTTTGTTTTGAGAGTCTGACTCATATATTCTTTATAATCATTCGGATCAAAATTTTCTTTTTCTGATAACCATTTAAGAAGCGCTGCTTCTTTTTGTCTGGTATCAAACAAAGGAGCAATTACAGGCTGACGTAAAGAGTAAACAGATCTTCTTGCGTAAACATCGCCCCAGCTTTCAAGCAGGTTATTTACAGGTACAACCATTTTAGAAATTTTACTTGTCTCGTTTTCCGCTTCAACAAGTGAAACACTTTCAGGTACTTTTCCAAAAGCTTCAACAAAACCGGAATCTTCAGGAAGATGGAAAGCAGGGTTTGAGTCAAGATTAATTACAACTTCAACTTTTCCTGAATTCATATCAGCAATCAGATTTTTCAAATCATCTTTGCTAGAATATTTTACAGGAGCAAAGCCTGTTTCGAAATTGTAAAGAGTTGTATTACCAAGCAGGTCGTTAATTGCATTAACAACATTATGCACATCAACAGAAGCTGTGTCACCTGCATAAACAATTGATGCACCTTTGTTTGCCTGTAAATCTTTAACAAGTAATTTTATTTTGTTTTCGTCAATACCATATTTTTCAGTAACACCGGAAAGTGTTGAACCGCCAAATCCGGTTCCGCCTAATTCTTTATATAAGGCTTTTACAAATTCCAGACGAGCATCACCGCGAAGTTTAATTCTGTAATCTGCGTTTGCTCCTGTCAGACTCATTCCTGCTTCGGCAACATACAATCTGCAAACATCTTTGCTATCAACAATATTTTTTGCCTTGGCAAATAATCTGGAGTATTCCATACTGTTTGCTTCTTTGCCAATAAAATCGGAATCAACAGAAAGTATAACTTTTGCTTGATCAAATTTTATTGCAGGAATTATATCAAGATCATAACTCTCTTTGAAAGATTGTAGTCTGTTTTTATTCCCGATAAACTCATACGTATAATGTCTGAAGCCGGGATATTTATCTGCAAATTCTTTTAATAATCTTTTTAGTGACGGTGAGTTAACCGGATGGGAAACAAGAGCGATCTCTTTGTTTTCTTCTGCTGCTTTTGCAAGAGCAGTTTTAATTTTTTCATCTATATGCATCCAGTTTGATTTTAATCCGCCCGATTTTGGATAAGCGAGTCTTTCAGGATCGTAAAGGTTTAAAACTCTTGCCTGATCCACTGCTGTAATTTTTCCTGCATTAACAGGATGCTCGGGGTTACCGTCAATTTTTATTGGTCGGCCTTCTCTTGTTTTAACAAGAATACCTGAACCATCGTCAGTTGTTGAAGCATAATAATTTGCTTTACCAGGCAGCAAACCTTCAGGTCTGTTGTTATAAGGAATAATCTCTCCTTTATCCTGATAATCAGTACAAGCTGTAGCGGCAAAAGCTGCCGAAGCTGATAATAATGCTATAAATTTTCTTCTGGAGATACCAGACATTTCATCCGGAGAAAACTCTTCGGTAACGCCTTCTTTAAATTCATTTTTCTTAGACTCCAGAACCGAATCTGAATTATTATATTCTTCTAAACTCTTCCAGTATCTTTTGTTATTATCCGCCATAAATAAACCTTATTTAGTTCTTTTTACTGCTTGTGGATGAATTTTAACTTTTATGCTGCTTCTTTTTTTATTTTTCTCACCGGCAAAAATTTTGAACGGGAGGTATGACAAAATAGCCGCACCAACTGCACCTTTGCCTAATGTCGTTAAAAAGTTTCTTCTGCTCTTTTCCATTTTATCTCCTTAGCGATGGCAGGCCCAGCAATTTTCCGGTCCTTTTTTCATTTTACTGATATCACCAATGTTGGCTAAACTAAGCTCGCTCTTAATAATTTTTTCAGGATTACGATGGCAATCGAGACAGGCAGTCATCGTCCACCCTTTAACCTGCGATACTTTTTCCATTCTGCGTATATCACCGTGACAATCTGCACAGTCAATTCCTTTATTCACGTGAACACTGTGATTGAAGTATGCGTAATCCGGTACTTTATGAATACGTTTCCAGGGAACAGGTATTCCTTTATTATAGTACTCGGTTAATTTTATAATTTCCGGACTGTCAGTTTTTGCTACTGTATGACAATTCATACAAATACTAACTGACGGTACTAACGCGTGTCTTCCTTTTTCAACCCCGGTATGACAATACTGGCAGTCGATTTTCATATCACCGGCATGCAGTTTATGTGAATAATTGATAGGTTGTTCAGGAGTGTAACCAATTCCGTCTCTCTCGGCACGTGAAATGTAAAAGGTTAATACAAATGAAAGGGCGACAACAAAAAGCACTAATGGCAAACGTACTTTAAGAATGTAATCAAGAGTCCTTTTTTTCATAATTCCTCATTGAGAATTCAATCAAAATTAAAATGGAAAAAGTAAAACAATTATTATTAGGACAAATTATCCTATTTTGTAATTATTTCAAAAGTAATATAATTTCACTTTTATTTTAATGCAAGTATTAATTTGATTTTAAATTGCTTTTTCCAACTAATGCTCTAATCAGATAATATTGTCGAATTTCCTTCCTCATTCTTTAGATTTTTTTTACCCTTTATTATCAGGGGTTTCAGAGGGCAACTTACTTTACTATATCTTGAATTGCACGAATTAACAATTTATCTTATTTATATAGTTTTAATTTATAATGAGCCGCTAAACTTCAATTTTGAATAATACTATTCCAAAAAATATGATAATGCACTTTTGTTATCTTTTATTAAAAGTAACCTAACTAGTATTTGATATTAATAATGATTAGTTTTCTTCACTTAATATTGAGGAGCCTATGAAAAAGTTAATTTTTCTTTTCTTGATTGGTTTGTGTGCAAGTTTTTTAGCTGCACAGACTGAAGAAAAAACTGAATTTGAAAAAACCTTGCAAAAACATTTGCAGGCGATTAACGACAAAAATTTTAACGAATTCAAATCCACAATTACAGAAAAAAATGAAATAAATCTAATTTTACCAAACGGAATTCATTTCTCAACCAGATCTCAGTTTCTTAACTTCACCAAAGCCTGGTTTCAGGAAAATACCTGGGAAATGAAATACACAATTCTTTCATTAAAAGAAACTTCTGAAATGGGATTTGTTTTGCTGATGGTAAATTATTCAGATATTGATGAAAATAAAAATCCATACTCAATTGTTTATTATCTTAATCTGATATTTGAAAAACAAAACGGAAAATGGAAACTGGTTCACGATCAAAATACAATGTGTTACGATAAAAAATAAGGGGAGTTTATGAAAATTCTGAAAACTGCAATCTTTACATTACTGTTCTTTACCTGCCTGTTTGCTCAAAGTCATTCAACAGAAAAAAAAGTAGATGGTGTTTCTTCTGCAACTGATAAGACTCACAAAGTAGACGGTGTAAGCTCTGCATCTGAAATGGTTGTTGAAAAAAAATATCAGCGCCTTGCTGTTTTATGGACCACCGATAACAAAGAAGTTTTTACAAAAGTTGTTTTTCCTTATGTGCTAAATTCAAAAAAAATGAACTGGTGGGATGAAGTTACTTTAATAGTTTGGGGACCTTCTTCAAAATTACTTGGTTCCGATAAAGAATTACAGGAGTTAATTGGAAAGCTTCGTGAAGAAGGAATTATTCTTACTGCCTGTAAATGGTGCTCCGATGAGTATAAAGTAAGTGAAATTTTAGCAGATCTGAACATAGATGTAAAATATATGGGTAAACCACTTACCGAGTTTTTACAAAATGATTCCAAGGTTATTACTTTTTAAAGTTTTAAAGCTGTCCACAAAGACAGCTTTTTTTTATTTCCTCATTATTCCACAATAACAACTCTCTCTTATTTTGAAGTAGTTTTTAATTACGACTATATATAACTTTACAATTAGAATATTTTGCTTCTGTTTCACTGAAAGTAATTTACAACTCATTAACAGGGAATCTAATATGGCAATAATTGAAGGTTTAAGAGTTAAAAACTTTGGAGCACTAAAAGATGTTACTCTTGGGAGATTATGGGATCAACAATCAGCAAAACCATTAACTCCTTTAACAGTTGTTATTGGAAAAAATGGTGTTGGTAAAAGTACTTTATTTGATGCCTTTGGTTTTTTGGCAGATTGTCTCAAATCAGGTGTAGAAGAAGCCTGTGATATCAGAGGACGTGGCGGTTTTGGAAAAATCAGATCTCAAAATCAAACTGGTCCGATTGAGTTTGGAGTTTATTATCGCGAAAACAGAAACTCTAGACCAATTACCTATGAACTTTCTATTGATCAAGATAATTTTCACCGCCCTTATGTTTTGAAAGAGCGCCTAAGACAGCGTCGTAAAGGACAAAAAGTCGGATGGCCATTTTCCTTTTTAATGTTAAATGAAGGAAAAGGCGTAGTTTGGAAAGGTGATATAGAAGGTATCAAAGAAGACAAAGATGACTTCGATCTTCTAAAACTTATGCAAGATATAGAGACTGAAGAATCTAGAGAAACTGAAATTGTAGAGTTGGAAGATAAAAGAAAGCTTGGAATTGCCACTTTAGGTTCTCTTAAACAACACCCCAGAATTTCTTCCTTTAGAAAATTTATTGAAGGATGGTATTTAAGTTATTTTACTCCTGACGCAGCACGTGATTTACCATTAGCAGGACCACAAAAACACCTTAATATTCATGGTGACAACTTAGCAAATGTAGTACAGTTTATGGAAAGAGAACACCCTAAAAAATTTGAAAATATTCTCAGTAATATTGCTGACAAAATTCCCGGAATTAAAAAAATTGAAACAGAAAGAACAAATGACGGTAGACTATTACTAAAATTCAATAATAAAGGATTTGAAGATCCGTTTTATGCTCAACAAATGTCTGATGGAACATTAAAAGTTTTTGCGTACTTGCTTCTATTAGAAGATCCTACACCTCCTCCTTTTCTTTGTATTGAAGAACCGGAAAACGGATTGTATCACAAACTACTGGAAATTTTAGCAGAAGAATTTCGAACTCATGCTACTGGTCGTAAACATGATTCTCAAATCTTTATAACAACTCATCAACCATATTTTGTCGATGCACTTAGACCCGAAGAAGTTTTTATACTTGAAAAAGATTCAGATGGATTTTCAACTATTAAGAGAGCCAGTGATATCGATATTGTAAAAAATATGGTAGATGAAGGACTACCTTTAGGTAGTTTATGGTATAGCGATTATCTGGATGCGAGGTAATATGTATTTTGAAATATTCGTTGAAGACCAATCCGGGAAAAAAATGCTGGACATACTAATGCCTAAAATAATAGGTGAAGAACATTCATTCAAGGTAACCGCATACAAAGGTCTTGGAAGAATTCCAAGAGATCTAGGTAACTCAAGAAATGTTCAACATCGCATATTATTACAGAGATTACCCCAACTATTGAACGGATGCGGAAAGACTTTTCATGGGTATGGAAATAACTACAAAGCGGCCGTTATCGTTGTTTGTGATCTAGATAATAAGTGTCTAAAAGAATTTCGACAAGAATTACTTGAAGTTTTAAATAATTGTCATACAAAACCAGAAACAAGATTTTGCGTTGCTATTGAAGAAGGTGAATCTTGGTTATTGGGTGACATTGATGCTATAACTACTGCATATCCAAACTGTAAGAAAAACTTACTGGAAGAATATGAAAATGATTCGATCTGCGGCACTTGGGAAACTATGGCCAATGCCCTTTATCCAGGCGGTTCTCAAGTTTTAGCAGATAAAGGTTATCAGATATCCGGAAAAGAAAAAGCAACCTGGGCTGAGAAAATTTCACCCCATATAAACATCGATAGTAATAAGTCCCCCAGTTTTAAATATTTTAAATCAAAAATTGACGAATTGATCGCTATTGAATAAAAAAAAGGCTGTCTAAACAGACAGCCTAATATTTCTTTTCACTTAAATAATCTTGATCTGTTATTTTAAGCTTGTCCCATAATTTCAGCAACGTCGGCTTTTACATCGCCAATAGCTTTTATATCAAAGTTTTCAACCAATACTTTTGCAACGTTTGGTGATAAGAATGCAGGAAGAGTTGGCCCTAAGCGGATACCTTTAACTCCAAGGAACAATAAAGCAAGTAATACAATTACAGCTTTCTGCTCATACCAGGCAATGTCAAATGCAAGTGGTAAATCGTTAATATCTTCTAAACCAAAAGCTTCTTTAAGTTTTAGTGCAATTACTGCCAATGAGTATGAGTCGTTACACTGACCAGCATCAAGTACTCTTGGAATACCGCCGATATCACCTAATTCTAATTTATTATATCTGTATTTAGCACATCCTGCTGTAAGGATAACAGCTTCCTGTGGAAGTTCCTGTGCTAAATCTGTGAAATAGCTTCTGCCTTTTTGACGACCGTCGCAACCAGCCATTACAACAAACTTTTTAATTGCACCTGACTTAACAGCTTCAACAACTTTATCCGCAACTGCCATAACCTGATTGTGTGCAAATCCGCCAACAATTTTACCAGTTTCAATTTCAGTAGGAGCTTCACATTTTTTAGCTAATTCAATTACTTCTGAAAAATCTTTTGTACCATCTTCTTTAACTTTTACAGATTTTAATCCCGGGTAACCCACAAGACCAGTTGTAAAAATTCTTTCCTGATAAGCATCTTTTACAGGAGTGATACAGTTTGTAGTCATAACGATAGGACCGTTAAATTTGGTAAACTCTTCACCCTGTTTCCACCAGGCGTTTCCGTAGTTACCAACAAAGTGGCTGTATTTTTTGAAAGCAGGATAGTAGTGAGCAGGTAACATTTCTGAGTGAGTATAAACATCAACACCTGTACCTTCAGTCTGCTCAAGCAACTGCTGCATATCTTTAAGGTCGTGACCTGAAATAAGGATACCGGGATTTGTTCCTACACCAATATTAACTTCAGTAATTTCAGGGTTACCATAAGTTTCAGTGTTTGCTTTATCTAACAATGCCATTACATCAACACCATACTTACCTGTTTCCATAACAAGGGCAATTGTTTCATCAACTGTTAATTCATCATTAGTTAATTCTTTTAATGCTTTCTGAACAAAAACATTACATTCTTCACTGTCATAACCTAAAACATTTGCGTGATCTAAGTAAGCAGCCATACCTTTAAGACCGAATAAAATTAAATCTCTTAAAGATCTTACATCTTCGTTATCAGATGCTTTGAAAGTTTCAACTTCATTTGCTTTTGCGTTGATTGCTTCATCAGAACCCGGAGTCCAAGTTGCACAATCAGGAAGATTTTCATCCATTTTACCGCCGGCAGCTTCAATGGCAGTGATATATTCTTTTCTTAAATCTATACCTTTCTGAACATTCTTTTTGAAATCAGCTTCGTCAAAGCTAACATTTGTAACAGCAGTGAAAAGAGTTTCAACAAAGTAGGTGTTACCTTCTTTAATTTCTATTCCCATTTCTCTGGCTTTAACACTGTAGTAAGCAAGTCCTTTTACTACGTACATTGATAATTCTCTTAAGTTTGATACGTCGGCGCTAATACCGCAAACTCCGAAGTTTCCTTCGCATCCAGTGCCTTTTGCAGCTTCCTGGCATTGATAACAAAACATACTCATCTACATATTCCTTTTTTTATTATTTCAAATTTTTAGTGCTTTTAATCTTCGAATGGCTAGGTGCCATAATTAAACATTTATTATTTTCAGAATTTTTTATCTGATTTATCTCTAAAAAAATTTCAATCTTTGCGCGGATCTTTCTCCGCGCATTCAACAAACTTTCTATTAACTAAACCCACTCTTCTTTCAAAATTCCGCCATCAATACCAACTACAACAACTTTTAGAGGAATTTTTCTTTCAGCTTCCATCACTGCCTGCTGTGCTAATCTTAATAAACCGCCGCAGCAAGGAACCTGCATAATCATAACAGTAAGAGTGTTTATTTTTGCCTGATCAATCATAGCTTTTACTTTTTCAATATATACTTCCTGACCGCTGTCAAGTTTTGGACAAGCAATTGCCAAGGTTCTGTCTTTTAGATAATCTTTATGAAAATCTCCGTGAGCAAATGCGCAGCAATCAGCAGCAAGTAAAACATCAGATCCCTGAAAATGAGGTGCAACAGGAGAAACAAGGTGTAACTGAACCGGCCAGTGAGTTAATTGTGATGGTCTTACTCCTGCATCAGAAACTGTTTCTTGTGGTTTTTCTTCGCCAAATGAAAATGACTGTGAGCCGGGGCAACCGCCGCCGCCATGATGGTGGTGATGTTTTTTATCTTCTAAATTCACTTCTATACCTCGCTCTTTTAATGTTCCTAATGCTATATTTAAAAATTCTGTCTGATTGTGATCTTTCAAATGCTTCAAGTGAGCTTTGATTGTGTTTTCGCCGGCCGGAATAATATTTTCTTCCATAACTCTTTTTTCATCGTAAGGTTCAGCTTCTCTTTCAATTGTTTTAATTGCTCCTACCGGACAAGTTCCCAGGCAGGCTCCCAAACCGTCACAAAACAAATCACTTATCAATCTGGCTTTCCCGTCAATAATCTGTAAAGCGCCTTCAGGACATCCAGGTATACAATCTCCGCAACCTGTGCAAAGTTCTTCATTTATTTCGATCATTTGTCTTACAGCCATTTTGTGCTCCTTTCAAAAAATTTAACTCATTTTTAATTTCTACTCTAAATTTATACTCGTTTGAATGGCTTTTCCTTGACCCGAATCAAGGTTTTGATTTTTTTTCTCATTTTTTCAATTTTTTTTGTCATACATTTGTGATAAGGATATTTAATCAGGAAAAAGAATGAATAAAATAGAAAGAATTAAAGAATCCGGCTTTGTTACGGGATTTTCGGAAAAAAATCGCGAAAAATTGATAGAAAACGGGAAATTACGCGAAACTCGCAAAAAAGAAATAATATTTTTGGAAGGAGATCGCGGTCATTCATTCTATATATGTATAAGCGGAAATGTACAGCTTACAAAAACTTCACCAGATGGAAAAGAGATTGTTATAAAAGTTATAAAACCGGGCGAAATCTTTGCCGAGGTTATCCTTTTTGAAAAAGATATATATCCTGTTACCGCAATTGCAGTAAGTAACTCCGATATTTTTGAAATCAGCAAACCCGATTTTTTATCTCTTCTTGATGAAAAATCGTTTCGTGAAGATTTTATCCGCTCTCTTATCCGTAAACAAAGATATCTTACCGAACAGATTAAATATCTTACCATTCACGATGTTGAAGACAGGTTATTCAATTTTCTCAAAGAACAATTTGGCGATGAAACAGAAATTATTTTGTCATTATCCAAAAAAGATGTTGCAGCTGCAATAGGCACCACTCCAGAAACTTTATCCAGATTAATATTGCGGTTATCCAAAGAAAATATCCTCTCCTGGGAGGGTAAAAAAATTACATTGCTGAAAAATTTGAATAAAGACTATTAATTAAGACTCAGACTCCGAATATAATAAATTCGTTCTTAATTTCAGACTTTTTTTTCTGATTACAGTCAAAAATTTTTTAATAGCCCCTGAAGGTCAATGCCCTCAGGGGTTTATAGCTAATATCTTGCTATTTCGTAATTCTCTATTTTAAATCTCTGACTTGTTTCGGTGAGTTGGTTTGTGAGGTTAGTCAGCTCGTCGGCAGCCATTGCAATCTGTTCAACATTTGCAGCGGTGTCGTTTGCAACTATTTTAATTCCTTCCATATTTGAAGAAACCTGTTCAATTGCAGCAGCTTGCTGTTCACTTGATTCAGCAACATTTGATACAATTGAAACTACATTTTCAGTACCTGAAATAATTTCACTAAGTGAATCACCTGCTTCGTTTGCTTTAGCTTTTCCTTCACTTACGGTACTTGTTCCTATTTTCATAGAATCAACTGCAGCGGAAGTATCGTTTTGAATTTGAGAAATAATTGTTTCAATCTCTTTTGTTGCAGAAGTTGTTCTGTCAGCAAGATTTCTTACTTCATCCGCAACAACGGCAAATCCTCTTCCCTGTTCGCCTGCTCTTGCAGCCTCAATTGCAGCATTTAACGCAAGAAGATTTGTCTGATCTGCAATATCCTCAATAACAACAACAATATCGCCAATTTTGTCGCTGTTTTCGCCCAGACCTTTAACTATTTCAGCCGAATCGGAAACAACTCCGGCAATTTTATTCATACTGCTTACTGTATCATTAACAATGTTACCGCCAAGTTTTGCAATTTCACCAGCTTTAAGAGAAACACCTTTTGCTTCATCAGCGCTGTTGTTGGTTTGAACAACTGTACCTGCAATTGACATAACAGCGTCGGCAACTTCAGATGCCTGAGAACTTTGCTCCTGAGCACCTGCAGCAATTGTTGAAGTTGATGCACTGATCTGACTTGCAGCAGAAGCAGTAGCTTCAACAGCGCTTTGTACTTCGGTAATCATTGTTTTAATATTTGTAACAACTCTGTTAAAACCATTGAATATCTGTCCTATTAAATCATCCTTTTCAGGAACTATTTTAACAGTCAAATCACCTGTTGCAAGTCTGTCCATTGCCCCAAGCATTTCTTCTGTTTTTTCAGATAAATATTTATTTTGTTTTTCAGATTCTTCAATTGCTATTTTTATTCTCTCTTCAACACTCTCTTTTTCTTTAATAAGATCGCATTGTGCCTGCATTATGTTTGATACCATTGTATTAAAACTTTCGGCTAGTTTACCAAGCTCATCGTCGGTTTTTATATCAACCTGAACATCGGTATTTCCGTCGGCAACAAGCTGTGCTGCTTTTTCTATATCAAGCACAGGATTAATAATCCATCTTGACATTAAGTTTATTGCGAAGATAAACAACGTAATTGCAAAGCCGATAAACACTATCTGCCAAACCTGTAAAGTTGAAACTTTTGATGAAGATTCTTCTTCAAACATCTTTACGGCTTTGTTCATTTCCTGCAATAACTTAATGTTATTTGCCAGAATATAATCCAGACTCTGAGTGTCTGTGTGATTATCTATAACATTTTGAATTTTTGCTCTGAACGGAGTCCATAACCCCTGTACTCTTTCAAGCTGGTTTACAATATGATCAGATTTACAAGGTGGAAGATTTAGTGATTTATCTCCTGAGATTAACCCCTTTAAAGTTTTATCAAACAGATTAACTGTTTTAATTAATTCCGACTGATTCATTAATTCCTGAGTAACAGAAAGTGCTTCTTTTGTCATCTTCTGAGTAAGCATTCTCTGTTTCCCTGCCAAATTAATAACTACCCCGTCACTTGCCTGAGACTCGGTTGTCAAAAAAGTCTTCAAATTAATCCCGATAATAACCACCAAAAAAATCAGTAATATTGCCCCTGTCTTCTTCTGAATTGAATTTAACATACAACCTCAATAGGATTTATAATAAAAAACGTGGATCGCAATATAAGATAATTTAACCTCAAATCAGAGTTAAATATCTTTAAAATATAGTAAATACCGGGCATTTCCCGACTTTTTGATTGATTGTTAGGAGATATATAGACATTTTTGTATTAATTAATTTTCACTATAAAAATTTTTGCTATGACAGTTATTTTTTCAAAGAAATGTGAGCTCGGGCTGCAGGCTGTTTTGTTTCTTTCCGCACAAAATCAGTCTATGCGTTTTAACGCATCCGAGATATCAAAGAACCTGAAAGTTCCAAAAGAATTTGTTTCAAAAGTTTTGCAGCTTCTTACTTACAAAGGAATTGTTGGTTCTCAAAAAGGTAAAAACGGCGGCTTTTTTCTGGCTAAGAAACCGGAAGACGTAAAATTGATTGAGATTGTAGAAGCCATTGACGGTTTGGATATGTTTAACAATTGTGTACTTGGTTTTAAAGATTGCGGCTGCGGAAATCCTTGTCCCGTACATAACAAGTGGGGAAAATTGCGCGATAAAACCTTTAAAATGTTAAGTGAAGAAGACCTGGGGCAACTGCTTAAAAAAACTAAAAACAAGATAGACTCTTTATAATTTCAAGTTAATTTATATTGTATCTAAACTATTATAATATTACTTTATAATCAGAATAAAAATTCTGATTAGCGTGATGAGTCTGAAGCCAAAAAATAGCGATACAATACAAAACCAGCGATTTTACATCCAGCTTGCATTTTCATTTTTGTGCATTTGGATCGGAATTGAGTTTTATTTTTTTCTGGAAGCATTGCAAACCCCTGCTGTTCTTGGGGAAATATACCGACCTCCGGGAGTTGAAGGTTTTCTGCCTATCAGTTCTCTGATGAACCTGATGTACTGGATTTATTCCGGAACAATTCATTCGTATCATCCTGCAGGATTGTTTATTTTAATTGCAATTATCCTGATGTCGTTTTTTGTGGGCAAATCATTTTGCAGCTGGTTTTGTCCCGTAGGATTTTTAAGTGAGCTTATTGGTGATTTTGGAGATAGAATTTCTCTAAAAATCTTCAAAACAAGAGTAAAACTTCCGAAATTCATCGATTTTCCTCTTAGAAGTGTAAAATATTTGTTGCTACTCTTTTTTGTGAATGTTATCTTCTTTTCAATGAATGAGATGGCATTGAAAATATTTTTGGACGGAGATTATAATCTCATGTCCGATATTAAAATGTATTACTTCTTTGCAAACATTTCTCCGTTTGCAATCACGGTAATTTCCATATTATTTTTCCTCTCAATTGTTTTCCGAAATTTCTGGTGCAGGTATCTGTGTCCCTACGGAGCCCTGTTAGGTATTTTCGGATTATTAAGTCCAACCAAAATTAAACGAAATGAGTCATCGTGTATAGATTGCACCAAGTGTGCAAAAATCTGTCCGTCATTCATAAAGGTGGATAAAGTAAAAACCGTTATTTCGGATGAATGTGTATCTTGTTTTCAGTGCGTAGATGCCTGTCCGGTTAATGACACATTAAAAATATCGACTCCTTTGTCCGAAAATCAGGTGATAAAGAAAATGGTTCCGCTATTTTTAATTGTATTATTTTTACTTGTTACCGGAATTGGTATGTTAACGGACAACTGGCATAATAAAGTCAAGACTGACCGCTACAGAGAATTAATCAAAAATGTTGAATCTCTTGGTCATCCAACCAGCAGTGAAGATGTAAAGAATTTACAAAAACGAACTAATACTAACTTTTCACCAATTAATAAATAATATACTTAATAATGTGAGGAACATAATGAGTAAAAGAGTCACATTGGTTTTATTAATTAGCCTTTTCGGACTTTTTAGTCTTGTACCAGCTCAACGTTATGAAGGCAAGGATGCCGGAAAATGTATGACCTGTCACAAAGAAAAAAGTCCAGGTCTTTACAAACAATGGCATGGTT
Source organism: Rhodothermaceae bacterium (assembly GCA_041725875.1). Lineage (GTDB taxonomy): Bacteria > Bacteroidota > Ignavibacteria > Ignavibacteriales > Melioribacteraceae > JBGRQB01. Next base: position 38,603 of record JBGRQB010000008.1, read on the forward strand.
CTATGCACGCAGAGCACAATGTTACTTGTTTGGATTGCCATATTGCTGAAAGCAGCGATAAAGATGCTTTCAAACATGAAGGAGTTTACATTGCTACTTTGGTAACACCAAAAGATTGCGGTAAATGTCACGAAAAAGAAGCAATGGAAGTTCAGAGTTCTTATCACGCCACAGCAGGTGAAATTCTTGAATCAAAAGATGCTTACCTTGCACATGTTGCCGGTGGTGAACCTGTTGTAATTATGGGTTGCGAAAGCTGCCACGGCGGTAAAGTAATTATCGATGAAAAATCTCCTAACAAATTATCAATGAAAAGCTGGCCAAATTCCGGTATAGGAAGATTAAATCCTGACGGATCAAAAGGTGCTTGCGTTGCTTGTCATACAAGACATTCATTCTCAAAAGCACAGGCAAGACAACCAGAATCTTGTTCAAAATGTCACCTTGGTCCTGATCATCCTCAAAAAGAAATTTATGAAGAAAGTAAACATGGTAATGCTTACTACACTAACATCGATCAGATGAATTTAAAATCTGACAGCTGGGTTGTTGGTGTTGATTATTATGAAGCTCCTACATGTGCTACTTGTCATATGTCAGCAACAAAACGCCAGAAAATTACGCACGATGTTGGTCAAAGGTTGCAATGGACTTTAAGACCTCCTATTTCCAAAAAGAAAAAGAATTTTGCGCAGAAGCGTAAAAATATGGAAGATGTTTGTGTAGCTTGTCACGGTACAAGATTTACAGATGGTCACTTCTATCAGTATGACGCATTTGTTGAAATGTACAACGAAAAATTTGCTAAACCTGCTACAAAAATTATCAACCTTATTAAGAAGAAAAAACTTCTTAAGAGTCCGGCAGCATTTGGTAACGAAGTTGAATGGTTATATTGGGAATTATGGCATCACGAAGGTCGCCGCGCTCGTCACGGTGCAGCTATGATGGGTCCTGATTACGCCTGGTGGCACGGTATTTACGATGTTGCACACAACTTCTACTTCAAGTTTATACCTGAAGCACAGCATTTGGGTGACAAAGATGTTAATACTTTAATTGAAGAAATACTTAATACTCCAATGCACAAATGGATTAAAGAAAGTTCAAAAGAATTAAAAGGAAAAATCCGTAAAGGAACACACAAACAAATTTATAAAAATTTATTTGGTAAAAAATAGGTGGTAAGAAATGAAGGATAAATACTTCAAATTTCTACTTGCAGTCTCTGTTAACAGGATTGGTAAAACAGGAATGATTCTTACCACATCGGCCTTTATTACCTTTATTGTACTTGAAATTCCGCGTCTGATGGGAATTTTAACAAATGCATATTTTGGTTTGATTACCTATTTATTATTGCCGACTCTCTTCTTCATCGGGTTGGCTTTAATTCCTTTTGGATGGTGGAAATACAAAAAAACTACAGGTAAATCTTTCGAAGATCTTGCCAATACACAGTTTGAGGAAAATGAACTATCAGAATCAAAACTTGGTTCCGGCATATTCAGAACAATTGCAATTTTAACAATTGTAAATGTTTTGTTTTTGAGTTTTGCAAGTTTCAGAACTCTTAAGTTTATGGATGGAGCAGAATTTTGCGGAACCGCCTGCCACAGTGTAATGAACCCGGAATGGGTTACTTACCAGCAATCGCCTCACGCCAGGGTTGACTGTGTTGAATGTCACGTTGGTGAAGGTGTTGACGCACTTGTAGCTTCAAAGCTTAACGGCGCCTGGCAGATGATCTCCGTAACTTTTGATTTGCTGGAAAGACCAATTCCAACACCGGTTCATAATCTTCGTCCGGCAAGAGAAACCTGCGAAAAATGTCACTGGCCTGACAAGTTTTACGGTACAAAGCTGAAAACATTTGCCAGATACAAAAAGGATGAGAAAAATACCCCGTCTTACACCACTCTTAACCTGAAAATTGACACAGGTAAAAAAGTGGGAAGTTCCGGTATTCACTGGCATGTATCTGACAAAAATGAAGTACGATATGCTTCTGCCGATTATCAAAGAAGCGAAATGGTTTGGGTTGAATCAAAACAACAAAACGGATCAATAAAACGGTTTACAAATAAAAATCTTTTAGCCGGAAAATCTGAAATTCAGGAAGCCAGAAAAATGGATTGTATAGATTGTCATAATCGTGCAACTCATATTTACGAAGAGCCTGAAAAAGCGATTGATACAAGAATTCATTCCGGACTTATAGACAAATCCCTCCCGTTTATAAAACGTGAAGGACATTACGCAATCACCAAAAATTATGTGGATAAAGAAACCGCAAATAATTTAATTGCTAACTATATTGAAAGATTTTACCGAAATAATTATCCAAATATTGCCAACTCCAAAGAAAACGAGATAGCAAATTCAGTTAAAGCACTTCAGGATATTTATCACCGAAACATTCATCCTGAAATGAAGATTGAATGGGGCAGTTATCCCAATCATATCGGTCACGACAACAACAGAGGCTGTTTCAGATGCCATAATCAGAATATGGTTGATGAAGCCGGAACGGCAATCCGGTACGACTGCACTCTTTGTCATTCAATTCTTGCATATGATTCAGAAGAAGCATTCAAATATCTTAAACCGGTTAACAAAAAAGATATAGATTATCATATGCATAAAGAACTAAAACACGAGTTTTTAAACTCTGTGAAATAAATTTTAAGGAGCGTTAACGCGCTCCTTTCTTTCTTTAACTAACTTGGGATTAAAATGAAAAAAATATTGTTACCAATTTTACTAGTAGTATTATGCTCACTTACTTTGGCTCAGACAAAAGTAGAGGTGAAGGCACAGATCAGACCCAGACTTGAAGTAGACGGGAAAGATTTTAACTCAGACACCGACGCTTCAACATTTACAGCTATGAGAACAAGATTGGGTGTAAAATTTACAAATGGTAATATCATTGGTTTTATTCAGGCCCAGGATACAAGAATTTGGGGGACTGAACCAAGTACTTTATCATCAACCAGCAACCTTGATCTGCACCAGGCTTATGTAATTATTAAAGGTCTTGGATGTGGAAAATGGGATGTAAAAATTGGTAGAATGGAAGCTGCTTACGGTCCGCAAAGACTTGTTGGATCTGTTGGCTGGCATAATGTTGGTCGTAGTTTTGACGGTGCAGTTCTGAAATTAAACGGCTGCAAATTCAGCTTCGATCTTTTTGGTTATCAGGAAGTTGAAAATATGGCTTTCGGCGATAACACAGATCAATATTTTGCAGGATTTTACGGTAATTGGGCTGTATCCAAAAAATATAAAATCCAGCCATTTGTATTATGGGAGAGAGCAATTCAGAAAACTTTAAGCAGATTTACAACCGGTTTGTATGTAAAAGGTAAAGCCGGAGCATTATCTCACGAACTGGAATTTGCTTATCAGGCAGGTGATAATAATGGTCTTGATGTATCAGCAATGATGGCTGCTGCCAACTTTAATTTTACATTCAAAGGCAAAGCAAAACCAACACTGTCTGCAGGTATTGATTATCTAACCGGTGATGATAACCCTGGTGATGATGAATACAAAGTTTTCAGTACATTATACGCAACAAACCATAAATACTACGGTTTTATGGATTATTTTCTTAATATCCCTACTCATACGATGGGATTAGGACTTACAGACATACACGGAAAATTTTCTGTTATGCCTAGTAAAAAGCTTGCACTAAAAGCTGCGTTCCATGTATTTAGCTCAACAGAAGATTATACCCTTAATTCCGGTTCAACTTCAAACAGTTTTGGTTCAGAGCTTGATATTACCTGTGTTTACAAATACAATAAAAATCTGACTGTACAAGGCGGATTTTCATTCTTTAATCCAGGTGATATATTTGAAGAAACAAAAGGGAAAGATAACGCATATTGGGCTTATTTAATGACTGTAGTTAATTTCTGATAATAAAGCTATCGGGATAGCGACCCTCGGTTAAGCCGGGGGTTTTTATTTTTAAAGAGGTAAAATTAAATTTGCCAGATAGAACATTCCAGCCAGCCGTCTTCCTCATTAGGAAAGTATTTATTTTCGCCGGTTCTTAACTTTTCGGCATTTGTAAGATTATCTTTCTGCAGAAGTTTTGCATCCAGTTTATCCATCATATTTGAGAGAACCGGACCGGTAAAAAAACTGGCTTTTGATTTATCAAAATTTGATGTTTCAATAAACTTTGCAGGTATCTCTTTTCTCTCCGGTGAAAGCTGATCCGCCGGAAGCATATATTCAAAGATAAATGTGTTATTCTTATTCTTCGATTTGAAACTGGCCACCATTTTTTCAAGTTCACACTGCGATAAGTAGTAACTCACTCCTTCAAGTAATATTATACAGGGAAGATCATTATAATACTCATTAAGCAGATTGTGCATAAACTCAAGTATTGGTGTTGAAGTAAAATCAGCGGTTATACATTTTATTTTTTCAGCAAAATCAGGATAATGAACATCATAAAGCTCTTTTTTTTCATCCATTCCGGAAACATCAATTTCAAGAATTTTATTTATTCTGCCAGAGTATTTCTGCACAAGTTCAAGAGATAAAGGAGATTTTCCGGCAGCTAAAATTATAATAAGATGTTCCTGTTCCGATTTGGCGAGCTGATTTTTGATATAATTTTCAACTATAAATCCGCGATTTATAAAAACTTCATCAAAATAGTGGCAAATTGAATTGTATTCGCTTTTTATTTCTTCTGCAGCACTTAAATCAAGATGAGTCAAATATTCACGGAATTTATCCCCGGTGTAATATTTTGAACGCCATTCTAAAAATAATGCTGATTTTGGATCTAATTTAATCTTTTCCATCTTACCTTGTTTCAAGCGAATAATATGTAGAGTACTAAAATTTTAATTAAGATGATAGTAAAAAGTTTTAATCTCCAGAGATTAAAACTGCAGACCGGAACAATAAATAAGACTAATTTCACGCAAAATAGTTGCGCTGGTTTTACATTTTTATGTGAAAAATGTTTCCCTAAATTTCCAGTTTGTACAAAGTTTCTTCAGGATCTGATATTATATAAATAATATCGTCTTTTAAACAAATTCCTTCAGCCTGCTGAATAGAAAATTTGTATTTTTTGAGTAAATTGCCTTTTAAGTCGCAAACTGCTACAATTTTACTTTCGTCACTTAATAATAACAGCTGCTTATTTTTTTTGTCGTAAGTTACTGCAGATAAATCACTTACAAAATCAATATCTTTTTCGGTTATTACGTTAAACTCTTTATCCAGTTCAATAAGCATTGCAGGATATTTTTCGTTAACAGCATAAAAATGATTGTTATCCGGATTAAAAACCAATCCTTCCAATCCCTTATTATACTCACCGTCAAGATGAAGTTTTATCTCCTTTAATAACTCACCATCCAGATTTACAATACAGATTTTTCTCTCCTCTTCAGCGGCAATAGCCAGAACATCTGCATCAAGTACTGTAACACCTTCCAGATCATCGTAATCTGTTTCTATTTTTTCAAGTACTTTACCATCTAATGATAATTTATAAATTGTCGAATTGTCATCACTAACAGTCCACAATGCATCACCTTCATAACTTAATGCAAGATCAGATGGTTCAGCAACATCAACTTCAACAGATGAAATTATCGCCAGTCTTACAGGTCGCTCCAAAGTGGGATTATCCTTAGTGCAGGTCTGCAATAGTATAAAAAGTGTCAGTAACAGATTGTAGCCAATTTTCATATAATAATTCTTTCTTTTTCGTGTGCTGCCAATGTAAAAATTTTTATAAAATAAACAATTACTTTGTGCAACATTTGCAGATTAAAAACTTCATATAAAACGCAATTATCTATTTTGTCTTCGTATTTTTTTATTCATAAATATATTTTAAAGAGGACAGATGCAAAAATTTAGGATTTTGATTTACGGAATAATTTGCTTCTGTATAATCAGTTGTAAGCCGTTTATCTCACCCTAAATTGTTTTGGTTTCAAATTATTACTGGCATTTTCTACGATTTCAAAAACTCTCTTTTGCCTTGTTTCTTTTCTTTTAGCAGAAACCACCCAGTACAACAATAACTTTTTATTGGATTTGCTTAAATTATCAAAGTATTTCATAGCATTTTTGCAAGTTATCAATTGTTCTTTTAAATCATCTGGAATAACAAGTGCTTCCACTTCGTCCAACATTGTCCAAGAACCATTTTGCTTTGCAGTTTCTATACTATCAAAACCTGCTTTTGTCATTCGATTGTTTTGAATGAGTTTAGCTACTTTTTCTTTGTTTACTTTTGACCAATTGCTATATGGCTTTCTTTTTGTAAAATATTGCATATACCTTTCTTTGTCAATTGTCTTTTTAGTGCTGTCAATCCAACCAAAACAAAGTGCTTCATCAACTGCTTCACTCCAAATAATAGAATCTACTTTTGTTGATGATTTATAATAAACAAGCCAAACAGCCTGTTTTAATTGATGATTTTTCTCTAACCAGTTTCGCCAATCTGTCCGACTTTTAGGGCAATATGTCTCTACTTCCTTTTTAGGCATTCTGTTGTAGTATCCCTGTTTGTCACTCTTTTTTAGATTTAAAAATTATTTTGAAACAAACATAAGTGCCCGGGGTGACAGCCCTATGTCAAGGGTAAAACAATTAATGATATTTGTTTAAATACTCCTGTAAAGTCATATTATGAAATTCAAAACATTCTGATAGCATTTACATTCAAGCTTTCAAGATCTAACGGTCTCGTATATGAGTGCAAGCACTTTCGGTTTTGCAGTAACTTTGTTTCATGTTTATACTTTCATTTTATCACTTAAACTGCTATTACTTATACACATTGTTGTACAAAGTCATTTTTCAATACTTAATTCAAAGTACTCATTTAAACCTGATTTTTTGGGTAATATTAGTATTCTATTTTGTGATTCACCTAACTCCATTATAGTTGTTAAAAATGTAGTAGAATTACAAATAGAAGAACTTGCTAAGATTTCTTTTATACTATTTTTATTGTAATAATTATTCTCGGAAAAATATTTTTCCAGAGTTTTAAGTTTTGGATCGCTATGAGTAATTTCTTTAGGAACTCCGCCGTAAAAAGCTATAAGTAGATTTTTATATTCTTCATTAAAGGATTTATTTGTAAGAGGGTTGTTTCCGTGAAATGTGTAGAGCATATTGTCATTAGCCCAATACTCCGTTATAACGTCTGCTGAACATTCTAATGAAATAATATTTTTATTTGATGAAATGATATAATTCTGACCTGAAGCGTGTTTTACTCTTTTCACAAAACTAACTGCGTCATTAAAATTTTTACACTCAAGAATTCCTCTTGAGACAAAAGTAACAGGTAAACCGTTTTCACTGTATTTTAATTTTGTTAAACTATTTTCAGTCACACTTATATTTTGATTGATTCCGTTAATTCCTAAATAGCCTGCAAAGGTTACAATTAATTTGCTCGAGTTATTAGAACTAATCTTTAGAATTACAGGGTTTTTGTGAAAATAAGTGGGAATATCTATAGTTTGCGCATTATAATTAGCTTCTCCGGTTATTTTGAAATTATTGATTGCTAAAGAAGTACAATGATGATTCGCCAAAAACTCTTCGTGAGTCCAAAATTCGTCAATAAGCTGAAAAGCAAATAACGTTTTAAAATCTATTTCTGCTCCTTTACTTATTCCTTCCAATTCCTTATAAAGCTCTGGTGTCCATTTATTTATTGAAGGTAAGTAATTAGTATGATTAAGGAATTTATTAATAATTGAATCTGGATTTGATTTGAATTTCTTTGAAAGTTCAGTTTTCCATAAGTTTATATTTTCCCTAATTTCATCTTTTAACAATTTTCCGCGAGAAAAACCATTTTCAAATGAGGATTTGTTAAGATGTATAATAGGAATTTTGAAACTTGTTTTATCTAAATAATTCTCGTTTGAGAAGCTGCTTGTTTTACAAGAAAAGCTAATTAAAAGCATTATTAAAATCGAAGAAATTGCAAGTATGTTTTTTAAAGAAGTCATAATAAAAAAATCAATGAGTAATAACGTTTAACCAGATAATTTAACCTATTTGAAGATCACTAACAAGGTTTAAAGAGTTTAATTGGTTGGTTAGTGTGAATAGTTGATTATCTAGATTACTTTTATTTGTCCATTTTATACTTATTCATTACCATTCCAACGGTATTTTCTTATTAATTCTTCCTTTTTCGTATCAAACTTTCTCTTATCTTCATGAATTACTTTTTTTAAAATCCAGCCAGAATCCTTACCTGCAGCTGCAATAGCATCATTATTATTTTTACCTATATTCTCATGCTTCTGAAATAAGTCGAAAAGAGGAGTTCCTTCCCAATAAAAATTACTTCCTCCCATCAAATCCCTCATTGAAAACCATTCATCTGGTCTGTTTTTGCACCAACAGTAAACAGCTCCTTGTAGAAAATCTTCAATTCTTAACTTTTGCTCGTTGGATATTCCCTGGACTTCCCTTATTTTTGATTCTCTTATTAATGTCATATTATCTCCACCACAACAATGTATATACGTAATTATTTAAAAGTAAAATAACTTTTTTTTACATTTTTTGTTTTAAAAATTTAACAACTGCCCAGATTTATACTCATACTCCCTTCAACTAAAATATGAAAAAGCCCGCTTGATTTAAAATAAAAAAGTCCCCCGGTTTTGGGGGACAATTTATAATTGTATATTACGCATTGCTTATCTAAGTTCAGCCAGCATCGCTTTTAGTTTTTCAACTTTTTCTGTCCAGTCGCGCTGTTTATTTTTTTCATTTTCAACAATTTTTGCAGGAGCGCCGTTAACAAATTTATCATTTGCAAGTTTATTGTTTACACCTACAAGCATTCCTTCCAGACGAGTAATTTCTTTCTGCATTTTTTCTTTTTCAGCTTCTACATCAATCAAGCCTTCAAGATCAACAAAAATATCGCAATCTTTTACAACAACTGCAGCAGACGCTTTTGGTTTTTCTACATCAGGGCCATAAACAAGTTCACTTATTCTTGCCAGTGACTTAATATATTTTTCCTGATTCTCTGTCATAGATTTTGTTTTAAGAACAGCTTTAATTTCTTTTGAAGGAGGAATATTTTTATCGCCGCGGATGTTTCTTAACCCGGTAATAACATTCATCACAAATTCCATTTCAGCTTCAGCTTTTTCATCAATCATATCTTCATTTACTTCCGGATATGACTGAGTTGAAATACTTTCACCATCTTTTCTTTCTGTTACAAGCTGCCAGATTTCTTCTGAAATAAACGGCATAAACGGATGAATCATTTTCAGCATATCTTCAAACAATGAAATTGCTCTTGAAAGAACCGCTGCTTTCACTTCCTGATCATCGCTGTATAATTTGTTCTTGGAAAGCTCAATGTACCAGTCGCAGAAATCATTCCATACAAAATGATAAATAATTTTTACAGCACCGTTAACATCAAATTTGTCTAAAGCGTTATTTAGATTTTTAACTGCATTCTGGAATCTTGATAAAATCCATCTGTCAGCAAAATCAAAATGTTTATCTTTTAAATCTTCTGAAAGTTCAATATCCTGAGCGTTCATTAAGAGGTAACGACCTGCATTCCAGATTTTATTTGCAAAGTTACGTCCAATTTCACATTTCTCTGTTCCGAACAATACATCCTGACCAGCAGGTGCAATGTAGTTAACGGTAAATCTTAAAGCATCTGTTCCAAATTCTTCAATAACATCAAGCGGATCTGGAGAATTACCCAAAGATTTACTCATTTTTCTTCCCTGTTCATCACGAATAATGGAAGTGAAGAAAACATCTTTAAATGGAATATCTTTCATATATTCCATTCCGGCCATAATCATTCTGGCAACCCAGAAGAAAATTATATCAGGACCGGTAACAAGCAAGTTTGTAGGATAGTAATATTTTTGCTCTTCTTCAGTTTTGAAAACATCCTGTGCCCAAAGCCAGCTCGAAGCCCAAGTATCAAGTACATCAGTTTCCTGAGTCCAGTTTTCAATATCTTTTGGAGCTTCAACTCCGCAATAAACTTCGTTTGTTTCGTTGTGGTACCAGACAGGTATTCTGTGTCCCCACCAAAGCTGACGAGAAATACACCAGTCGCGAATATTACCCATCCAGTGATCGTAAGTTTTTTTCCAGTGCGGAGGATGGAAGTTCACTTTACCCTGCTCAACAACTTCAATTGCAGGTTTTACAAGTTCTTCCATTTTCATAAACCATTGCTTTGAAAGATATGGTTCTATCGGAACATCACCTCTCTGGCTGTAGCCTACTTTATTCTGGTAATCATCTATTTTTTCAAGTAATCCGTTTTCTTTGAACCACTTAATAACTTTCTTACGTACAACATATCTGTCAAGACCCGCAAATTCTTCAGGCACATTATTATTAGTTGTTGCATCTTCATTTAAGATGTTAATGAATTCAAGTTTATGTCTGATACCCATTTCATAGTCATTAACATCGTGAGCAGGAGTAATTTTTACACAACCTGTTCCAAATTCCAAATCAACATAATCATCAGCAAAAATAGGAATTTCACGATTTACTATAGGAAGCATTACTGATTTGCCGATAAGGTGTTTATATCTTTCGTCATTCGGATTAACAGCAACACCTGAATCACCAAGCATTGTTTCGGGACGAGTAGTTGCTACAACAAGATATTCATCAGAATCTTTAATCGGATATCTGAAATGCCATAAACTTCCCTGTTGTTCTTTATACACAACTTCTTCATCGGAGATTGCAGATTTTGTAGCCGGACACCAGTTAACCATTCGGTTACCCTGATAGATAAGATCTTTGTTATAAAGATCTACAAATGTTTCAATTACTTTTTTGTAGTAATCGTCGTCCATTGTAAAACGCATTCTGTCCCAGTCGCAACTTACACCAAGTTTACGAAGCTGTTTATAAATAATACCGCCATACTTTTCTTTCCATTCGTGGCAATATTTCAAAAACTCTTCGCGGGAAATATCATCTTTATTAATCCCCTTTTCTTTAAGCATATTTACTACTTTTGCTTCGGTAGCAATAGATGCGTGGTCGGTTCCCGGAACCCAGCAAGCATTGTAGCCTTTCATTCTTTTGAAACGGATATAAATATCCTGCAAGGTATTATTGAGAATATGCCCCATATGCAGCATACCGGTAATATTCGGCGGCGGAATGACTATAGTATATGGTTCTTTTGTTTCATCTACTTCAGAGTGGAAAATTTTGTTGTCTTCCCAGTACTTATACCATTTGTCTTCAACCTCATTCGGGTTGTACGCCTTTGGAATATCAGCCAAATTTTTAACTTTCATAACCGACCTTATATTAAAAATTCTTAAAAATTATAAGCCGTTAATATAATTAAATTTATAGAGGAATGGTAAGAGAATTGAGATTATATTTCCGCTTGTTTTAACCTTAACGCGTATATTTGTTGAGAATGTGCAGCGCCTGATTATAATATCCGCTGCCGAAAAGATTTAAATGATTTAAAACGTGATAAAGTTTATACAGATCTATCCTGTATTCCCATTCGTCAGGAAGAGGAAATTCTTCGTTGTAAGCTTTGTAAAAACTCTGATCAAATCCGCCAAACAGACAAGTCATACCAATATCAGCTTCCCGGTGTCCGTAATAAACAGCCGGATCAATTAATACAGGTTCTCCTTTTTCAGAAACAATATAGTTGCCGCCCCATAAATCACCGTGCAGAAGTGACGGCTTTTCTTCGGTTCCGTTTAAGATTTCATCAATTTTGTTTTCGAGTCTGCCCATAGCACTTCTTAACTCAATTGTTGTATTCCCTTTATGCTCGGCAAGTTTATATTGATAAATCAGTCGGTTTTCCCAGTAAAACTCTTTCCAGTTTTCTTTTGGGGGAGTATTTTTTTGTGGATTGGAACCAATGAAATTATCTTCGTAAAATCCGAATTTGTCAGAAGTGTGTTTATGAAGTCGGGCAAATTGTCGACCAAAAACCTCAGAAAAATCGCGAGTCTTTCTGCCTGTTTCAATAAACTCAAGCAGAAGAAAATTATCAGTAACTGCTATTACGCGGGGAATTTTAATTGCATCTGCTTTTGCAAGTTCTTTTAATCCGTTTGCTTCATTTTGTAAAATAGAAGCTCCTGCACCGGAATAAGTTTTTACAAAATAATGTTTCCCCGATTCTGTTTTTATTCGGGAAGCATTCCCTATGCAGCCCCCTCCGAGTCCGCTTTCAGATTCTACTTTTTCACCGATAATTTCTTCTATCTGGTATTTCATTACAAACTATGATCGTTTTTAATTATTTCAAATAACCCTTCACAAGCATCTTCTATTAAATCGAGCACAAGTTCAAAACCTTCGGCTCCGCCATAATAAGGATCAGGAACACCGCCTGTTTTTTCGTGTCGGGAACAAAATTCAGTCATTAGAAAGACTTTATCAGAAAATTTATTTTCAACATCCTGAGCAGTAATATCCCTGTAATTTGCATTATCCATTGCAATGATATAATCAAATTTTTCAAAATCTTCCGACACAAATTTTCTTGCTCTGCTGGTAAGATCATATCCTCTCTTTTGCGCGTGACGCTGCATTCTTGCATCGGCAGGTTCACCGGTGTGATAGCCGAGAGTACCGGATGAATCGCATTTTATTTTATCTGACAAACCATTTTTTTCAATTACTGCATTCATTACAGCTTCACCGCTTGGAGAGCGACAAATATTTCCCATGCATACAAAATTTATGTTCAGCATTAATTTCTCCATTCTTGATTTATTAAAAACATTACAAATTTAACACAGCATTATATGATGTGCAAATTAACAAAAGATTTATTTCGAACTATTTTTATAAGACAAAATAAAACCCGGCAAAACCGGGCTAATTAAACTCATTCTATGTAATACATATGGTTCGGAAGTTTTACTTTTAGTCCGGTGTACAATCCCATTGTATCACTAAGCTGATCACCAACACAACCAATTATTTTATAACCTTCTTCAGTCAGTTTTCTTCTTACTTCGGTTTTGAATTCTATTGCCGGAGTCTTTTTAGTTTCGTGATCCCGGACAATCAGTTTTTCAAATTTGGTGTATCCAACTTTTTCAAGATTTTCTTTTGTATGCTCATAAGTTTCTATGTGTCTGCCTGTTAAAAATATAACTTTAACTCCTTTGTTTATAAGCCAGTCATATAATCTTTTTGTTTCAGGTATAACATCTGCATCATCTTCTTTAAGATATCTTTGCCAGTCATTAAACTCATATCCAAAGTCGAGCGATTTGATATATTTGTAATTCGATAATGTTGTTTCGTCAATATCAAAAATTACTAAAGCATTTTCAGGAATCGTTATTTCCTCAAATTCGCCAATGGCGCCGTCAATAACTTCTTTTAATTCTTTTTCGTATTGACCGCCTTCATAATACTGCTTTACATCTGCCTTTGAATGCGAAAGGTTAACAATTTTTTTAGTGCATGCCTGCAAAACCACGAGTAGCGCTGCTAAGATATACCAGCTTTTTAATAACATTTTTTTCATAACAATCCTTTCATTAAATTGCGGGCATTGATTATACAATAAGCATTTGAAAAAAGCAAGGACTTTATAAAGATAAAATGTCTGGTTTTTGAAATTTTTAGGTGAGGAAAAGAAAAACCCCTTACTTGGCAAGGGGTTCTTCATATAATTTGTAAACTGTTTCTTTCATTCCCAGAGCTTCATAAGTTTTCTGGGCAGCAATATTTTCTTTTTCAACGTAGAGCCGGAATCCAAAAACGCCTTCTTCCTTCTCTACCTGTTCTTTTACCCACTGGTACATTTTACTGTAAATTCCTTTTCTTCGGAATTTCTCTTCTACATAAACACTCTGAATCCACCAGAATATTCCGTTGCGCCAGTCGGTCCATTCATAAGTAATCATCAAACTGGCAGCAATTTCTCCGTCAACTTCGGCAACAATGTAAAATCCATATTCCGGTTTGGAGAATAGTCCTTTTACACCGGGTGAAATTTTTTCATACGGCAAATCTTTATCTTCTGTCTCTTTTGCCATATTAATGTTGAACCGAATTATTGTTTCTGCATCTTCAAATGCTGCTTTTCTGATAATTAATTTTTCTTCCATTTGATTTCCTATTTCAGATCAATAACCATTTTATCGGAAGTTAATTTCTGCTCACTGATTTCTTTGTTATTAAAGTTATGTAAAACAACTTTTACTTTGTTGAAACGTGACTCAAAACTTCCTTCCACTTCATCCAAAATAAGTTTTTTATCTTTTCCGTCAAATGTAATTTTTCGTTTGTAATAAATTCCGTTTTCATATTCGTACGTTTTACCATCATCTTCATAATATTTGAAAACAGTATTGCCAGAACCATTATAAACGTGAATTGTCAACACACCGTCACTCTTCTGTTCAGTATACTGAACTTCTGACTGTTCGGTAATGATGCCGCCTGCTTTAACATAAACAGGAAGGTTATCAATTTCACAATCGGCATATACTTCTTTCCCGCCTTCAATTTTTTCATCGGAACCATATCTGTACCATTCACCTTTTGGCAAATAGACTTTTGTGATTCTTGTTTTGCTGTCAACAGGAGCAACCAGCATAAATTCACCAAACATATATTCACTGTCATATCTGTGATCATAAATCATTTTGTCAAATGTGTAATCGATTGCAAGTGAACGGGAAACCGGAAGACCGCTTTCAACTGATTCTCTGAACGCAGAATAGATGTAAGGCATTAATCTGTATCTTGTGTTGATAATTTTCCTTGCAGCAACTGTGTGCGCATCACCAAATATCCAGGGCTCCTGCTGAGGTGAATTTATTTCAGTGTGATTTCTGAAAAACGGAGTAAACGCGCCAATGTTCAGCCATCTTACAAAAAGATCGGGAGTTGGAGCTTCCTTGAAACCGCCAACGTCAGGACCCGTAAATGAAACACCGGATAAACCAAGACTGTTAACCAGTCTCACACCACCAAGCATATGATCATCTTCAGAAACATTATCGCCTGTCCAGACAGCAGAATATCTCTGAATTCCGGCATAAGCTGCGCGGGTAAGTACAAACGGACGCTCGCCGTTCATCAATTCTTTTGTGCCTTCAAATGTTGCGCGTGACATATTAAAGCCATAAACGTTTCTGCATTCGCGCAAAGTTGATTTGCTTCCTTCATTATCAAATTCAACAAAGTTCGGAATGTTTTGTCCCCAAACAGCAGGTTCATTCATATCATTCCAGAAACCTTCAACACCGGGAACAGTTAAAGTATGAAACTGTTTTCCCCACCAGGTTCTTGCATCATTTCTTGTAAAGTCAGGAAAATGACATCTGCCCGGCCAGACAGTACCAGTGTAATTTTTTCCGTTCGGATATTTTACAAAGTAATCTTTTTCAAGAGCATCTGTAAACTGAGGATATTTTTCATCTATCTTTATACCGGGATCAACTATTGTAACAACGTGAAATCCCATTTCTTTTAATTTATCAATTGTCTCTTTAGGAGTAGAAAAATGTTCCGGATGCCAGGTGAAAATTCTGTATCCGTCCATATAATTAATATCAAGATAAATAACATCAGCAGGAATTTTTTTCTCACGAAAAGTTTCTGCAACTCTTATTACTTCTGTATCAGGGTAGTAGCTCCAGCGACACTGCTGAAATCCTAAACTCCACATAGGAGGCATTTTCATTCTGCCTGTAAGATCTGTGTAATTTTCAATTACCTTTCCAACATTTTTCCCGCTGATAAAGTAGTAGTTCATTTCACCGTCAACAGCAGAAAACCAATAATTTTCACCATCTGTTGAAGCACCGAAATCAAAAACAGTTTTGTGTGAATTATCAAAGAAAATTCCATAAACAGATTTGTTATTTACACCAATAAAAAACGGAATTGAAACATAAAGCGGATCTGCGTCTGTTTCGTAACCATAATCATCAGTGTTCCAGTTTGTGTATGCATTTCCTCTGCGATCCAGGTGTCCGGTTTTTTCTCCCAGACCCAAAAATCTTTCACCTTCGTTCAGTTTTTTGAAACAACTTACTTCGGTTCCGAGCCAGCTTACACCAAAATCTTTATCATCAGCATTTACCAGATTTCCTTCTTTATCGTAAAAACTGATTCTAATCGGGTTTTTATCAATCTCAATTTTTACAGAAGCAGTTGTAACAATCAGTTTTGAATTTGTCTCTTCTGCTTTATTAAAGAAACTTCCTGCCTCTTTTGTAACTGCATAAGAAAAATTTCTTTCCGGGCTGGTTTTGTTAACTCTTACTCTTACAATTTCATCTGAGTAACTGCTTAGTTCAACAAAGGCATTTTCAGCTTTTATTTCAATCTTGTTTTTGCTCTGACTGAATGAAACAAAGTTGCCAAGCTGCTGACTAACTTTTCCGTTTGCTAATGTTAAAGTCATAAATAATCCTGTTAAAAGAAAAAACTTAAGTCGCACTTATCCTCCAAATTTTTTCTGTAAAATAGTGTTTTTTGTATTTTATTAATAGCTAACAGGGACAAACAACCTTTTTTGCGGTACATTCTGCAATTTACAGTCAGATACAAAAACACCCGCAAAAAGCGGGTGTTTTTTCTATTATAAATATCATTTACAGATTTTTAATTCGTCTGTTTTTTGGATATCTTACCGAGAATTTATATTCATCTTTATAATCGGAACCGGCTTTTAATTTCAGATCCCATTTCAGTTTACCTTCCAAGGTATTTAATAACTCAGCTTTGCCTTTATTAATTATTTCAACCTGAATATCTTCTTGCTGTGAAATTGGCAGATTATCTTCTATAACTATGCTAATTTCATTTTTCCTGTTATTTTTTACAAGCAGTTCATACCCGAAATATCTTTCAACATCGCTGCTTAAAAATTTATCTTCTGTAAAATCTTTTAACTGTTTTCTTTTTACAATTACATTTTTATCTCTGCCTAAAGCAAAAGGATAAAATTCTTCTGTTGTTTCCGGATTAAAATAAGTGTTGCCTACAAAAGTATTTTCAAAATAGATATTTGCTTCTCCGGGTAAAAGAGGATATTTTTTGAAATCTTTGGTTCTTGCAATAAGAAATACATCTTTATTTACTTTTGGAGCAGCGTAATAAGAATATTCCGCTTTCATTTCAAATTTTTGTAATTCAACAAAATGTTTTTTCCCGTCAGCAGGTACTTTTATTTTCAAGTTCGGTTTATATTCAATTGAGAGTAAACTTTCATTTGCTTCAAAAAAGAGAGCTGTTTCTCCTTCATCAGCCAACATTTCTTCAGCCATTGGAGCTGCTGCAGTTTCAACTGTTTCCATTTTCATACTTCTGCTTTTGTAAAGTCTCTGCTGCTCTCTGATAAAATCGATATACCAGGGATATAATTCCGGTTTTGTCTGGTTCTCAGGACGATTAGTAGAAAGGGTTATATCAACATTGTTCCAGTCAAGCCCGCTTCTCTGCCAGATACCGGCTTTTAAATTAACAACTACCGGAGCATCCAGCTTTTCAGCTCTTACATCATATTGCGGCATCCAGCCGGCTTTGTATATCATATAAGAAACAAAGATTTTTATTTTTTGTTTTTTTGCAGAATATATATCCAGTGAAAGTTCTTCCGAAGGTTTATTATATTTTTGTTTTACTTCGTTTAATTGGTTTTCAATCTTTTTAATTTCAATATTATTTTTTTCTGTCTCAGAATCAATTTTCATCTCTTCAGCTGAAAGCTCTGTCATTTTTGTTCTTACAAACTTTGTCATCTCTTTTACCAGAAAAACAGAAGTTCCTTTTTCGCCACCTACTTTAAGGTTTTCTAAAATTGTCTGTCTTTCATAAGAGATAACATTTTTTGTGTTGCGGAGTTTCAGATTCTTTTTATTCAGCGCTTTTAACTTAACTTCCAGCTTTTTTATTTCCGGATTTTTATCGCCGGTCCGTAAATAATTCAGGTTTTTATTTATTGTTAAAATAGATGCTTTTCCACCCAGCTTTATCTGAATTGAATTATCAACTATTCCGTTTGCCAGACCTGATAAAACTATATTATTATTTCCTTTTGACAGATCAATACTGGTTTCGTGTGTTAAATATGCCCCCGAAGTGTAAACAATCGCATTTTTTAATTGAGTTTTATTGCCGGCAAAAACAAATCCTGCAAGCAATAAAATGATGATTCCTTTTACTTTCATAATCATACCTTTTATTATTACTGTTCAACAATAGTTTTAACCCAACCCCGCAATAGATAGTTCCTAAATATAATTGTTAACAAAATGAAATTCTATGTAAAAAACAATAAGAGTTAATCCACTTTTTAGTTTCTTAAAACTAAGAATTTCTTAAATTTGAGAACCACATATTAAAGATTTATCTGATGAAAAAAATTCTTATCGCACTTATAAAAAAACATTACAACCGCATTCTGCAAAACTGGGTGGCATCACTTGTAGTCTTTTTTGGAAATAAGATTTCCAGAGCCAGAATAAAAACTCTGGTTGAAACAAGTTTGAGCACCCTGATTGAAGTTGTAGATTCATCAGATTATGCAAAAGCCGATCAGTTTCTTATTGAAATGTACAATTTAAGCGCTGAACACAATCTCGATCTGCTGGGTGTCAGTCAGGTTTTCAGCAACGGACGTTATGCAATTATAAATCATCTTGAAGAGGATAAAGAGCTGCAATATGATCCGCTTATTATTCTTGGATTTGTAGAGGAAATAATTGAGCAGATTTTTGCCCGCTATGCTGTTTTACATCAGGATACCAGAATGAAAGAACTGGAATATGATCGCGACAGACTAAAACAAAAACTCGATATGAATCAGCAGTACCTGCATAATATTTTGCATTCTGCTTATTCTGCAATTATGGTTCTTGATGAAAACGATCGCTTTATAGCCTGGAATAAAGGAGCAACAAATATCTTCGGATATACAGAAAAGGAAGTCCTTGGCAAAACACCGGAATTTCTTTTTCCTGATGACAGAAAGTATGAAGAGGAACTCAATTTTATTCGCCAGTCTGTGAAGACCCGCGGATTTTTCCAGATACTTGAAACCGAAAGAAAAGCAAAAAACGGTAATCTTATTTCTATTCAGTTGAATGTAAGTATTTTAACAAACAATGCCGGAGATTATGCCGGAAGGTCTGTAATTGTACGAGATTACACAGAAACAAAACATCTGCAGCAACAAATTGATCAATCGGAAAAACTTGCCGTGCTCGGACAAATGGCTGCCGGAATTGCTCACGAAATTGGAAATCCCCTTACATCAATTTCATCACTTGTGCAAATTTTACAGCGACGTGCCGATACAGATTATACTAAAAAAACACTTGTTGAAGTAAAAGATAACATCGACAGAATTTCAAAAATTGTTCGTGAACTGGTTGACTTTTCCCGTCCTCCGGGTCTGGAACGCTCAATTATTTATATAGATGAAATTGTTAAAACCGCACTTGGAATTGTAAAGTATGACAAGCGTGTGAAAGAAGTTGATTTTAAAACTGATCTGGCAAAAGATCCGCCTAAAATAAGCGTTATCCCGGATCAGCTTTTGCAGGTTTTTGTAAATATTCTTTTTAATGCCCTCGATGCAATTGAGGGAAGAGGAAAAATTAAAATAAAAACCAAATTTGATTCGGTAAATATCTATACACATATAACAGATAACGGATGCGGAATTCCGGAAGAAAATATTGGAAAATTGTTTGAACCATTTTTCACCACCAAGACAGTTGGTAAGGGAACCGGATTAGGATTATCTGTAAGTTACGGAATTATCAAAAAATTTAGCGGCGATATTCTCGTCGAAAGCGAAATTAAAAAAGGAAGTACATTTATAATTGTAATTCCTGTAGATGAAAATTAGAATTGGAGAGATAAATGCTTGCAAGAGTTTTGGTAGTTGATGACGAAAGCGCGATACGTGAATCAATAAAAATAGTTTTTGACGAGGAAGGGTTTGAAACCGACACCGCTGCCGATGGGGAAGAAGCCCTGCAAAAAATAGAAGAAAATATTTACGATATCGTGATAAGCGATATTAAAATGCCCAAAGTTGACGGAATGGAACTTCTTGAAAGAGGCTCTAAATTGTCGCCCGGAACATTTTTTATTATAATGACGGCCTATGCTTCGGTTCAGACGGCAATAACTGCTCTGCGCCACGGAGCTTACGATTACCTTATAAAACCAGTTGAGTTTGATGACATCTTAAACAAAGTACGCAGACTCACAGAATACAAAAAACTTTCGCTCGAAAATAAAATTCTGCGTCAGAGAATTTCCTCTCCTGCTGGTTTTCAGGATATCATTGGTAAAAGTGAACCAATGAAAAAAATATTCACACTTATTTCTCACGTTGCGCCAACCAACAGTAATGTTTTAATTTCAGGCAAAAGCGGAACAGGTAAAGAGCTTGTTGCAAAAGCAATTCATTATAATTCAAAAAGAAGCGAGAATATTTTCCTTCCGATTAACTGCGGAGCTATTTCCGAAAACCTGATTGAAAGTGAATTGTTCGGACACAAAAGAGGTTCATTTACCGGTGCCACAGAAGAAAAGCAGGGACTTTTCAAAGTTGCCGAAGGCGGAACATTATTTCTTGATGAAATTGGCGATTTGCCCCTTAATCTGCAAGTAAAACTTTTACGTGCAATTGAAGATAAAATGTTTCTCCCAGTTGGCGGAACAAAGCCTGTAAAAACCGATGTAAGAATAATTGCCGCAACAAATAAAAACCTGTTCGAGCTTGCAAAAACAGGTGAATTCCGTGAAGATCTTTTTTACCGACTTAACGTGATTGAATTAAAACTTCC
>JBGRQB010000009.1:0-59187 GCA_041725875.1 Rhodothermaceae bacterium
CCATTCCAAATGTTAACATTGTGGTTGTAATTATCATCATTTTATGAATCGGATCCATTTCAACAAATGCGTTTAGAACAATGAACCACAGGGAAATATCAAGTAGACCGAGACCAACTACTACAAGTCCCATAACCGCGCCGCTTCTAAAAGCAATCTTTAATCCTTTATCAAGAGATTCGCGAGCTGCATTTGCAGTTCTTGCAGAAGCATAAGTGGCTGTTTTCATACCAAAAAAACCGGCAAGACCTGAGAAAAATCCTCCTGTTATAAATGCAAAAGGAACCCAGGTGTTTTGCAATTCAAAACCATAAGCAAGGATTGCGAAGATTATTGTAAGAATAATGAAGAAAATAGAGACTATTTTGTACTGCTGTTTCAAATAAGCCATTGCACCCTCACGCACATGCTGGGCAATTTCCTTCATCCTGTCGGTTCCTTCACTGGAGCGCATCAGCTGTTTAAAGAACAACCAGGCAAAAACCAGTGCTAAAACCGAACATACAGGAACAATCCAGAATAAACTGTTTAACATTGTACTCTCCAAATAATTGAAAATTTAGTCTATAACTTTGTGGAAGTTCGTAATAAAGAACAAAATATGAGAATATGAATAAATCTTAACTCGAAATGAAATTACTGATAATATTATGTTTGACTGGCCCTGTGCGTAAAAATATTTTCTGACATTTTATTCTCATACTGTTAAATGTTGATGACAAATTATCATAATATTAAATTAGAAGCAACTTAAAAAAGTTTAAAATAAATTTTAATTTTAACTTTTGATTAAAGCTAATTTATTTTAAATTATTATATTCTATTATAAACTAAAAAAAATTGATGGGCTAAAGATGGAAAACAACGAAGAAAAACTTCCTGCAACAATCAGTGAGTATAAGGGAAATCCTATAATATCAATTCCTTTAGGCAACAATGAAAGATACTCATTTTCATTTGGCTTAACCAAAGCAAAAGCAATTATGGAATATCTTGATGATATTAAAGGTTTTATAGAAAAGATGGAAGCTAAAGAATCAGCTGAGTCAACTGAAGCTGCTGAATAATTACATCACTATTTTCGCACTTTGATAACGGGGTAGAATAATAAAATTATTACTGCCAGGGAACTTATTGCCCATCCGATTCCAAAAACATCTGCCAGCAACCCCATTACGGGAGAAAGTACTGCAACAAGAAATGTTCTTGTCTGAGATTCAACAGACAATCCGCCTGCTAAAAATTTATCCGGAATAGTTTCACTTATATAAGAAATATTCATTGGTCTGCGCACATTCTGATAAATATACAACATTATAAAAAGTATCAATGTTATTGCCGGAATATTTAACTCAAATGTAATTCCGCTTACAATTGCTATTACACAGCCGGTAACAAATGTAATATTAATTGCTTTTGATATGTGCTTAAATTTCCCAGAAATAACTCCGGCATAACGTGAAGCAATTGCATTTAGGAAAAAGATAAAGAAGTAGATAACAGAAATTGCTATGGTAGATTTTTGTGTATCTGAAATTGCAAACCCGACCGGAATGAGTATAGCAAAATGATTTATAATTGGCTGAATATAATCTTTTACTGTTTTGAACAGACTGTCAAAAGAAGCGGAGTTAATTACTCTGTTTCTGTAATCTCTGTTTTCGAAGATTTTAGAAAATTCTTTTAGTGAAAATTTATTTTTTTTCGATTTCTTAACCGGTCCGTCCAGATTTTCAGGATAGCTTAGTATATTCACAAAATTAAAAACATAGGGAATTACAGATACAATAAATATTACTGAAAAATCGTTTCCTATCAGAACCAAAGCTCCGCCCAGCAGAGCCGAGATTGCAGAACCTCTTTGCGACCAGCTTCTCGTTCTTCCGTAATAATGAGTCTTTAAGTGAGAAATATCATTTTGTTGCAGATAATCGAGAATCATTGCTTTATGTGTCCCGGTTCTGAATGCATCTCCCAAAGCAAAAAAGAACATTGCAAACATCAGCGGAATAAAAAAGGAATAATAATAAAAGATCAGAAATGAAATTATATAACCTGTAAAACTGAGCAGCAAAGATTTTTTTCTTCCTGCAAGATCGGCAACAATTCCGGTCGGAATTTCGAGAAAGACCGTAGATATTTCTCTGAAAGAGTAGAGCAGGCCAATTTCGGCAAAAGATAAATTTACCGAACGGAGGTAGACAAGAATAAATGGATCAAATAATCTGAGGTTTTTCAGAAATCCGTATGCGCAAAACCTGAAATATTGGAGATTTTTCTGAACCATAAAAAGTTGTTACAACTCAATAACCGTGTCGCAGCCAACGGCAAAACATTTTATATCGGAACCGGAGTTGTCCAGAATTTCGTTACAGTCAGCAACAAAATCAACAATCTGTTCATCGGTTCTATCCTGATTATGATGGAACAATCCCAACATTTTTACATCAGCATCCAATGCAAACTGAACTGCATCTTCGTAAGTTGAATGTCCCCACGACTTTGTATGTTCATATTCTTTTGCAGTATATTCAGCATCGTGGAAAAGGAGATCTGAATGTTTTACAAATTGTACATATTCTCCGTAATCAAGAGAACCCGGATGTTTGTACTGAATTTCATTATCTGTGAAAAAGACAAAAGATTTTCCATCTTCAATAAATTTATAACCTTTTGCATAGTTTGGATGACTTAAAGCAATAGGAACCACTGTAACTGAATCTATTTCAAACGGAGCAGGTAAAAGATCATTAAACTGCATCTCTGCTCGTAAATCTTCATACTCTATCGGAAGAAACGGGGGAATCATTGAAGGTGAAAACATTTTGTGAATGGCATCCTGAGCAAACGGGCATCCAAAAATATTTATTTTGTACTCTTTATGATAAAGAGGTTTGAAAAACGGAAAACCAAGCATATGATCCCAATGTGAATGGGTAAAAACAAAATTAAGCACTTTGTTCTCTTCTGTTAAAATATGATTTCCCAATCGTCTCACACCTGAACCTGAATCAACAATAATAATTTCATTATTTTTAGTTCGTATTTCAACACAGGTGGAGTCTCCGCCAAAGCGGTTAAACTCTTTTCCTGAAACAGGAATAGATCCTCTGGAACCCCAACATTTGATGATCATTTAATCTTCCGGTTAATTGTTATAGTTTAGTTAATATAATAAAAATTAAGATAAATAACATTTTACAACGGCATTTCAAAAAAGTTGCTGTAAATCAAAACCCATACCGGAACGAACATTATTGATAAAATAAAACTCGAAACCAGAAACTGGTTTGTTACAGGAACATTTCCTTTTGCTTTGTCAACCAGTAACGTTATTGCAGTAACAGGTGGTAGTATTGACTGCAAAAATATTAAAAAAGAAACACTTACCGGCGGACGAACAATGAGTAAAAGAACAAATATAATTATCGGATAAATTATATGTTTTATGAATATGAATTTTGCAATTTCGTTAAAATGTATTTTACCTTTATTTTTATAATCTACATATATGTTACCGCCAATCATCATCATAATCAAGGGTAAACTTATTGCACTGATTTTATCTGTGATTTTTACAAATACGCCCGGTATATATACATCTGAGCCGGTTAGTTTTATAACCAGTGCCACAATTGTAGTAATTAATAAAGGGTTAAACATTTTTTCCAGATCAAATCCGGTTTTGGCTTTTTTAGCATTTTTGTAAAAAATTACATAGCTGTTAAAAAGAATTGCCGGATATAACAAAGTAAAAATAAAAAGTTGAGTAAGTAGCGGAGAGGTTAAACCAAAAATTCCGGGAATGATGGCTAAAGGAAAAAATATCGCATTGGGATATGTTAAACACATTCCATATTCAGCTTTAAACTTATTTTTTGAAAATTTCAGATAACCTACAGAAAGAGCAACCACAACTGCAAAAAACCAGGCCCACCAGAGCGGAAGAGTCCACCAGTCAGGCATTTCCGAAGGATTGAAATTTTTAATGATGTTTGTGAATACCAGACAGGGAAGTGCTATATCTATAATTAAAGGAGACAGTACCCCCAGAATTACCGTGGGTACTATCTTTTTTGCAATTATCCAGAAACCTACAATTCCGAAACCAAGCAATAAAAATACTGCTTCAAAGGTCGATAAAAAGATTTCCATATCAGTTCGCTTTTCTCGTAAATTCTTTGAATTTATTTATAAGTGAGTTGGTTGAACTATCGTGTGAACTGATTGGTTCATCAGATTCAAGCTCAGGTAATATTTTTTTAGCAAGCTGTTTTCCCAACTCAACTCCCCATTGATCGTAAGAGAATATGTTCCAGACAACTCCCTGTACAAATATTTTGTGTTCGTACATTGCAATTAACATTCCCAGCATCTTTGGAGTAAGCTGTTTGAAAAGGAATGAATTTGTTGGTTTGTTGCCTTCAAAAATCTTAAACGGAAGAAGTTTTTCTATTTCACTTTGCGATTTGTTTTCTTTTTCAAACTCGGCAATTACTTCTTCTTTTGATTTTCCTTTCATCAATGCTTCTGTCTGAGCAAAGTAGTTTGACAACAATTTTTTATGATGATCTCCAATCTGGTTATGACTTATTGCCGGAGCCATAAAATCGCAGGGAATAAGTTTTGTGCCCTGATGAATCAACTGATAAAATGCATGCTGACCATTAGTTCCCGGTTCACCCCATATAATTGGGCCAGTCTGGTAATCAACTTTATTTCCGGATCTGTCAACATACTTGCCATTACTTTCCATATCACCTTGCTGGAAATATGCCGCAAATCTGTGCATATATTGATCGTAAGGTAAAATGGCGTGAGAATCTGCTTCAAAGAAATTGTTGTACCAGATTCCTAAAGCTGACAAAATAACCGGGATATTTTTTTCAAAGGAAGTTTCGCGGAAATGATTATCCATTTCGTGAGCACCAAGAAGAAGTTCTTCGAAATTTTCAAATCCGATTGTGCAGGCAATTGATAAACCAATTGCTGACCAGAGTGAAAATCTTCCGCCTACCCAATCCCAGAAGCCAAACATATTTTCAGTATCAATTCCAAACTCAGCAACTTTTTCTGCATTTGTAGAAACAGCAACAAAATGTTTTTTTACAAAATCAGGGTTTTGTGCTGTTTCCAAAAACCATTTTTTTGCACTTTCTGCATTTGTCATTGTTTCCTGAGTTGTAAATGTTTTTGATGCAACCAAAAAGAGAGTTGTTTCAGGATTTACTTTTTTTAATGTTTCGGCAATATGTGAGCCGTCAACATTTGAAACAAAATGTGTTTCAATGTTTTCTTTTTTATATGGTTTTAATGCTTCTGTAACCATTACCGGACCCAAATCTGAGCCGCCGATACCAATGTTTACAATATTTTCAATCGGTTTTCCTGTATAACCTTTCCATTCGCCATTAATAACTTTGTCGGAAAAGTTTTTCATTTTATCCAAAACTTCATTAACAGCAGGCATTACATCAGCACCGTCAACCATAACAGCTTTGTTTGAACGGTTTCTTAATGCCGTATGAAGAACTGCTCTTTTTTCAGTTTCATTTATTACATCGCCTGAAAAATATTTTTCAATAGAATCTTTCAGATCGATTTCCGTGAACAATTCATTAAACAACTGTAATGTTTTTTCTTCAATTCTGTTTTTAGAGAAATCAAAGTGAAGATCATTAAAATCTATTGAAAATTTTTCAGCTCTCTCCGGATCTGCAGAGAAGAGATCTGTCATTCTTTTTTCTTTTATTTCTGTAAAATGTGATTCCAGTTTTTTCCAGGAATCTGTTTTAGTCGGGTTTTTACCTGATAACATAACGAACCTATAATCATTAAAAAATTAAATTGCATCCCAAATATACTAAACAAATAAATATTATAGTCGGTTAATAAGCTTAGAAAACTAAATGCTTTGTTTTAATTAATAATTTGTTAATTTGCGAATGTCTATTAACCTGGTGAAAAATTGATGAAAAAAATAATTATACTCTGCTTACTGATATTTACGTCCGGTTTTGCCCAGGATTTGAAGTTAAGAAAATACACAATGAGCGACGGACTGCCAACCAACGATATCCCCGGAATTGTTCAGGATTCGCTTGGATATATTTGGGTTACCTCTTCCAGAGGACTGCTGAAATATGACGGAATTAAATGGGAGAACAATGATTCCGAGTTTAATATTGAGGGACTCAATTTTATCAAAATAATGAAAGATAACAGAGGGGATTTGTGGGTATATCAGAGTGAAACTAAGAACCAGTTAATCAGACTGACAAAAAAAAATCCTATTGTTTACGATTTTGATAAACTGAAATTGTTCAAAAAAGGGGAAAGATTAAATTTTGCTAAAGTGATTTATCACAATAATAAAATGTTAATCACTATCTCCACCAATATGAGAAGAGTATTTACTCTTACTAATGGCCGTTGGAACTTACAAAACATAGTTGGAATTTCCGGCGGAATTACGGGAATTGAATTTGCTTTTGGGAAATTCTGGATTGCAACTTCCAAAGAAGTTCTTGAGCAGCAGCAGGATCAATTTGTTAAATCAAAAATCAGCAGTAAAATTTCCGATATAAAACTTATAAAAACAAAAAAGATAAAAGGGAAAGAAACACTTCTTTTTCTGACAAATAAAATGTTGTGCGGATTTGACGGGAAAAGATTTGAAGTTATAAACAAAAATATAAATCTCTATCTGCTTAAAGGTGTGCCGACAATTTATTATCTAGATGTTTGCCAGACCGGAGATATATTTTTAGGAAATGACACAAAGTTTTTTGTGATAAATTCTGAAGGGAAAATTGTACAGAAATATCTTGCAATTAAAGAGTTGCAGGGAAGCGGCGGAACTGATCTTTTTATTGATAAAGAAAATATTATCTGGCTGGCAACAAAAAGAGGAGTTCTTAAAATAATTCGTTCTCCTTTTTCCGGATTAAAAAACTATCACAGAATAAATACCGAAGAAGTTGCCAGTCTATATAAAGCGCGTGACGGACGAATAGTTATTGGACAAAACGGAAGAATAAATGTTTATAAAAATGATAAACTGAAAACTTATCCGTTTGAAGGTGATTCCGTAATAAACAAAACCACAACCAGAGTTATGGATATTAAGGAAGATTCTTCGGGAATGATATGGTTTGCAGTTAATCAGTATGGAATAGGAAGAATTGATAAAGGAAAAATCAAATGGATCAAAAGTAAAGATTACCTCAATTTTTCCGGAATAGTAATTAAAGAAAATGATGAAAAACTGATTGGAACAACAAGCGGACTCTATCGCCTGAATGGCAACGACCTTGAAAAAGTTCCTAATCGTGAAATTTTTGTAAGAAGAATTAAACTTCTTAGCGACAGCAGTTATGTTATTTGCAGCGGAGTTGACGGAGTTTATTTTTCCGATGCAAAAGATTCTCTTATAAATTTTAAGTGTAATGACAAAGCCCTAAACAGCACTTACGATATATTAAAGATTTCTGAAAAAATATTTTGGGTTGCCACAAAAGCGGGATTGGTAGAAATTAACACTCAGCTGAAAACCTACAAAAAGATATTAAACGATGAAATTTCCGAAGAACTTTATAATGTGAATGAAGATCTGTCAGGTGCAATGTGGCTCGGCAGTAATAACGGATATTTACGATTCAGTAATAACTCAATAATGAAATTTAACACTGCTGTCGGGTTAGCGGGTAATGAAGCCAACCGAACCGCATTTATAATTGACGATTCCAAAAACCTGTGGCTCGGAACCGATGGCGGTCTGTCAATTCTTGATTCCAGATTTTTTGAAAATGAATATCCAAAGCCTGTCTGTCTGATCTCAAGTGTTGTTCTGAATGGGAAAAAATTTGAGAGCGTTCCTGATGAAGTGGTTCTGCCCGATAACTTTAAACTCGAAATAAAGTATTCCGGACTCTCATTTATTGATGAAGAACATCATACATACAAACTGAAACTTTATGATGAAAACAAAAAGCTGATCTTTGAGAAAAAAACAGAGCGCACAGATCTGGAACTTTTTGCTTTACAGCCTGGCGAATATAATTTGATGATCTGGTGTATTAATCCGCTTTCCATAAAGAATGAAATTCCTGCCAGAATAAAAATTATTGCTAAAGGTGATTTCTATAAGTCAAATTGGTTCTATTTAATTCTGATAGCTGCTTCTTCATTTCTGGCTTACTTGTCTTATTATCTGATTGGACAAAGACGTTATGCCAAAAGACTGGAAATGGAAGTGGAGAAAAAAACTTCGGAACTTCTTACTGAAATGGAGAACAAAAATAAGATTGCTGAAAAACTTGCAAAGAGTGAAGAGAAATATAGAGGACTTGTTGATCACTCGGTTATCGGGATTTTTCAGATTGATCTAAATGGGAAATTTGTGACAGTTAATAATTCGTTAATGGATTTGCTCGGTTATGATAAAACAGGTGAAGTGAACATAATGCAAAACATTTCCGAAGTAATTATTAATGAAGAAGGAAGTGAAAACTTTATAGAAAGTACTCTGCGTGATAAATTTCTGATTGCAAAAAAATATACGATAAGAAGAATTGATGAATCTGTGGTAAGAGTGAGATGTAATGCTCGTCTGGTAGATGAAGGGGAAGATAAAATATTTATCGAAGGTACTTTTGAAGATATTACTCAATCGGTTCTTGCTGAAAATGCGCTGATAATGGCAAAACAAAAAGCTGAACATTCTGAGAAAATTAAGACTGAGTTTTTAGCTCAGATGTCGCACGAAATAAGAACGCCGGTAAATGTGATACTAAGTTTCAGTCAGCTACTTAAAGAAGAAATACAGGAATCGGTTTCTGAAGAACATAAAGAATTTTTCCAGGGAATGGATAAAGCAGGAAGAAGAATTATCAGAACCATAGATCTTTTATTAAATGTATCTGAGCTGCAAACAGGCGGATATGATTACAAACCGAAAAAACTGGATCTGCTTGAAGATATTATGAAACCTCTAGTAATTGAATATAAATCACTTGCAAAAGAGAACCACCTTGAACTTAAGCTGGAATGTGAACCAGAAATATTTTTGCTGGGTGATGAATACACTGTAACACAAATATTTGCCAACCTTGTAGATAACGCAATTAAATATACCAACAAAGGTTCTGTTGAAATAACAGTTGAAGTGAAAAATAATATTACCGTTTTTGTAAAAGATTCAGGTATTGGAATTTCCGAAGAATATCTGCCTGAACTTTTTAGTCCTTTTAGTCAGGAAGAACAAGGCTACACCAGAAAATATGAAGGAAATGGTTTGGGGCTGACACTTGTTAAAAAATATTGCGAGCTGAATAATGCCGAAATAAAAGTGGAAAGTAAAAAGGGAAGCGGTACAACAATTATTGTAGTATTCAAAAATTAAAGGAACCTAGAGGTTCCTTTAATTAAATTTCGTAATCGGTTAAAACTCTGGAATGTGTTTTTGATTTTATAAATTTTCCTGCCTCCTGATGTAAAGGATGAATCTGATAATTTTCCAGAGCTTCTTTTGATTCAAACTCCGAGTATAAAACCAGATCAGCAGACATTTCAGTCTTGCTGTAATCAATTCCCACTTCAATTTTAATTATTCCCTCAATTTTACCCTGAAGTGATTCTAATTTTTCCTTTATCTGAAGAGCAACTGCTTCTTTGTTTTCATCCTCATTTATTTTCCAGGTTACAATATGTTTTATCATTTTTCTACCATAGATTTAGTTACTAAAATTTTTGATGTTTTATTATCATTGTTTTTCCAGCTTCTCATTTTATTTGCCGGACAAAAAACAACATCGTTTTCCTTACATTGAGTCTCATTTTCATCAGTTAAAAAAGAAGGTGTTCCTTCAATAACAAAGAAGTAAACATCTATTGGTAAAGCGTGTAAAGGAATTTCTGCTCCTTTTTCAAGTGAGAGATGCACTATCTCCAGTTTGTTGTCAGTCATAACAAGATTCCCGACAGAACCTTCATTATTAAGCACCTCTTTCCATTCATCCGGTTGTATATGTTTCATCAATCCTCCAAAAATTTCCTCAAAGATAATAAAATTTGCGTATTCGGAAAAACATTTTTATATTTCGTCAAATAACGAAATGAAAGTGGTATGAAAAAAGAGATTAAGATATTTAAAGCACTTGGTGATTCAAACAGATTCAGAATAATAAAAATGCTTGAACAAAGATCACTTTGCGTTTGCGAAATAACAGAAGCGCTTGAACTTGCTCCTTCAACAGTATCTAAACATTTATCAATATTAAAGGAAGCTGAACTTATTGATGATCTGAAAAAAGGGAAGTGGGTTTATTACAAACTTTGCAAAGAGGTTAAGTTTGCTGCAGATATTTTGAAACTGGTGAAAACAAAAATTCCGAATGATGAAATTATTGAAAAGGATATTGAGTTTATCAATTCGGAAGAAATTAAAAAGTTTTGTGAAATAAAAATAAAAGAGAAAAAATGAAGATTATAATTTTATGTACAGGCAATTCGTGTCGGAGTCAGATTGCACACGGATATCTGCAATCGTTAAGCAGTAAAATTGAAGTATACAGTGCAGGAACTAAACCTGCAGAGCAGGTTAACCCAAAAGCTGTTGAAGTGATGAAAGAAGCAGGTTACGATATTTCAAATCACACTGCAGATAATGTTGATCAATATCTTAGCACTGAATTTGATTATGTAATTACTGTTTGCGGAAATGCGCAGGATGATTGTCCTGTTTTCACAGGTAAAGTAAAAAACAAACTTCACATCGGGTTTGAAGATCCGGCTGAAGCAACCGGCAGTGAAGAAGAGGTAATGAACTTTTTCAGAAAAGTAAGAGACGAAATTTTTGTTGATTTCAAAAAGTTTTTTGATGAAAAAATAAGACAGGAATTAGACTAATGAGCGGTTTGACCAAAAGATTGAAATTTCTTGACAGATACCTTACTCTCTGGATTTTTCTCGCAATGCTCACAGGTGTTTTTGCCGGACATCTTTTCCCGGGAATAGTTGATTTTTGGAACAGCTTTCAGGTTGGCAGTACAAATATCCCTATTGCGATAGGGTTAATTTTAATGATGTACCCGCCCCTTGCAAAAGTTAAATACGAAGAACTGGGAGAGATATTAAAAGATAAAAAAACTTTATCTCTTTCCCTTATGCAGAATTGGGTTATTGGTCCGGCACTAATGTTTGCACTTGCAGTCTTGTTTTTAAGAGATTATCCAAACTATATGGCGGGGTTAATTCTTATCGGACTTGCAAGATGTATTGCAATGGTTATTGTGTGGAACGACCTTGCAAAAGGAGATCGTGAATATTGTGCCAGTCTGGTTGCCTTTAACTCTGTTTTTCAGGTATTGTTCTTTTCTCTTTATGCGTACATATTTTTAACATTTTTACCCGGAATATTTGGCCTGCAAACCTTTGCTGTTGATATAACTATCTGGGAAATTGCTGAAAGTGTTCTGATCTATCTGGGGATTCCGTTTTTTGGCGGTATGATCAGCAGAAAAGTTTTAATTAAATCAAAAGGGGAAACCTGGTTTAATACAAAGTTTATTCCTAAGGTGAATCCGCTTACCCTTATTGCTCTTCTCTTTACCATTTTTGTAATGTTTTCGCTAAAAGGAGATTACATTGTAAAACTTCCTATGGATGTGGTTACAATTGCAATTCCGCTGGTTATCTACTTTGTGATAATGTTTTTAGTCTCTTTCTATATGGGTAAAAAAATAAATGCCGGGTATGAAAAAACAACCTCTCTTGCTTTTACGGCAGCCAGCAACAACTTTGAGCTAGCAATTGCAGTTGCAATAGCTGTCTTTGGTATAAACTCCGGAGAAGCATTTGCAGCGGTTATTGGTCCGCTGGTAGAAGTGCCTGTCTTAATTGCCCTTGTAAATGTGGCATTAAAATTCAAAGAAAAGATGAACACAGCTTAAAATTGATTACACTAAACAAAACTGATCTTGGAGATTTATTGAATTTTCAAGATCAGTAGTTGTATTAAATTGTAAGAATACATAAAAAACAATTCCCTTTATTTCTCAAAGATTCAAAATGATTTTTACCTGAAATTTATTATCTTGAAATAAATATATTTCATTTGGGAAAAAAGAAGATGAAATAAAATTCAGTATGACAAAATTACTGAATCAAAAATAAAAGGAGGGAGTAATGAAGAAAAGTTTAAAGTTATTAACTTTATTAATTCTTGGGTTATCCGGAAATCTTTTTTGTCAGGTATTCAAGACTATAAGAGTTGACAAACTGGCAATGCAGCCTAATGAGGTTGCAATAGCAATTAATCCGTCAAACACACAAGTTATTGCAGCGGCATCAAACTTAAATTATTTTTATTATTCAGAAGACGGGGGAGTAACCTGGAATGAAAAATCTATGACTTCAAAATATGGAGTTTACGGTGATCCTGTTGTTCTTTATGATGACGATAATAATCTTTACTTTTCACATTTGCGAGGAGTGGGCTGGAGTGATCCTCATTTTGCTGACAGAATAGTTATTCAGCGTTCAAAAGATTTTGGGAAAAACTGGACTCACGAAGCTTTTACAACTCCGAGTGGACCAAAATTTCAAGATAAAGAATGGCTGGGAGTTGATTTAAGCACTGACTCGCCATACAAAAATAATTTATACATTGCCTGGACTGAGTTTGATGAATACGGTGTAAATTTTAACGATAAAAAATCTCGTATTTTATTTGCGCGATCCGAAGACAGAGGAGATACCTGGAGCGGGTTTCAGAACATCTCTGATCTTGAAGGAAATTGCGAAGATGATGATCTTACAACTGAAGGTGCCGTACCAACAACCGGACCAGATGGTGAAGTTTATGTAAGCTGGGGGTATAACTCAAAAATATATTTTGATAAATCGCTTGACGGTGGTAAGACTTTTGGAGCTGATGTAGTAGTTTCTGATCAACCCGGAGGTTGGGCGCAAAACATTCCCGGAATTAACCGCTGCAACGGAATGCCTGTTACAAAATGTGATGTGAGTAACTCATCTTATCGCGGACGTATTTATGTAAACTGGACAGACGAACGTAACGGAACTGACAATTTAGATGTTTTTCTTGCTTACTCAGATGATAAAGGAGAGAGCTGGTCAAATCCAGTAAAAGTTAACAATGATGATTCGGGCAGGCATCAGTTTTTTACCTGGATGGCTGTTGACAGAACAGATGGAAATATTTATATAGTTTTTTATGACAGGAGAGATACACAAGGAAATGCAACAGATGTTTATCTTGCCTGTTCAAACGATGGCGGAAAAACTTTTGGGAATATTAAAATAAGTCAAAGTCCTTTTCTTCCTTCTTCAAATGTTTTCTTTGGCGATTACTCTAACATTGATGCACATAATGGAAAGATCCATCCTATCTGGTCTCGTTTAGATAATGGTACAATGAGTGTCTGGACTACCGCTCTTAC
This sequence comes from Rhodothermaceae bacterium, assembly GCA_041725875.1. GTDB lineage: Bacteria > Bacteroidota > Ignavibacteria > Ignavibacteriales > Melioribacteraceae > JBGRQB01. The sequence goes on from JBGRQB010000009.1 coordinate 13,464, forward strand.
CAAAAAAGCAATTTGGAATATCATAGATGTGAATGAGAAAAAAGAAGAAGTTAAAACTTATCAACTAAAACAAAATTACCCTAATCCCTTTAATCCCGAAACAATTATTGAATACGATTTGCCGCAGAGGAGCTTTGTTACCATAAAAGTTTTTGATTCAACAGGCAGAGAAGTGACAACGCTTGTAAAAGAGACAAAAGAAGCAGGAAGACATAATGTGAGTTTTAATGGCGAAAGTTTGTCCAGCGGTGTTTATATTTATAAAATGTTTGCCGATAATTTTCAGGCAGTTGGAAAAATGGTGCTTATCAAGTAACGATATTTTATTGGATAAAAAAGTGGGGAAGCTCCGGACGGATCTTCCCCGATTGCGATGTTTATTACCAATGTGTTATTTGAGGAGCATCATATTTAATTAGATTGTTATAGCAAGGCTTTCTTTTTCTTCTACTATATTTTTCACAAGTACTGCTAAATCTTTAATCTCTTCAGGTGTTGAAAATACATCAAGATTTGTAGCAGATTTTATTTTAGCTTTTGCATTTTGAATTTCATCTTTATTTACATCAATGAAATAAGTTTCTGTCCAGCGTTCTCCATGAATTTTCCTTCCGGTCATTATTGCAAAAGCTATAACTTTTGTGTTCTTGTTATATTTCAGATTAAGTTCATCGATATAACTTAACGCGTTATTAATAATCTCTATCGGAGTATCCACATTTACAGTAAGTATTACCCACTCAGGAATGAAAATATCATAAATTCTTGTGCTGACATTTTTCGAATAATTACCTGTCCCGTCAGTATCTTTTACAATTGAATTTTGTCCGCCTGTAATTAAAACATCAGAAACATTTTCAAGATCAGACATCATTTTTCGGTGAGCTGCTAATCTTTTCTTTTCATCTGCTTCATCCATTCTGGAGAAACTCACATCAGCTCCTGCAAGTATACCTGTTGGCTCAGTAGCAAAATGAGTTACGTTTAAGTGTTTCTTTAACTCTTCTCTTAAAGCAATCTGAGTTGTGAATTTTCCCTGAACCGTATCAGTACCAAAGATTCCCAATACTTTTTGTGGCTTGTAATTCAGATAGGTTTCCGTATCAATATCTTTTATTTCACTTTGCGGAACCCCTACATAATAAACATTATCTAAATTCTGATCTTTAAGAATATCCTGAAGATGTTCATATTTCATAATGTCATCGTACAAAGAAATTATAGGAATGTTTCTCTCAAGAGCTTTTTTAACAAGTGCTCTGACTATCTCCAATTCAGATTCGAAATTTATTGAGCAGGTAAACAGAAGAAGATTAAAATCTGTCTCAAGCATTTTATCAAGTTCACTTGTAACAGGAATTCCTGTTTTAGGTAAGTTGATATATTCACCGGAATCATTTACCGTAATGCGATCGTCAAAAATTACCGAAGGATTTAGAGATGATAAATCTTTATATCGAATTAAACTGTAACATTCTTTGTTGTATTTAAAGACTGCAGTTTTGGGTTCGGGAGGAAGTATTTTTTTTAGATGTTCAAGTGTGTAAATACATTTACTTCCTTTAGCAGAAATTAAATTATTAGGTACAATATCAGATTTTCCCCAAATCTGAGCCAGCTTGTCATTTAACTTTTTACTTTCATAAGTGTAAGCTATCTCCAGATCTGTTACAATCATAAATGGTATGCCTCTCTCCGGCATCTTAAAGAGAAGTTTTTCCCCTGATGAAGCTTCTGACAGCTGATAATAATGATCAGGGTAGAGGATGAAGTTTTGATAATAAATTATGTAGTCGCCAAACTGTATCTTTTCCGTTCCGATTGTATTAAACCTTTTATTTTCAGTTCCGGCATTTTTATCAAAACCAATTTTATGAATTGTTAATTGAACTTCATTTTCTGTTTCAGATTTAGCTTTATCTGATTTTTCTATTAATGCAAAATATCCCCAGTAAGGATCAACAGGATAAGCAGTTATTATTTTATCTTTACGAAGCGGAATGTTTTCCATTAATTCGTAAAAGTAACTGAGAAAAGTCTCTTCTGCATATTTACGCTGTTCGCCGTTTCTATGCATAAAAGGGTAATCGCTGGCAGCCATTTTTTCAAAAAGATGTAAATGCTTTTGATCCTTTTCAAAATCTAAATTTGCTTCTGCAAATTTGAGCAGAGCATACATCCAGTTGTTATCTTTGTTTACCCAAACCTTACTGTAGAAGCCTTCTCCCCAGGTTGAGTAATAAAGTTTCGGAAGTTTAAATTTACTAGTTCTCATATTTTAACACCTCCTCAAGCCACCAGTTTCCTTCGAACCACCAGTGACCGAAAAATTCAGAATCAAAAGCGAGAGTGAAATTTTCCTGATCGTTTATAAGGTTCCGATTCTCATCCAGAAGTTCAAAAAATCTTTCAGCATCTTTTTTAATTCTCGTTTTTGCTTTTTTAACATCATAAACTTTTTTATCGCCAAGTCGTGTTTCAGCACCTGTAATTGAATGATATTTCAATCCTGTCCAGATACCTTTTTGCGACGATTTATTTAATTTCTTTTCCAGTCCGAGTTTTGCTAAATATTCCTGTGTAACATCAAGACCCATATCTCTGTAGAACTCTCTGTATGAAGGATCTGAAGGAATAGTGTTTGTAGGAGCTTTCCATAAAAATTTGCAAATTCTGAAATCGTGAACATAAACTCCAAGATCTTTATAGTTATAGAACCCGCTTTTTTCTTGTCCGGTAAACAGTCCGATACTGTTAATATTCAACGCCGTTGATTTAATTCCGTTTTTAAGCAGTATATCTTCTATGCCTGGTTTGTAGGCGCATTCAGGAAGCCAGAAACCGTCAGGTTTTCTGTTGAACATATCTTCAAAATCTGATATGCCTCTTTTTATAAAATGTTCAATAGTGTTGTCGTTATAAATTGGTAAAAAATTGTGGTTAGGAGTTGAAGTCCATAACTGAATATTTTTTATGTTTTTTATAAACTCAACAACATTAGTTGTTTCAAAAAAGTCGAGACTTGTCTTTATTCTCTCGTAATAAAATATTGCTGAGTTGTGAACGCTTAGTAATTCTTCATCTGATAAATCAACGGGATGTTTTTGATATTTGTTGTACTCATCCAAAGAGCTTGTGCGCTCTATTTCAGATAAGGCAACGTCCCGGAGAATTTGTAAATGTTTTATGTATTTATCTTTTCCTTCTGTAATTTGTTTTAAGGTGCAGGGAGTGAATGATAAGATAATATCATTTTTATGTTCTTTTTCTCCCAGTTCAGATAAAATATTAAGAAGGGGAATATATGTCTCTGTAATTGCTTCAAAAATCCAGTTTTCCTGTTCGTGGAAATTTGAATCACTCTGTAACACATAAGGAATATGCGTGTTAAAGATGATAGATAATTTTGTATCTGGTTTACTTATTGTACCGGTACTTAATTTTGTTTCCAAATTAAACTCCGTTTGGTTAAAATAATATGGAATTTTAAGACAGGACAGAAAATTTTCTGTCCTGTTATTTTAGTATTAATCTAACTAGGCCGGATCTTCATATACCACATCATCTTCATTGTGCCAGCCGTCGGAACTCCAGTAAGAAAAAGGCATTCCGTTGCTTGATACAAGACAGGTAGTAACTGAAAAGCCGTCAATTTTTGTTAGTCTCGAAATATTGTTAAATATTTCTGAGATCGATTTTGAAGTATGGACCATAGTTTCTCCAACAATTATTAGTTAGAATGATTTTTCAAAACATAGAGAGTATACATATAATCTCTACTCTGAAAACTACCAGTATTTGTAATCTTCTAATGATACGTTACCTTGATCTTCGAGGAAAAAGGCAGTATCATCTGGAGAAGTACATCCACCACTTGCTGTGAAACAAAAATTATAAGTGAAACCGTCAACTTTTGATAAGTCAGAAACTTCTTCAAAAATTTCTGTAATTGCTTTTGATGAATAAATCATAAGATTCTCCTTAATTAATAATTAGTAAATACAATTGTGTTGTTTTACGTCAAATCAAAATTAGTATTGATATAGCAGAGGTTTCTGCTTTATCAGTAAGAAAAATTAATTATGATTGATGTCTTCAAAAGCACCGCCATCTTCTAAAAATAACGGTTCATCAGGGGTAGGCATCCCAACACTTGTTACAATGCAGAAATTGTAAGTAAAGCCGTCAACTTTTGACAGGTCAGATACTTCTTCAAAAAGTTCTGCAATTGCCTGAGATGAATAAATCATAAATTCCTCCTTAAATTAATGAGTTATTATTTACCAGTACCTCTTTTAGTTAAGGTACGCTTTTGTGTTCATTATATATTTGCCTACATAAAGCCAGGGGGGAAGCATAACTTGAAAACATAGTTTTCTTAATCCATCTGCCTTTGGAATAAAGTTTTACTTCACGATCATCTACCTGAATGTCGATTTTTTTTCCTGGCTCTCCCGATTGAACAACTCCCTTATCTCCCACAGTTGTTACCGTGGAAAATTCTGCAGGATAGGATTTTACTCCTGACGCTGCACAAAATATTTTTATACCATTATTATTAGCTTTCTCTGTTAGTGAATAAATTAGATCGGAATATTTTTTATCGCTAGTGCCCAAACTAAGATTTAAGTATTCCGGTTTTGCAACTTCTGTCATCCATTGAAGTGCTGAATAAAAACTTGCAATGTTGCTTTCTTTATTTTCATCTAAGATTTTTGCAATGAAAAAACTGATGTCAAATTTTTCGTTTAACTGGTCAAATATTATACTTGTTACTTCAGTACCATGTCCGTTCTGATCAGCAATTTTACAGTCAGGATATCTCAATTCTGATGAATCATAAATCTCGGATTCAATAGTTTTTTCAGCGAAGTTGACCTGAAAATTTCCTGCCTGAACGATCTGAATTTTATGCTCTTCGATAAAATTCAGGTCAATACCGCTGTCTATTACCCCGATTTTGATGATTTTTTTATCCTCTTTCATATAAAAAGCCAGTTTAACCTGTTAAACATTAAAATGTTTGTTATTTGTTTTTATATAAGTTGCTTGCTGTGTTGAAAAGAAAAATATTACCCGGAAAAATTATCTGAATTTATTCAATTCTTTTTTTGAAGTAGAGGCTGTCTCAGAAAGACAGCCTCTGATTTATCATCAACTTAAAAAAGTTTACTTCAATATTATTCTTTAGTTACTGTTGCTGTGTATGTTTCAGCTGCACTAATATCAAGAACTACTTTATATGTTCCGGCACCAGGTGTTGCAATATTAGAACCTTTATATTCTATATTGTCAAGAGCACCACCGAAATCTATGTCCCAAGCATCATTTGCTCTGAACTTAAATTCACCTGAACCTGAGAAGGTTACAGAAGCTTCCCATTTTTTAGTAGTTGTGTTAAATGTCATATCAACATCAGTATCCCAGCCACCGGCAGTAGCGTCGCCAATTACACCAATTACTAATTTTGTAAGTGTAACAGTACCTTTTGCAAGGTTAGCTTTAATTTCGTAGAAGCCAGGACCGTCAAATGATGGTAATGTTGAAGCAACTACATTATCACCGTTTTCAGCAATTTGTCCAGGAGCTGCTCCGGCACCCCAGGCACCGCTCCAATCGCCGCGTCTTACCAGCAATTTGAATTCTGCGCTGTTATCAAGATACTGGAAGCCGCCGTGAACATTGTTGCCGTAAGCAGGCATAAACAGACCGTTATTGTTCCAGCCGTTAATTGAACCAACCAAGAATATATTATCCGGATAACTTGAAGCATTAGGATCTGTTTCTCCTAAATATTCCAAAGTGATAGTTTGAGTATTGAAATTAGCATTCATTTTATAGAAACCGGTTTTACCGTCAAATCTGAAGTTATCATCAGAGTGAGCAGGTTCATCAACTAATTCACTTGGAAGGGTAGTGAAGTTATCAGGACCCCAGGTTTGTGCACCCCAGTCGGCTGCTTTGAAGAATCTGAAATGTTTACCATTTGTAAACATAGCATTACCTTCATAAACACCTTTGAAAATTCCAGGGAATTCAACTGCTGCTCCTGTATCCCAGCCTTTTAATGCATCACCAATCATAAAGATAGGATCGAAAACAGTTGGGTATGGAGTTATATCTAAACTGATAACATTTGAATATGCAGCTGCAGTATTGCTGCTTACTTCTGCTTTAATTCTTAATTCAACACTAGCTTGTTTATCAATTTCCAAGCCTAAGCCTGTAAGACTTGAATTTAATTTTCCAAAAGTAACTTTGCTAGTTAGATCATAAGAAGACATTACAGTTGCTGCATTGCTGAAATTGTTACCTGCAACATCAACTTCAAGTATATAATTTATTGATGCTTTATATCCGAAGTCTGCAACACTCCAGGCAACATCAAACTGATTTTGTTCATTTTCTAATTGAAAAGCACCTTCAACAGTTATACTATTTAGTACAGGTGCAGTAGGGTCTCCACTGATAGTCACTTTGTTGATATCTGTTTCACAACCGATAAACAGAAAAACAAGTGCTATACTAAATATATTTACAATAATTTTTTTCATATTTATTTTCCTTAAACTATAATCAATTTATTAATAGCCGTTATTCTGTATCAAGTTAGGGTTTGCATTTAAGTCGTTTGTTGGTATAGGATAAAGGTTTCTGTATGCCTCGGTCTGGATACCATCTTTAACTTTTCCTTTCCATTCCCAAACGTAAGAACCGTTTGTGAATTTACCGAAACGAATTAAGTCAGTTCTTCTGTGACCTTCCCAGTATAATTCGCGAGCTCTTTCATCCAAGAGGAAATCTAAAGTTACATCAGAAGCCTGAATATTACCTGAGTTATCTCCGTAAGCACGACCTCTTAATTCGTTAATGTAACCAACAGCAGTTCCCATATCACCACCGGTACCACCTCTTTTAACAGCTTCAGCATACATTAAATATGCATCTGCAAGACGGAACATTGGGAAATCGGTACTAACAAAAGAAGCATGTTTGTTTGGAGCTTCGCCGCCAGTTGAAGTTATGTTTTTGAATTTTGTAACACCAACACCCTGAGTAAAGGTACCAACGTTTGTAATATTCCATTCCCAGCTGTCTTTATCAAAGAAGAACATTCCTCTTTTATCAGCGCTCTGGTGTTCAGGGTTAGAAGCAAAGTCATTTTCGCTAATATTAAATTTGGAAACAAAATCTTTAATAGATCTGATACCACCCCAACCACTTGAGATGCCGTTTAGAGGCATACCGCCACCATTTGAAGCGTGGATTAAGAAAGTCATACCACCATACTGCTGAGTATTTTGTCCGTCAAAAACGATAGGGAATACAATTTCAGGACTTAAATGATTATCTGCAGTAAACAGACGGTTGTAGTTATTATCAATTGTATAACCGGCACCAATAACTTTGTTGATGTAAGTTAAAGCTTCTGAATATTTGGCAGTACCTGTATATACTTCAGCATTCATATATAATTTTGAAAGAAGGAACCAAGCAGCTGCCTGATCAGCTCTTCCATATTCATTTTGTTTTGCAGCAACTAATTCAGTTTCAATTGCTTTAAGTTCTGTTTCAATATAGGTGAAAAGATCTTCGCGTGTAATTCTTTGAGGGAAGAACGCACCTGGTAAGTTTTCTTCAGTTACGAAAGGAACATTACCAAACATATCAATTGCGTGCCAGTATGAAAGGGCACGGATGAAACGGGCTTCTGCTTTAAATGCCTTTAACTCATCAAGGAAACTACCTGAGGCACTTGCAATTCTTGCATCAGCGTTTCTGATAAACTCATTACTTATTGTAACAGTAAAGAATATTCTTGAATACATAGCCATTACAAATATATCGTTTGGAGCCCAGGTCTGCCAGTGGAAGTTCTTAATTGTAGCATCATCCCAAGCCATAATAGCTTCGTCAGAAGCAAGTTCCTGCAATCCCCAGTATTGGCGAAGGTAGTTACTGAAGTTTTCATCAACACCCTGAATATCGCCTTTACCGCCGCCACCGCCTTGCTGGCCGCTCACTGCGTAACTTGCATATAATTTTGCCAATGCCTGTTTGTATGCGGCATCATCCTTAAACACATTGTTTCCCGTTTTTACATTCGGGTCTATCGGCTCAACATTCAAATCTTCAACACAGGAAGTAAATAAGAATGTTGCCAAGAGCAATATTGGAAATAATATTTTAATTTTTTTCATTTTCTTATTCCTTCGTAATATTAATAATTAAGACTTAACGACAATTTGTAAGTACGTGGTCTTGGGTAGATATTGTTATCTATACATTGTCAACTTCTGGATCAAGTCCGGAATAATCTGTAATTGTAAATACGTTCTGTACTGAGAAACCAATACGTCCGTTAACAGAATTACCAAATATTGAAGCAAAGTTGTAACCAACACTAACATAGTCTAACTTGAAGAATGAAGCATTTTCAAGATAAGTGTTTGACCAGTACTGAGCAGTGTTAAAGCCTGTTTCATTAACATCGGTTAAAATGTTTGCAAGGTAACCACTCTGGTTGTAAAGTCCCTGATAAAGAGCTCTGTTAGATTTGTTGTTGTTATATACATAGTTATCGATGCTCAATCTTCCTGAGAATGAGAAGTCGAAATCTTTATAGTTTATTTTTGAAGAGATACCAATCAAATATTTTGGATCTGGAGTTTTAAGGTAATATTTGTTTAACTCGTTACCGGAAACACTTCCGCCTTTACCGCTTTTATCAACGTATAAGCCTTCAATTGGTTTTCCGTTCTGATCATAAACTTGCTGGAATAAGAAGAATATTCTTGCAGGCATACCAACAATATATTTCTGTACTGTATTACCAACACCACCTGCAATACCACCAGTGTTAACACCTGTATAATTAGGATCGTCAACCATAGTAAGTTTTGTTATTTCATTTTTATTGTGAGTAAAGTTTAAACCAATATCCCAGGTAAATTCTTTAGATACAATCGGTTTGATGTTAAGACTAACTTCAACACCTTTGTTTTCCATTGTACCAATGTTTGTTAAAAGGTAGTTAGAGAAGTTACTTCCTATTGCTATAGGAATGTTGTTTAATAAATCTTCTGTTTCGTTGCTGTAAACTTCAATAGAACCTGAAACTCTGTTGTTGAACAATGAGTAATCAAGACCTAAGTTTAATGAAGTTACTGTTTCCCATTTTAAGTTTGCATCGTATGCATCCGGACGTAAAGTAGGGTGGAATTGATCTCCGAACTGGTAGTAAGCACCTGCTGTACTTCCTGTGTAAGTAGGAATGTAAGGGTAGTAGTTGTCGCCAACATCCTGCTGACCAGTCTGACCCCAGCTTAAACGAAGTTTAAGATCGTTAACTAAATCAGATTTACCGATGAATGATTCTTCAGTCATTTTCCATCCCAAAGCAACAGCAGGGAAAAGACCCCAGCGATTATCTTCTGAGAATCTTGAAGAACCGTCATTTCTTAACGTAAACGTTAAAAGATATTTTTCATTTAATGTATAGTTCATTCTACCAAAGAATGAAATAAGATAATATTCGTTTTTGTAAGTTGTTGTTTTTGCACCAGGTACATCAGGATCCCAGGCTCTGTTTGAGTTGGAACCTTCGTTCTGGAAGTGCTGATATGAGTAACCACCAGTAAGATCAAACTTGTGCATTCCAAGATCTTTCTTGTAGTTTAAGTATAAATCAAGTAAAGAGTTTTTCTTTTCCTGCTCATAGTTTTTAATTTGATTTTCAGGTTCTCTGTAAGACCAGGCTGCTTTAAGATCTGTAATGTCTTTACCTTCTGTTTTGTAGTAATCATAACCAAGATTTAAAGTAGCTTTTAATCCTTTTACATAAGGAATTTTATAATCAAATTTACCACCTAAAACATATCTTTTTACTTCAGATGTATTATCACGGTAAGCCAACTGTGCAAGTGGGTTCTGAGTTGCAATGTTGTTTGGAGAACCGTTTAATTTATCGCCGGAGCTTAATTCAGTCCAGGCAGTATAACCACCATATCTTGTGTTGCCGTTTCTGATTGGCTGAGTAGGATCGAATTCTACTGATGAACCGATTGCGTCTGTGTTTGAGAAATCATTATCAATGAAAGAAAGATTTGCATTCAAATCCATTGTTAAATCGCCGTCGAATAATGAAGGGGTTACTGCAACGCCGATATTTTTTCTTTCAATATTATTGTTTTTAAGAATACCATTCTGATTTAAGTAACCAAATGACAAACGATAAGGAACGTTTGCTAATGAATGGTTAAAACTAAGGTTATGCTCTGTTGAAGTAGCATCTTCATAAATCTGGTCTTGCCAGTTTGTATTGGCATCACCTAACAAACTAAGAGCAGCTGAAGTAAGTCCGTGGTTATCCACACGATCTTTAATCAAAGCTCTGAATTCGTCACCTGAAAAAACTGAAACTTTGTCTGTTACAGATGAAATGGAAACATTACCGCTATAGTTTACAGAAAGTTTTCCTTCGCCGCCAGGAACAACTCTTCCTCTTTTTGTTTTAATAATGATTACACCGTTGGATGCTCTTGAACCGTAAATAGCAGTTGCAGATGCGTCTTTAAGGATTGTCATTGATTCGATATCATTTGGGTTGATAGTTGAAAGAGGGTTGTCCATACCAGAAATACCGGTATTGTCATAAGGGATACCATCTACAACTATTAACGGATCGTTGTTACCAATAATTGATGATCCGCCACGGATACGAATTTTTGTACCAGCACCTGCAGCACCGCCAAGTGAATTGGCAACAACACCTGCAGCTTTACCAATAAGTAATTCCTGAGGTGAAGTAATTGTACCTTTGCTGAAATCTTTAGCAGAAATTGCAGTAACAGATCCTGTTGCATCTGCTTTTTTAACTTCGCCGTAACCAATTCCTACAACAAGTACTTCGTCAACCTGAGTTAAATCAAGTTTCATAGAAATGTTAAGAACTGCGTTTTCGGTAACTCTTATCTCTTGTTTTAAGTAACCTACATAAGATATTACCAGTACAGCACCTGGTTTAACTTTTAATCTGAATTCGCCATCTACATTTGTAGATGTACCGTTGGTAGTTCCTTTTTCTAAAATATTGGCGCCTATCAACTCTGTTCCATCTTCCTCTGAAGTAACCTTTCCGCGAACTTCAAGATCTTGAGCCATAAGAAGGGACCCAGCCTGCAAGATCATGAATACAAGAATAAAAACGAAACTAGCACGAGTGCCTCGTCCGATTTTCGCGGATGATATACTATTTTCATTAGTCGATAAACTTAGGTGGCGCTTTTTGCTATTGAAAAAATCTGCCCACGAGTTTACCTGTTTTGGTTTAGTCATATTTTTCCTCGTTGATTTATTGGGGATGATAAAAATTTATTTAATTAAAAAATATGCTTTGGTATAAAGTTTTCTCCTGTTAAAATTTTTGTAGTGAAATGGATTACCCGCAAAATGCTCCTCTGTACATTAAAGACAGCACTCTTTAATTCCGTAAATTGCACTTGGGTTTCCGGGAAGGGAATTCCGGAAGGTGTAGGTGCCGCACCCGAATGGGTACCGACGGTAAAAATGTTTATCCGGGCAAAAGCATTATAATTATACTTGCCGTTAACTCCTGCAAATGCAGATGCACCACACAGGACAGATAGAATAAACATTATGAGTGGGGTCTTTTTCATAACGTACTCCGCAGCTTTGCGCAAATTAATGAAACTATTTATTCAGTTTCTATGTTAAAAATTCCTTTTAGATACTGTCTTTTATTTTTTTGAGTCGATGCAGTATCTCTTTTTTGTGACTGACATTTTCAGCCGGAATAAAGCTGATAAAAGCTATTGCGCATAATCTGTATTCCGAAACAGGGGAATGTTCGGTTGTAGATTTTTATTTAGTTTTCTTCAAATAATGTTTAGCAATATCTTCTAATTGAGCTCCATCCTTAAATTTGTAAAATCAGCTTGTCAGCCAGCTTTTATTATCGACTCTAACACCCTGAACATTTATATCTCTTTTATAAATATAGTTTTCAGGGCTGTATAACAAATAAGTTGGTTTCTGTACACGTTCGGGGATATTGGTACAGTCTACAACATAATTTTCTTTATGATTTATAAGTGTAAAAGTTTTTGTTTTTTCTGTGGTGTAAAGTTTTGTAAAGGGGGATGATGATTGGTTTGCAGGTTGCGACTTTAAGTCGGTGTTAGTATAAATTTGATTTAGCGTGTTAATGTAATTAATATCTTCATCAATTTTATCTGAACACCAGGTTTCTTTCCAAACAGGATAATCCGCGCATCCAAAATAAAAGGAGGTAAGTTCCGTTCCCTTTACAGGGGTGGATATACCTTTACCTTCTTTTGGAAAAGAAGAAAATAAATCTAATGCATTTATGCTAACAATTTTATTAATTGTTAACTCCGGTCTCATAAAAATCCTGTTGTTTAACCAATCGATCAAATTTTCAAACTAAAAACATTTTGCCTAATTTTGACCAAAATTATAAATTTTTTCGACAATTGTAAAGTAATAATTGAATAAAATTAGATAATGTTTGAATAAATAACTAATTTATTAAGGAAAATGACATTGATCTAATATTATGTTAACCTAAATAATTAAGTCACCCGACTTAATTATTTAGGTTTGAGATCTATAATTTTAATATTAGTAAGGTTGACCCCTCAATATTAAGGGTATTTTCACTATCCAACCTTAATTTTTTATCTTTCATTAAGTCAGTGGCAGTTTTAGAAAAATTAACAAACTTTCCTAAATCTTTCAGGCTGATTTCTCTTTTTTCTTCCGAAGCATTCACAATTACCAATATGTTTTCCTCCTTATATTTTTTTACATAGCCGTAAACATCGCCATAAGGAGGGAAGTGAATCATTTTTCCTTTTGAAAGAGCTTTATATTTTTTTCTTAACTCAAGCAGTTTTTTTGTGAAATCAAAAAGATCATTTTCCTCTTTGGTTCTGCCTTCTTTTGTAAAAGCATCTCTTTCAGAGTTTGAAAAACCACCTGGAAAATCTGCTCTCAGCAGACCGTGATCTTCTCCGCCCTGAATACCGATTTCGGTTCCATATAATATTTGCGGAATTCCTCTTGAAGTAAATAGAATGCCAAGGGCAAGTTTAACTTTTGTACTGTTTCCTTTTGCTGCAAGCATTGCTCTTGTAACATCGTGGTTATCTATAAAAGTAACCAGTTTGTCTGGAGCAGGGTAAAGGTAATCCATTGCAAAGGTTTCATATATATTATAAATGTTTTTTTCACCTTTAAGAAAGCCGTAAAACATATCTCTGATTGCAAAATCTGTTACAGACGGAAGATTTGAATCAAACTTTCTCGGCATATAGCTGTTTTTCTGATAGTAGGCAAGAAAGGCTGCTTTGCCTGTCCACACTTCGCCAACTATATTAAAATCGGGATATTCTTCAAGAATCGCTTTTGCCCAGTCAGAAAGAAATTTCTCATCTGCATAAGGATAAGTATCTTCACGAATTCCGTCTATACCGGAAAACTCAATCCACCATATTGTATTTTGGATAATGTAGTTTGCAACAAATTTGTTAGTCTGATTCAAATCAGGCATAGCATCTACAAACCATCCTTTTTGCAAAGTTTCTTTTGTTCTTTCATCTCCGTGAATGTCGGAAAGAACCATTTTGTGATGCTGCGCTGAAAGATGATTTTCAACAGATCCGTTTACCCATTCAGGAACAGGCAGACTTTTCATCCAGGGATGATCTATGCTGCAATGGTTTGCAACGTGATCTAAAATAACTTTTAATCCTTTTTTGTGGGCAGTCTGTACAAACTCTCTGTAAAGTTCGTTTGTGCCGAATCGTTTATCTATATTATAGAAATCTGTTGCGCCATAACCGTGGTAGCTGAATTTTGTATCATTTTCCACAACCGGGTTGAGCCAAATTGCAGTAATACCAAGATCTTTCAGGTAATCAAGTTTATTAATAATTCCCTGTAAGTCACCTCCGTGGCGACCCAGACGAGTATTATCAAAAGCTTCCTTCATTCCTTCAACACTGTCGTTGCCTGTATCTCCATTTGCAAAACGATCGGGTGTAATAAGATAGATAACATCTTCGTTATTAAAACCTTTATGGTTGGAAGGATTATTTTCTCTGGCATAAACAGGGAAATCTATTTCAACTGTACCTGAACTGTTTTTTAGTTTAAGAGAATATTTGCCTGGTTTGGCAGGAATTTTAACATCAACAAAACAATAGTTGCTGTTTTTAACATTGTGAACTTTAGCTGGTGCATTTGCAAAGCTGGCAGTAACATTTGAAAGGTTTTCACCATAAACCATCAATTGTACATTATTCAATTTCATATCTGTCCACCAGTTAGCAGGTTCAAGCTTATTTACTTTAATCTGCTGTGCCTGGGCGAAGAATGAGAAGAATAATACAACAACTGCCAATCTGATGATGTGGGGTATTTTCATCGATTAACAACTCCGTAATAATTAAACTATATCTTTTTCGGGGAAAAAAGATAGTCGGAAAGATATAAAAAAAATTATAAACTTAGTCAAAAAAAACTCTCAGCCTAAAAAAAATCAAAAAACTGCCCCAATTATATTAAATGAATAAAAAAAATCATTAAATTGGCGACATAAAGTTTAACACTTTAGGAGACCCCATGAAAATAAACAGAAGTGCAGGAATGCTTCTGCATCCTACTTCATTGCCCGGACCCTATGGAATTGGGGATTTGGGATATGAAGCATTTAAATTTATCGATTTTATGAAAGAAGCCGGTCAGAAACTTTGGCAGGTTTTTCCTTTGGGACCAACAGGTTTCGGAGATTCCCCGTATCAGTGTTTTTCAGCCTTTGCTGGTAATCCGCTATTAATAAGCCCCGATATTTTAGTGGAAGAAAAATTACTGGATGTTTCCGATCTGCAAGGCATCCCTCATTTTGATGTTAACAATGTACAGTTTGGCGAAGTTATAAACTTCAAACATTCTTTACTTGAAAAAGCTTTCAACAATTCAATCGAAAGAGATATTCGGTTCCCCGAAGAGTTTGAAGAGTTTTGCAATAAGAATGAATTTTGGCTGGAAGATTTTGCTCTTTTTATGGCTGGTAAAAAACATTATCAGGGTAAAATTTGGGCTGACTGGGATAAAGATTTTGCTGCGCGCAAACCGGAAGCTCTTAAAATCTGGAAAGAAAAACTTGCAAAAGATGTTGAATATCAGAAGTTTATTCAGTTTCATTTCTTCAAACAGTGGAACGCTATAAAAGCTTATGCAAATGAAAAAGAGATTTCAGTAATTGGTGATTTGCCGATTTATGTTTCTTACGACAGCTCCGATGTTTGGGCTGATCCTGAATTGTTCTCTGTGAATGAAGAGGGCAAACTCACTTCGGTTGCCGGAGTTCCGCCAGATTATTTTAGTCCTACAGGACAACTTTGGGGAAATCCTCTTTACAACTGGGATGAAATGAAAAAAGATAATTTTGCCTGGTGGATAAAAAGATTTTCACAAATGTACAAACTTGTAGATATAGTTCGTATAGATCACTTCAGAGGATTTGAAGCTTACTATAAAATAGCAGGCGATGCAAAAACTGCAGAGCAAGGAGAATGGGTAAAAGCACCCGGAATGGAATTATTTAAAGCAGTTAAAAAAGCTTTGGGTAATGTTCCTATTCTTGCCGAAGATCTTGGAGTAATCACACCGGAAGTTGAAGAATTAAGAGATCATTTTGAGTTTCCGGGAATGAAAATACTTCAATTTGCATTTGGTGACACAGGAGAAAAGCGATTTCTTCCGCATAATCATACTGAAAACAGTGTGGTTTACACTGGTTCTCACGATAATGAAACAACAGCCGGATTTTTCTGGAGAGAAAGAGATCAGAATTCTGGAATTTATCACGCGGCTCAGGATTATATGAATTTCTGGGGCGAAGAGATGTGCGAAGCTTTAATTAAAACAGCTTACAAATCTGTTGCAAATATTGTGATTATTCCGCTGCAAGATATTTTTAATCTGGGTAATGAAGCAAGAATGAACTTCCCGGGACAGGCGGCTGGTAACTGGACCTGGAGATTTACTGCAAATCAGCTTAACTCCGGATTAGCGCAAAAATATAATCATTTTGTAAAAATGTACGCCAGATAGTTTTATCTGAAATATATTAAAAAACTTTATAACCTGTTCGATAATTCTTTTGTTGAACAGGTTTTTTTATGTCTAACTAATCGAAATGAAGAACAAAATAAAAATATTGTTGGTCTTAATTTCAGTTTCAGGCGGGATTTTTGGGCAGGTTGCAGATTCTTTAAGTATTGATGACCTTTTCAAAATGGATCTGGAAGAGCTTCTTAATGTTAAAATCAGAGTCTCAACCTCAGAGGCAACCGATGTTTTCAGAACTCCTTCAACTGTAACAGTTATTGATCAAAATCAAATTAAACTTTTCGGCTTTACAACTATCTCCGAAGCATTAAGATCCATTGCCGGAATAGATGTGATGCAGACTATAATTGACCGCAACGTAACAACCTCGCGCGGGGTTCTCCAAAATTTTTATGCAAACAAAATACTTTTGATGATAAATAATATCCCGACTTATCAGCCTATTAATGGCGACGGACACCTGGAAAGGGTAAGTCTGAACGACGTTGAAAGAATTGAAGTCCTGAAAGGACCAGCTTCTGTTTTATATGGGAGCAATGCTTATGCCGGAGTTGTAAATATTATTTTGCGACAAAATGAAAAGTTCAGTATAAACGGATATGGAAGTGTCGGCTATAAAAACAGATTTTCTTCCGGTATTAATATGATATACAACAAAAAAGATTTCAACATGTTTATCTCGGCAAACAACGGCTCGGAAGAGAAAAACGGTTACACAATGGCAAGCAAAAAGGGAGCTTACAGCAACAACGATTCAACATATACCTATTATGACAATGAATATGTAAACAACTTTAACGCACTGCTGAAGTATAAAAACCATTCACTTTATCTTAATACGTTCCGGTTTGATCATTCTTATCTTGGAGCGGAACCATCTTACAGAAGCGGGGCAAACAAGCTGGTAAAAAACAGCGGAACGCTTGTAAATTACAAATTTGAACAAAATATGGATGAAAAACTTCGGTTCAACATAGATGTAACTTATGATTATTTTACACGCAAACTTCCGCTTTCGCAAGATTATTCAAATATAACAGTTTCAACATCTGACAGGGTAAACAGCAGGTTTAATCTTATTTATGATTACTCAGGAGATATTCGTCTGGAAACAGGATTGAGTTACGAACTCAGAATGAGTTGTGCTCAGGAAACAAGAAACGGAATCACTGATGAACTTATCAGAATAAATGAAGAAGGACAGGAAGATATTTACGAAGTTTCCGCTTATGCTCAGCTTTATTATAATCTGGATGATTTCCGTTTTTCAGCCGGAGTAAGATATACTAAAAATGAACTTTTTGGCGATAATGTTTCGCTGAGATTTACCGGAGTTTATTCCCTTGGCAACAGAGAAGCAATAAAGTTTATTTATGGCGAATCTTTCAGAGCACCAACTTTGCTGGAAATGTTTTTCTCGCATCCGACAGTCGTAGGAAACAAACAGCTTTCGCCTGAAAAAAGCAAATCATACGAACTGGTTTATCTTAAAAGTATAAAGAATTTATATTTTCAGATACTCGGATACTATGCAACTTATATGGATTTAATTGAAAGATACACTGATATTTCGGGTCCTCCAAGCAAATATAGAAATGCTTCTTCCCTTAATGGTTATGGTATTGAAGCGGAAGTGAAATATAATCTGCAGAATAACTTTAATCTTTTTGCAAATTATAATTACATCTCCGGTGTTAACGGCGGTGATGAAAAAGTGTATAAATATGTACCTGATCATAATCTGGCAGTCGGACTCTCAAAAAAAATCGGTGACTTTATTTTCTCCGGTAATTTAGATTTTTATTCAAAAACCGAAGGCCATCTTAAAAAAATAAATCCTCAGGTAAATGCAACTTTTAACATCGGATTTAACGCAAATTTAGGCGATCTTGCCACCAAACATATAATTTCGTTCAAAAATATTTTTAACGGGGATATGCTTACGCCGGAATATATCAGAAAAACATCAAACATTAATGCACTTCCCACAACAGGCTACGGGAGAAGGGTAATTTACTCTCTCTACATCTATTACTAACTCTCCTCTGATTTGTTTTGTAAGATCTTTTCGCTATCTTTATGTGTTAAACTACGATATGTAGATTTATAATTTCTTACTCTTATTATTTTAAAATGGCAAATATGAAAAAAGTTGTAAAGAAAAATCAGATCCGCAGAAACCTGATTATGCGGGCCTTGCTTGATAATAAACAGTTATCTTTAACCGATCTGAAAGAGCTAACCGGAATAAGTCTGCCCCTTGTTTCATCTATAGTTTCCCAACTTGAAGATGAAAATTTTGTTGAAGGTGTAGCGGATATAAAAATAGTTCAGGCCGGCAGACCCCCGTCAATATTTAAGATAAATGGAAAAGCCGGATATATTATCGGGATAGATTTGGGGAGAACAAGTACAAGTTTTATTATTCTCGATCTTGAATTAAATCTGGTTTTGGAAGAGAGAAAGAAAATTCAGTTTTTAAGCAATGATATAGAAGTTCTTGACAGTCTGAAAAAAGAACTCGACGCAATTTTAAAAGAAAACAATATTAACTGGAAAGAAGTTTTATCAATGGGAATTTCGATTCCGGGGATAGTTCAGGGACCGCAGGGAAGAAGTGAAACCTATCTTAATTTTGATGGACAAAACATTGTTGAACTTCTGGAAGAGAAATTTAAGAAGCCTGTAAAAATTGAACACGATATAAAAGCAATGACACTGGGCGAACTTAATTTTGGTTTGGCCAAAAATAAAAAAAATGTAATTTGTGTGAACATTGGTTATGGTCTGGCAGCAGGATTAATTATAGATGGCAAACTTTATTACGGCAGTGAAAGTTTTGCCGGTGAGTTTGGACATATCCAAATTGATGTTAACGGTCCGCTTTGCTACTGCGGTAAAAGAGGTTGTCTGGAGTTATATTGTTCCGGAAAAGCAATTGCTGCAAGAGTAAAAGAGAAAATTAAAAATGGTGCGGTAACCATAATAACATCAAAGAAAGATTTTGATATAGAGAAACTCGACGCCAAATTGATTATCGAAAATGCAAAAGAAGGTGATCAGTTTTGTATGGAAATATTGGAAGAAGCCGGTAAATATCTGGGATATGGTTTGGCGCAGTTGGTAAATGTATTTAATCCTGAGTTAATTATCTTTGGCGGAAGAATTACCGACGGAGAAGAATTTATTCTTAATCCGGTGAAGATAGCTGCAATAAAACATTCACTTGTTCACCTTAACAGAAATATAGATTTTCAGATTACAGAACTCGGAACCAGCGCAGGAGCGCTTGGTGCTGCCCGACTCGCGGCAAATGAAATCTTTGAAGTAGATCATCTTGATCCCGCTTCTTTAATATAAAATTCCAACCTGAGGCAGTGATTATTCACTGCCTTTTTTTATCCGCTCAAAATTAATATTCTTGTATCAGACTAAAATAAAGACTAAATTATAGTCTATACAAAAAGGTGATACAATGAAATATAGCGAATCAATAAAACCAATAAGTTATCTTAAAACCCACGCATCTGAAGTGATAAGAGACATTTCGGAAAACCAAAAAACTATGATAATAACTCATAACGGCGAAGCAAAAGCAGTGTTGCAAGATGTGAAAGTTTATGAACAAACTCAGGAAAATATTGCTATGCTTAAAATATTAACTTTGAGCAGTCTGAAAATTTCAGATAAAGATTTTAAGCCGGCAACAAAATCATTTAAAGATTTGAGAAGTCAGATTGATAAATTCAAGCAGGAACAGGATGAAATATAAAGTTAACATCGTTGAAACTGCTGAAGAAGATATATTTGAAATTTACAAATGTGTTTATCTAAATGATTCTGAAGAAAAAGCGGAAAAACTGTATACTAATATTCAGAAAAGAATAATTGCTTTGCAGGAAAATCCGCAAAGAGGACGGGCGCCAAAAGAACTTCAACTTTTTCAGATGAAAGAATTTCTGGAAATTCAATTCAAACCTTACAGAATAATTTATCAGATTATTGAAAAAAATGTTTATGTGCATTGCATTCTTGACGGAAGAAGAGATATGCAAAGTCTGCTGCATGAAAGATTGCTCAGAACCGGACAAATCTGAATAGAGTCTTACCAAGATTAAAAATCAAATCTGTTAACAGGGAATTTATTATTTTTGTTGCTTTGTTTAACAGACTTACAACAGGAATATCATTGAATAACAAAGCAAAATTATATGGATGGTTTGTAGTTGCAGCTTCCTGGCTGGCGGTTTTTAGTCTTTTTGGTTACAGAGCAACATTTGCAATTCTAAAAGAACCAATGAGTTTAGATTTGGGATGGAGTCAGACTCAAATCACATTCGGTTATTCATTAATGATGATATTTTATGCGCTAACCGCTTTTTTCGGGGGAATGATTCTCGATAGATGGGGTACGCGACCTGTTTATGCTCTTTCAGCAATTTTTGGCGGAGCTGGATTTTTGTGCACAAGCTTTGTTGAATCATATCTTGCATATCTTTTTACTTTTGGAGTTTTGGCAGGAATTGCAACAGGGATGTTGTGGGTAACTTCAACAGTTTCTGTCCGTAAATGGTTTGTGGGAAAATCTTATGCAACTATGTGGGGAATTGCTTTTGCCGGAGCTCCGGTTGCGCAATGGGTTCTTGCAGAAGTTACAAAAAATTCTCTTAGTTCCGGTGCCGCAGATGCCTGGAGAAACACAATGCTTTTGCTGGGCATTATAATTTTTATCACACTTTTGGCTGCTACACTTATTGCCAGAAAAACACCCGAAAAGTATAATTTGATTCCTTTTGGCGAACTTAATAGCAATAATGGAACCGAACCTGAATGGTCGGTAAAACAAGCGTTCGCAAGCTACGCAATATGGGGCGCGATATTAACTTTTCTGACAAGTATGATGGCTGAGTTTTTAATCTGGACCCAAATAGTAAGTTACTGGACAACCGATCTTGGCTGGACACAAGAGAGGGCAGTAGATGTTTATAAAACAATTGGTATCATTGGTATTTTCAGTATGCCCCTTTTAGGAATTGCTGCTGATAAGCTGGTTGCAAAAACAGGAAGTGAAGCGCGCGGAAGAAAAATTATGCTTATTGCCGGTCCTTTAACCGGCGCAATTGCGTGTATTCTTTTATTGCAGTCTGATTCATTATTACTTGCTTATATAGCTGCTTTTATCTTTGCTGTTTACTGGGCAATTGTTCCAGGAGGAGTTGTAGGATACACGGGCGCAGTTTACGGCAGAAAGACTTTAGGAAAAATATGGGGACTGGCAACATTAATTGTTATGGGAATTGGTCCCTTTACCGGATCTTTTCTTGGCGGACTTTTTAAAGATTTGTCAGGCACATATATCTGGTCAATCAGCTTTGCACTTGTTTCTTTTATAACTTCTGCTCTATTTGCATTCACTTTGCCGTTAAGAGCGGAAAAGTAAAACTAATCGAGATTATTTTTTAATTCCTCAAGTTCTTCCCAGCGAGAATAGAGTGTTTGTACTTTCTCTTTTGCCTGAGCAAGCTCCTCATTTAACTCATTAATTTTATCTGAGTGCTTTTCGTAAAAATCGGAAGCAGAAAACATTGTTTCAATTCTTTCAACTTCAGCTTCGGCATTCATTATATCTTCTTCAATGGTTGCAAGCTCTTTCTCTTCTTTCCATTTTAGTTTTTTCTTTTGGGTCTTAACTTTTCCTGTTTTATCCTTTTCAGATTTCACAGATTTTTCTTCCGGTTTTTGGCGCTCTTTTCTTTTATGAATATAATAATCATAGTTGCCGTCGGAAAGATATGTTTTGCCGTCTCCTTCAAAAGCAAGTATTGAAGTACAAACGCGGTTAAGGAAGTAACGATCGTGACTAACAATAATTACGCAACCTTTGAAATTTGTAAGAGTCTCTTCAAGTACGCGTAAAGTAGGGAGATCAAGATCATTTGTAGGCTCATCCAGAATAAGGAAATTACCACCTTTTTTGAGAATATTTGCAAGTGTTAATCTGCTTTTCTCACCACCCGATAACCTTCCAACGAGCGTGTTAATTCGATCATCTGTAAAAAGAAAACGTTTCAGGTAGCTCCAGACAGTAAGTTGCTGATTTCCAAACTTTATAAAATTATTTCCTTCGCCAACAGCTTCAACAACTGTATCTTCGTCGTTAAGTGTTAATCTCGATTGATCTATATAATTAAACTCGGTGTTATCACCAACTTCAATTTTTCCGTTATCAATCTCCATTTCATTTAGCAGACATCTAAGCAGAGTTGTTTTACCGGTTCCGTTTTTTCCGACAATAACAAGTCGTTCACCTGCTTTAAACTGAAAATTGAGTTCTGAAAAAAGTTTTTTTCCGCCCAGAGATTTTTCAAGATGAACAACATCAAGCACGCTATTGCCCAGACGCGCAGGCGGGGGAATAAGCATTTCCACATCAACATCGTAATCCATTGATTCCTGAGAAGCAACTTCGTGAAATTTATCTAACCTGCTTTTCGATTTTGAGGTTCGTGCTTTTGGTCCGCGACGAACCCATTCCAACTCTCTGCGCAAAAAGTTTTGTCGCTTTTTCTCCTCAGCTTCGGCAATTGCTTCGCGCTCGGCTTTGTTAAGTAAAAACTCGGTGTAGTTTCCCTGATGCGAATAGAATTTTCCGTTGTGAAGCTCTACAATTCTGTTTGCAATTCGGTCAAGGAAGTATCTGTCGTGCGTAACAAAAATACACGCACCTTTATAATTGGAAAGGAAATTTTCGATCCATTCTATTGAATCTGTATCAAGGTGGTTAGTCGGCTCATCCAAAATAAGAAGATCGGGGTGAGATATGAGAGCACGACAAAGTGCAACGCGTCTCTTTTCTCCACCGGAAAGCAGGGCAACAGTTTTATCTTTTTCAGGAGCGTTAAGTGAGTTTAAGAGTGTAGAGATCAGGTTATCAATGTTCCAGCCGTTTAACGCTGTAATCTCTTCTTCAAGTTCCATCCTCTTTTCAGATTCAAACGGAAGTTTTTCATATTGATCCAGCAGTGAAACTATTTTTCCGGCTCCTGAAAAAACATTTTCATAAACGGTTTTTGCTTCATCAAGAGTAAATTCCTGAGAAAGAAATCCTATTTCAAGATTTTTCCTTTTCTCAACATTTCCGGAATCAGGCGAAAACAATCCTGTGACGATTTTCAGAAATGTGCTCTTTCCTGCACCGTTTCTTCCAACCAGACCAATACGATCGTTATCGTGAATAGTTAGGGACGTTTCATCCAATATAACCTGTTCGCCAAAATGAACAGATAATTCTTTTGCTGTAATTAAAACCGGATCTACCTGTGCTGCCATCTTTTAATAAGTTTAATTTCAAAGATGCTAAACTAAGTTAAGACTTGGCAAAAGTAAAGTGTGTGTTGATTATTTATTTTAGTATAATTGCACTTAAAACGGAGAAATTTATGCACAGAGGCGATATATTAAATTTGCTGGCAAAGCACCAGCCGATTGATGAAACTGAAAAAGATATGCTGATCGGGATGGTGGAGTTTATTAAAACAAATCCTGATTGTTTTAAGCGGGAATTGTTAAAAGGCCACATCACCGGCTCAAGCTGGATTGTTGATATAAGAAACGGGAAGACTTTATTGACGCATCACGCAAAATTAAACAGATGGCTTCAGCTTGGCGGACATGCAGATGGAGACACAAACATTTTGCAGGTAGCTCTTAAAGAAGCAAAAGAGGAATCGGGATTGAGTGATATTAGTCCGATTGCAAGTCCTGTTTTTGACGTAGATGTTCATAAAATACCTGAACATAAAGGAGTTTCCGAGCATTATCACTATGATGTGAGATTTTTGTTTGAAGCTGATTCAGAAGAAGAGTTTGTTGTGAGTGACGAATCTAACGATCTGGCCTGGATAGAAATGGCGAGTCTTCCAATGATGCTTCAGGATGAATCTATGCTCAGAATGTATAAAAAAGCCAAAATTGTACTGGATATGTAAAAGATGATCTATTTTTTATCTCTGGTTGGACTTGTTGCTTTTGCCATTTCGGGAGTGCTGGCAAGCAAAGATAAAAGACCCGATTTTATCGGCGGATTTATTCTTGCATTTGTAACTTCACTTGGCGGCGGAATTTGCAGAGATGCTATTTTGGGCAGACCCGCAGAGTCGTTTCGCGACGTGAATAATTTTCTTGTAATATTTATTGCAGCACTTGTAGGAATGATTTTCCTGAAACATATTGAAAAGCACAATAAAAAACTTGCATTGTTCGATGCTATTGGTCTGGGAGTTTTTAACGGAACTGGATTTTTACTCGGCTTTGAGTTTACCGAGTTTCCTGTGATATCTGCAATTTTACTTGGCGCAGTTACAGGAACCGGCGGAGGTGTAACAAGAGATATTTTGTGCAACAGAATGCCATATTTACTCAGACCCGGAGAGTTTTACATAACTCCCTGTTTCATTGGCGGGGGAATAGGTGTTGCTTTACACTATTTCGGTTGTTCGGCAGAAGTTATTGTAGTTGGTATATCCGTCTCCACAATTTTACTCAGATTACTCGGATTGAAATACAACTGGAGTTTTCCATCATATTATAAAAATGAAGAATAATTAAAAATAACCTTGTAAAAGATATTTTATGTAATTACATTGTAGTAACAAAATTTGAAGGGATGTTTTGTTGTGAAAACAAAAATTGTAAAAATTGGTAATTCAAGAGGGATAAGATTACCAAAGTCAATTATAGAACAAACAGGGCTGCAAAGCGAAGTGGAACTTGAACTAAAAGACGGAGCAATAATTATCAAACCATCAAAAACAGTCAGAAGTAACTGGAGATTTTTATTTTCTCAAATGGCAAATAACAATGACGATGTTTTACTCGATAAGGAAACATCAATACAAACACAAACTAATTTCGACGAAGAAGAATGGGAATGGTAAATGCAATACGGGCGATTTGAAGTTTATTTGGTAAATTTAGATCCAACAATTGGGAGCGAAATAAAAAAAACAAGACCTTGTGTAATTATCTCACCAAATGAAATGAATGATTATATTTCAACGGTTATTGTTGCTCCTTTAACATCAAAAATAAGAAGTTATCCTACAAGAATTAATTGTACAGTTGACGGAAAAAAAGGGCAAATAGTATTGGATCAGATTAGAACAGTGGATAAAGTGCGATTATACAAAAAGCTAGATAAAATTTCTAAGAGACATCAAGAGAAAATTATTGATACTCTTGCAGAGATGTTTTCCAGATAAAAAGTTTAGAATGTGATTTAGTTTAAGAAATGTAGTTAACCAATCAACAACGGAACACGGTTAAGTTTTATCATATTTTTTATAACTTCATTTACCGAGACTGAAAATAATCCTTTCTTAACATCGTTGCCGATTACTAAAATATCAACTTTCCCAATGTAAAACTCGTCAATGTGATCTGAGAGTTTTCTGTCTGTCCATTCTTTTTTTAATACTTCAAATCCGTGCGATTGCAAATAAAGCTCTGCCTGATTAAGATTAAACTCAGCACTATTTTCATCTTTTACTTCTGCAATCAGACAAACTTCAACTGTGTCGGGAGTAGCAACTTGCACAAAGCGCTGAATTGCCCTTGCAGAAGGAAGAAAATCTGAAATGGTAAGAAGAATTTTCAACTTTTTTTCATCAGGAGAAGGCATATCATAAATTTGCGGAACTGCGTAAATTGGTGTAACTGAATTATCTAGAAGTTTTATAAGTGAATCTCCCGGTTTATCAGAAGTCTCAAAATGGAAAAATGTTCTTAGCCCCATAACAACAGCATCGTAGTAAATTGATTCAGCAAGAATTCTGTCGCTCGGACTCCCCTGAAGCTGAGCTTCTTTGTGTCTTATTCCTTTTTCCGAGCAGAATTTTTTGAACTTATCCAGCAACTGTTTAATATGTAATTCTGCTTCTTTTTTCTTTTCCTGATCAGGTTGTTCTGTATAATAAATTGCTCCAAGAGGAACAGGGCTGACAGATTTTTCAATTCCGGGAATGTCCAGAATTACCAATCCTGTAATCTCGGCATTGTGATGTTTTGCAATTTTTGCTGCAAACTTCATTGCAGAATCTGTATAGGGGGAAGTGTCCAGCGGTAATAATATTCTTTTTATCACAATAAAATGTTCCGGTTCGTTATTTATTAAAATCATCAAATACGTTTGTAAATAGTCGAACCGGTTGACGATTATTTTATTAAGCATTTTGTGATAAGTAAAAATTGGATTATTTTTACATTATTGATAATTGAATAATGTGAAGAGGAAGGAGAATATGATGTCTCTTTTACCAGTTAATGTATATGGTGATCAGATTTTAAGAGAAAAAGCAAAACCGGTTGAAAATTTTGATATGGAACTGGTTGGAATTATTTCCGATATGTTTGAAACAATGAGAAATGCAGATGGTATCGGCTTGGCGGCAAATCAGGTTGGTTTGGACAAAGCAATTTTTGTGATTGATGTCAGCGTAATAGAAGAGTTCAAAGATCTCAAACCAATGGTTTTTATAAACCCTGAAATTGTTGAATCGAGTGAAGAAACACTTATTATGGAAGAAGGATGTTTGAGTCTGCCCGGTTTACACGGAGAAGTTGAGCGTCCGGAAAGAATAAAAATTGAATTTACTGATCCGGATGAAAACAGACTTGTTCTCGAAGCAGAAGGATATCTTGCAAGAGTTATTCAGCACGAATATGATCATTTAATGGGAGTTGTTTTTGCTGATAAACTTATGCCCGGACAAAAGAAAAAAGTGCAGAAAGATTTGTTAAGAATAGTAAAGCGCGATTTTGAACCAACATACCCAATAGCCGAGAAGAAATAGTATGAAGATAGTTTTTTTCGGAACCCCTGATTTTGCTGTCCCTTCTCTGGAGATTTTGCATAAAAGTAATCACGAAGTTGCAGCAGTTGTTACAGCCCCTGATAAACAGAGAGGCAGAGGAAGGAAAGTCTCATACACAGCTGTTAAAGAATTTGCTGTTGAAAACAACTTGCCTGTGCTTCAGCCAGAAAAAATGAAAGATCCAGAGTTTATTGCTGCTCTTCAGAAAACTGGCGCTGATCTTTTTGTAATTGTTGCTTTTCGTATTTTACCACCGGAAGTCTATAAAATGCCGCAATTTGGATCGTTTAATCTGCACGGTTCAATTTTACCAAAATATCGCGGTGCTGCGCCAATTCAGTGGTCAATTATAAATGGCGATAAAGAAACCGGTGTTACAACATTCTTTTTACAAGATAAAGTTGATACAGGAAATATAATTACAATTGAAAAATTGCAAATTAAACCGGAAGATAACTTAGGTTCCATTTATTACTTATTATGCGATATTGGAGCGGAACTTGTGTTGAAGACAGTAAACTCAATTGAAGAGGGAAGTGTTGAAACAAAAGTTCAGGACGAATCTTTGGCAACTCCGGCTCCTAAAATTACCAAGGAGACCTGCTTAATTGACTGGAACAAACCTGCTGAAGAAATTAATAATCTTGTAAGAGGTTTATCGCCGGTACCCGGAGCATACTTTATACACAATGAAAAGACTTACAAAGTTTACAAATCAGTTGTTTCCGAAGAATTTCCTGAATTAAAACCGGGAGAAATAAAGGAAACCAAAAAAGATGTTTTTGTAGGCACGACAGATAAAAATCTCCAGCTTCTCGAAATTCAGCCGGAAGGACGAAAAAGAATGGACGCTGATGCATTTCTAAGAGGATATTCTTTCCACAAATAAAATTTACTTACGTTTGAATAAAAAGGTGATAATGATTTATCGCCTTTTTTGGCTAATAACCAGAATTTAAAATCTGATTAACCTTTTGTAAACGATTAATTATCCAATATTTGGGAAATATCCTGTTTTCAAAGAAGTGAAACCTCTCCCAGTAGTTTAATCGATAAAAAAATCACTTTTAGTTTAAAGTATATTTGGATTTAATCGAAATAGTATTTATGTTTGGATCGAGTCTTAATAACGATTAACAACAGAAGGAACAAAAATGCGAAAAATTAAGTTACTTTTTTTCTCAATTTTATTAATCTCAGCAAATCTTTTTGCTCAGAGTGACGAGTTTTTTACTCCCGGATCGAGTATTGGCGGTTATGGTGAATTACACTATAACTACTCAAAAGTTGACGGGGAAGATGCTAAAAAGACATTGGATTTTCACAGATTTGTGATGTTTTTCTCTCACGCGTGGAGCGAAAAATGGTCATTTAAAGCTGAACTTGAACTTGAGCACAATTTTGTTCAGGGAGAAGATAAGGGTGAGCTTGAACTTGAACAGGCTTTTGTAGATTACCACTATTCAAATGCTATTGGTTTCAGAGCTGGTGTTGTCCTTGTTTCAGCCGGATTAATTAACGAATATCACGAGCCGCCAACATTTTTAGGTGTTGAAAGACCAGATTACAACAAATATATAATTCCAACTACCTGGTTTGGTAATGGTGCTCAGTTTTACGGTTCTTATAAAGGTTTTGATTACCTGTTTGGTGTAATGGAAGGATTAAACGCCGACAAATTTTCTGCTAAAAGTGGTATCAGAAGTGGTAGATTAAAAGGTTATAAAGCAAATGCTGAAAACCTGTTGTATAATCTTCGTGTGGATTATACAGGAATTCAGGGTCTTAAAGTCGGTTGCTCTTATATCTATAATGATGCTACAGGAACAGATATGACAAACGCAATTAATATGTTTGAAGTTCATGCTAAATATGAAGCACATAACCTGATTTTAGTTGGTGAATTTGGCAATATCTCTTATGATAAAGGTGATGTTGAAACTTCAAGAGGTTTCTATTTCGATCTTGGATATAATGTTGCGGATATTATGAAAGTTGACTGGGATGTAATTCCGTTCGTAAGATATTCAGATTTTAACACTGCTGCTGCAACTATTACCGGTGGAGATAGTGAAGAAGCTTACCATAAAACAAAAATTATGTGCGGCTTATCTGTAAAACCTGTTGATCAGGTAGTTTTTAAACTTGACTATGCAGTAAATACTGTTGAAAAAAACGATGTTGATACAAAATTGTTTAACATCGGTGTTGGATACATGTTTTAATAAATTTTATGATAATGAAATATCCGTTTCTTATTATAACGCTCTATACTTTGTGTACTCTGCCTGTAACAGGGCAGAGTCTTAAAAACAAAGCAGAAGTTGAAATTGTTGAACAGTTTAATGAATATGTTACTCTGTCGTTTGAAAAATTTGTAATTCCCGATTCTGTAAAAAAGGAAATAACCAGTGAATACAATCAAAAATTTTTTAGAAATGAAGTTTACCACTGGGAAATTTTTTATGGCGATTCTGTTATAGCTCACGCTTTTCTTGATAATGTACTGGGACGAACACAGCCGATAACTTTTTTGGCTGTTATTGATCAGAAAGGGGAGATGATTTATAACTCTGTTATAAAATACAGGAGTCATAAAGGAGGCGCGGTTCAAAACAGAAACTGGTTAGATCAGTTTATTGGTAAAAACTTCGGTTCCAAAATGAGAGTCGGTTCAGATATTCAGGCAATATCCGGAGCAACATATTCAGTAAGATCACTTACCAAAGGTTTTGGTAAAATTTTAGCTTTGTATGAAAAAATTTTTAGACTTGTTAGATAATTATTCCTTTATTTTTAGTTGTGTACAGCCACCTTTGGGTGGCTTTTTTATTTTAAAATATTATATTTCCGTATGATTCAAAAAGTGAAAATATTACTTACGGTTCTGATTTTTGTTATTCCTGGTCTGGCTCAGACTAAAACTCTTGATCTGAAAAAAGACGGGAATATTTCCGCAACCGGATTTGTTGTTCAGGAAGGAATAAAACTGCTCATCACCGAAAAGGGAATAATTCCGCTTGATTCTGAAGATCCCTGGCAGGATTACTACAGAATTATTTATAAAGATTCTACCATCGTTAATCCAAACACAATAATTAACAGCAATTCTTCCGGTTTTACTTTCTTTCCAATGATGGATATTGACTTTGAGAAATTCTATAAATTACCGGAAAACAGTAAAGTAAAAGATTTTTTTAAGGATGGATTAAAAGGAAGAATCTATTTTTTGCCTGACAAACTGCAGAAACATCTTGAAAAAGAGAATAATAAACCTAAAAAGTAAATTCTCTTCTTTTATAATTGCTTCTAAATTCTAATTTTAACCTGTTAAATTCCAAAATTATTTGCAGATAATACCTTATGAAAATTATTAAAAGCAAAATTTTGAGTCGCTTTCCCGAAATTGTTTTTGGGTTTAGTACAAAGGTCGGACTTAACAAAAAAGCGCCGTTTCATTTTAATATGTCAAAATCTGTTACAGATGATGAAAAATCAGTTGTCGAGAACAGAACCGCTTTTTTTGCCGAGCTTGGACTTGCAGATACAAAAATCTGTTTTCAGAAACAAATTCACAGCTCAATAGTTACTAAAGTTGACAGCAATTATGAAATGATAGAAAGCGATGCACTTTACACTTCAGAGAAAAATACTACTCTTGTTATTTCTTCCGCAGATTGCGTTCCTGTGTTTCTGTATGACCCGGTAACAAAAATTGTTGCTGGAGTTCACTCCGGATGGCGGGGAACAGAACAGAAAATTTTGGAAAAAACAATTAACAAACTGGAAGCAGAAGGAGTTAACAGTCGAAATCTGATTTCATATATTGGCCCTTGTATAAGTGGAGAAAATTATGAGATTGGAGAGGAAGTTGCAAATCAGTTTGATTCAAAATATATTCGGGAGTCAGAAAATAAATTATTGCTGGATCTAAAATCAGTCAACTACGATATGCTGATTTCTGCCGGAATTCCAAGTAAAAATATCGAAGTTTCCGATCTGTGTTCATTTGAAGAAACCAATTTATTACATTCATACCGCCGCGAAGGGAAAATTTCCGGAAGGGCTGTTGGAGTAATTTGCATCAGGGGAGAAAAGATTGTCACATAATTTAAAAATTATCCTCGGGTATATTACAATTTGTATACTCTGGGGTTCTACGTGGATAGCCATAAGAATAGGGCTTGACACAGTTACGCCGCTGCTTTCTGCGGGAATAAGATTTTTAATAGCATCCGGATTGTTTTACGGATTGATAAAAGCCAGAGGGTTAAAAATTCAGACAGATCCTGTGGCAATAAAACTTTATATAATTTTAGGGTTATTCTCATTTGTAATTCCGTTCGGACTCGTATACTGGGCCGAACAATTTATAGAATCTGCGCTTGCATCACTTATTTTCGGAATTTTTCCTTTTTCAACAATTTTGTTTTCCAGATTTATGCTCAAGGATTATAAAATTGGTCCGTACAAAGCTGTTGCCGTTATAGTTGGTTTTGCCGGAGTTTTTCTCATTTTTTCAGAAAACCTTTCATTCGATTTTTCCAACGATCTTATGGGATCTGCAGCAGTAGTAATAAGCGCAATTATGCAGGGATGGATAGCTGTTACAATGAAAAAAGAGGGCGGACATCTGAATCCGGTTTCTCTTAATCTTGTTCCGCTTTTAATAGCCGGTGTTTTGATGACAGCGTACGGGGTACTTTTTGAAGATATGTCAAAAGTATCTTTTTCAGTTTCGTCAGCTTCGGCAATTGTTTATCTTGCCATTTTTGGAACCGTATTTACTTTTTCAATCTACTACTGGCTTATGAAACAGATAGATGTTGTTCTTCTTTCACTTTCAACATTTATAACCCCGATTGTTTCGGTTATTCTCGGCTTTCTTATTCTAAATGAAAGACTAAGTGCTCAGGCATTGCTTGGAGGAGGATTAGTTCTGTCCGGAATATTGATATCGAATTTTAAAGGATTAAAAAAATATATATTAAAAGAAGATAAATGAAAACTACAAACATAATTAGAATTAAAAATGCCACTTTTTTTGCATACCACGGTGCAATGAAAGAGGAGCAGAACATTGGCGGAAAGTTCGACGTTGATGTTGATATGTACACAGATTTTGCACCTGCAGCTGTAAATGATGATTTAAAGAAAACAGTAAATTATCAACAGGTTTATCAGGAAGTAAAAAATATTATAAGCGGAAGTAAATTTTCCCTTATCGAAACCATTGCAACCAGAATTGCAGATTCTTTGCTGGATCAGCATCCAAACATAGAAAAAATTGCAGTGCGCGTCAGAAAAAACTGCGTTCCAATTGGGGGAGTTATAGATCATACCGAAGTGGAAGTGATTAAGGAGCAGGATGACTAAATCTTATATTGCTTTCGGTTCCAACAAAGGAGATAAAATATCACATATCAGTAAAGCGATTGAGCTGATTTCTGAAAATGAAAAAACAGAGGTTAAGCAAATTTCATCGCTGTATGAAACACTTCCGTACGGAGATGTTCCGCAAGATAATTTCCTTAATGGCGTTTTATTATTAACAACTGATTATAATTTAAACGAATTGTTTGTATTTTTGAAGTCAGTAGAAAAAAAAGTTGGCAGAACCCCTTCTGAAAGATGGGGGCCGAGAGAAATTGATCTTGACATTTTGACTTTTGGTAACGTTGTTCAATCTGAAGGAGAAGTAATAGTTCCGCACATCGGAATTACAAAAAGAGATTTTGTTATTCAGCCGCTTCTTGAACTTGATGAAGAAATTGTTCTTCCGGGATTTGAGAGTAAACTGAAAAAACTTGATTTATCGGAAATTGAAAAGAATATCATAAATAAATTATCTCATAAAATTACCTACTGAACCCGGAGGTATTTTGTCTGAAATAAAATACATCGCCATAGAAGGTGTAATTGGCGCAGGTAAAACCGCGCTTGCAAAAAAACTTGCAGAAAAAATTGATGCAAATCTTATTTTGGAAGAATTTGAATCAAACCCGTTTTTGGGAAAGTTTTATGATGACAGACAAAGTTATGCTTTTCAGACTCAAATGTTTTTTCTGATAAACAGATTTAAGCAGCAGCAATCATTAAATCAGGAAAATCTTTTTTCGAAATTTATAGTTTCCGATTATATATTTGAGAAAGACAAAATCTTTGCGTACCTGAATTTGAGTCAGGACGAACTAAAACTATACGAAAGTATATTTCCGTTACTTAACAGAGATTTACGCAAACCAGATCTTGCTGTTTTTCTTCAGTCAAGTGCCGACAGGCTGATGTATAACATCAAAAAGAGAGGCAGAAAGATTGAGAGAAACCTTTCCAGAAGTTATCTGAAAGAGCTGAGTGAAGCTTACAACAATTTCTTCTTTAAGTATAATGATACGCCACTTTTAATTGTAAACACAACCGAGATAGATTTTGTAAATAATAAACGGGATTTTGACGAGCTTTGTTCACAGATTTTCAGAACCGACAGAGCACCTCTTGAGTACTTTAATCCCGAATCCAGAGGAAAATAATGCTTAAATTTTTATTTTTTTTAGTAATTTTTTATTTCTTTTTTAAACTGGTAAAACGATTTTTCACTCCCAAAACTACCAAAGCCCAATCCGAACCAAAAGTTCGTAAAACAAAAGAAAAGCAGGAGACTATTCGTCAGGAAGATATAATTGAAGCTTCTTTTGAAGAAATAAAAACCGAAGAGAAGGACAAGAATTAATTACTGATGATAAAGAAGATAGTAAATAGCGCGTTTAAACTTTTTTATAACGTAAAAGAAAATCAAAGCAGGGAATTAGAGGATGTAAAAGAAATCCTGATTGTTCGTCAGCACAACCAGTTTGGCGATATGCTTGCAAGCGTTTCCCTTTTCAGAGCTTTGAAAGAAAAATACAGCGATTGTAAAATTACATTAATCGTTAGTCCGGTAAACTACTATGCTGTAACCAAAAATAAATTTATAGATGAATCATTTGTTTTTGATAAAAAGAAGCTGGTTAGTTCCGCATACAGAAAAAAACTGAAACAAATTATCAAAAAGGAGTACGATCTTGCAATAGTTCCGTCAACAGTTTCACTTTCCTTTACAAGTAATTTTATTGCCAGACTCGCAAACGCGAAAACCAGGATTGGTCCCGGTTCACTTAACGGAAAAGAAAATAAAGCAAGTTTCTTTTTCGACAGAAGAATTAAGCTCGACTGGAGAAAAAATCCTGATGCTCACGTTTCCGATTTTGGTTTGGATATTGTTCGTCCTTTCGGAATTTACACAAAAGATTTTACTTCCCGTATTGATTACGACAAAAAAGATATATCCACAGCAAAAGAATTTCTTTCATCAATCGGGAAAAACGGAAAGGAATTGCTTATCGGCCTTCACGTTGGCGCCGGAAAACCTAAAAACAGATGGTGCTTGGATAATTATCTGGAAGTGATAGAGTGGATTAACAAAAATTACAACTGCAAACTATTTTTAACCGGAAGTAAAGCTGATGAAACAGAGATAAATTATGTTAAAGAAAAATGTGATTTTGATCTTCCTGTTTTTAAAGATAAACTTATTCCCGAACTTACGGCTCTTATTTCTAGGTGTGATCTTTTTGTAACAAACGATACCGGAGTTATGCACGTTGCAGGAGCAACAAGAGTTAAACAGATTTCGATATTTGGCCAGACAAACCCTTTTAACTGGGCGCCTTTGGGAAAGGAAAAATATTTTCTGAAAAAATCAGATTTAATAAGTGATATAAAACCCGAAGATGTAATTGACCTGATTAAAATAATTTTAAAACAAGACTGATATGCAGAAAAATTTTGAGACTTTTGCCGCTGTTGATATAGGAACAAACTCATTTCACTTAATTGTTGTGAGATTAAAAAACAACGGTCATTTTGAAATTATAGATACGGAAAAAGAAGTTATTCGTCTGGGCGAAGGAAGTTCAAGCGATATCAAACATATTCGTCCTGAATCAATAATCAGAGCAATTGCCTGTCTGAAACGCTTCAAGGGAATTGCCGATTCTCACAATGCCAGGCTGAGAGCAGTTGCAACAAGCGCGGTTCGTGAATCACTTAACAAAAGAGAATTTCAGCAGATCATTCTTGAAAAAACAGGTATCGACATTGAAGTTATAAGCGGAGTTGAAGAAGCAAGATTGATTTATCTGGGAATTTTAAAAGCAGTCCCGGTTTTTGAAAAAAGAGCGCTCTGCATCGATATTGGTGGCGGAAGCACAGAGTTTACAGTTGGTGAAGAAGGGAAGATTATTCATTCTGTGAGTCTGAAACTCGGAGCCGTAAGATTAACACAGAAGTTTTTTCCAGATTTTATTGTAACTCCGCAAAGAGTAAAAGAAACCGAAAAATGGGTGGAAGGAATGCTTTACTCTGCTTTTCGTAAAATTGATGCTCTCAGATTTGATGAACTGATCGGTTCATCCGGTACAATTATGTCAGCCGGATTTATGACACTTGCAGGCAGGGGACAGAAGAAGCCAAAAACTCCGGTTCTGAACAATTACAAATTTACGGCTGAGGAATTAAATCAGGTAAAAGAGAAAGTATTGGCCGGAGAAACAATTGACGACAGACTAAAAATTGCTGGTCTCGACCCGAACAGAGCAGATATAATTCCAGCAGGGATAATTATTTTATCAAAAATAGTAGAATACTGCAACAGCAAAGATGTTACAATTTCCGGTTATGCTTTGCGTGAAGGAATTGTAATTGATACGCTGAATGAATATAAAGGCACTGACGAAGACAAGCCAAATTTACACGAAATCAGACTGGAAAGTGTAAAGCAGCTAATGGATTCATGTAATTATGATAAACGTCACTGCCAGCACGTAACAAACCTTTCGCTGCAGCTTTTTGATCAGTTGAAAGGCATTCACAAATTAAACTTCAGAGCTCGTGAGTTTTTAGAAGCAGCATCGCTTTTGCACGATATTGGTTATCATATTGCTCACAATCAGCATCACCGACATACACAATATATTATCAAAAATGCCGAACTGCTTGGCTTTAATGAAAGAGAAATCTTAATTATTTCCAATGTGGCCCGGTACCACAGAAAAAGTCATCCCAAAGAAAAACATAAAGATTTTAACACCCTCAGCGAAGAGAACAAAACAATTGTAAAAAAACTTTCAGCACTGCTCAGAATAGGTGATTCGCTGGACAGAACACACAAAAAGCTGGTGAAAATGATTGATGTGGTTATTGACACTCAAAGAATAGAACTTGAGCTTTGTGGTGAGCAGGGAGTACCTGAAATTGAGATATGGAGTTTTGAGCGCAGAAAACAATTGTTTGAAGAAGTATTTAATCGGAAAATATATATCAGAAGCTGATGAAGGGATTTCTATTCCCTTTGTTTTTGACAATAATTTGACGTATTTTTCGGTCTAAATTTCGAAAAATAATTATGGAAAGTAACGTGAAAAGAGTATTGATTTCAGAACTAGGAAAACACGTTGGTGAAACGGTTACATTGAAAGGTTGGCTCTATAACAAAAGAAAGAGCGGAAAAGTCAAATTTGTGATGCTGAGAGATGGTTCAGGATTGCTACAGTGTGTATATTTCAAAGGTAATTTGTCTGAAGAAATATTTGACCTTGCCAGTAGAATTCCTCAGGAATCATCTATCGAAGTTACTGGTGTTGTAAAGGATGAGCCAAGAGCAGTTGGCGGATTTGAACTTGATGGAACTGATTTGAAAATTATCTCCGAAGCTGAAGAATATCCTATTACTCCAAAAGAGCATGGTATTGAATTCTTAATAGATAAAAGACATTTATGGTTAAGATCCAGAAGACAGTGGGCTATTATAAGAATCAGACACAGAATTGTAAAAGCAATTCGTGACTTTTTTGACGATAGAGAATTCACATTGATGGATGCTCCGATTATGACTCCAAACGCGTGTGAAGGAACTTCAACTTTGTTTGAAACTCCATACTTTGATCTTGGAAAAGCATATTTAACACAGTCCGGACAGCTTTACGCAGAAGCTGGTGCAATGGCTTACGGAAAAACTTATACATTCGGACCAACATTCAGAGCTGAAAAATCTAAAACAAGAAGACACTTAACTGAATTCTGGATGGTTGAACCGGAAGTAGCATTTAACACACTTGAAGATAATATGGATCTTGCAGAAGATTTCATAAAATATATTGTAAGTTCAGTTTTAAAAGACAGAAAGGCCGAACTTGAAATTTTAGAAAGAGATATTGAAAAACTTGAAAAAGTTCTTCAGCCTTTCCCGCGCATCCATTATGATGATGCTGTAAAATATTTACAGGAAAATGGTGTAGATTTCAAATGGGGTGATGATTTTGGTGCAACAGATGAAACAATTATCGGCAGCAAATATGATCAGCCGGTTATGGTTCATCATTATCCTTCAGAAATTAAAGCATTTTATATGAAACGTGATCCGCAGGATGAGAAATATGCTTTAGCTGTTGACGTTCTTGCTCCTGAAGGCTATGGTGAAATTATCGGTGGTTCTGAAAGAGAAGACAATATCGATTTCTTACTTGAAAGAATTGAAGAACACGATCTTCCAAAAGAAGCTTTTGACTGGTATCTTGATTTGAGAAGATATGGTTCAGTTCCTCATGCCGGATTTGGTTTGGGTATTGAAAGAACAGTTGCCTGGATCTGCGGTATTGAGCATATCAGAGAAACTATTCCATTTCCAAGAATGATTTACAGAAATACCCCATAAATTTAAGGCTGCATCAACAGCCTTTTATTAACTTGAATTAAAAACACTTTTTCAAGCGATCTAAAGAGTTAAAAATATTTTAATTTGTATTTGTTTTGAAAAAATATAGGAGGTTCTTGTGAGCCACGCACTAGAAATAGCAGGTGTTGTGATTTTCGCACTTGCTGTACTACATACATTCTCTGCAGGATATTTTGCGAAAAAAGGACATCATTACCCGGAAGGCAGTATGGCCAATAGTTTCTATCATCTCATTGGAGATGTAGAAGTAGTATTTTACGTTTGGGCTTTTATGTTGTTTATTGTTATGAGTATAGGCGGGAGTTTACACCAGGCAATTGAATATGTTGACGGCCTTGATTATACCGAGCCAATGTTTGTCTTTGTCATAATGGCTATGGCTGCAACCAGACCTGTTTTAGTTTTTGTTACAAAGGTTATGGAATTAATATCAAATGCTATTCCTGGTCCTAAAAACGGAACATTCTTTATTACCGTTATGATTTTGGGCCCATTGATGGGATCTTTTATTACTGAACCCGCAGCAATGACAGTGTGCGCTCTGATCTTAAAAGAAAAGTATATGGATCATGATCTTCCGCAATCTTTAAAATATTGGATTTTAGGAACTTTGTTCGTTAATATCAGTATTGGCGGAGTTCTTACTCATTATGCAGCACCTCCGGTTCTTATGGTAGCAAAAACCTGGGGCTGGGACACTTCCTTTATGATTCAGCACTTTGGGTGGAAAGCTGTTATTGCAGTTACTGTAAATACTATGGTTCTTGCCAAATATGCCTGGGCTAAAGTAAATGAAATAGATAATTCAAGTTCAGAAAATAAAGACACTCAGGCAGCGCCTCCTGTATGGTTAATAATATTGCATCTTTTAATGATAGCAGGAGTTGTATTCTTCTCACATCATATTCCTCAATTTGTGGCTTTGTTACTTCTGTTTTTAGGTGTAACATACATTACAAAAGAATACCAAAGCGAATTAAAACTAAAAGAAAGTATGATGGTTGGAATGTTTTTAGCTGGATTAGTAACCATTGGCGGAATGCAGAAATGGTGGCTACAGCCGGTTTTAGATGGTATGCCTGATCTTTCATTATTCTTGGGAAGTACCGGATTGACAGCCATTTTTGACAATGCTGCTTTAACTTATCTTGGAAGTCTGGTTGAAGGATTATCTGAATCAGCAAAATATGCACTTGTTGCTGGTGCCGTAGCAGGTGGCGGACTTACTGTTATTGCAAACGCTCCAAACCCTGCCGGATTTGCTTTATTAAAATCTTGTTTTGGAAAAGATGGAATAAATCCCGGAAAATTATTTTTGGGAGCTCTGTTTCCAACTATAATTGTAATGTTGTGTTTTTGGTTTTTTTAATATAAATTTTTAATAGATTTTATAGAAGGCTGACAAATCGTCAGCCTTTTTATTTTAACAACAAGTAAGAGAATTTTATGATACCTTTATTTACAACACAGCAGGTAAGAGAAGCTGATAAATATGCTATAGAAAAATTGCAAATTCCGGGTATGGTACTTATGGAAAATGCAGCTTTATCCATATATAATGAAATAATAGATACATTTGGTGATTTTATAGATTATCAGCCGGTTGGAATTATCTGCGGAAAAGGGAACAATGCCGGTGACGGATTTGCAGTTGCCCGCCATTTTATAAATAATGGTTATACTGTAAAGATAATGACTGTTGCAGAAGAAAAAGAATTAAAAGGAGATGCATTAAAGAATTATAAAATTTTACTGAAACTGCTGGAAATTTATACTGAAAGTGAAATTATAGAATTTGAAAAACCTCGTGATGTTTCCAAACTTTCCGATTGCGCACTTATTATTGATGCTTTACTTGGAACCGGAGCAAAGGGAGAGCTTAAATCTCCTTACAACATAATTATTGAAAAAATAAATCAAATCAACTCGGTTAAGGTTGCAATTGATATCCCTTCCGGATTAAATGCAGATGACGGAAGCGGTAGTCTTATTTTTAAAGCCGATCTTACAATTTCACTTGCTGAATTGAAGCGCGGACTTTTCATCGGTAAAGGTTATGCAAACTGCGGAGAAGTAAAAAAAGGCTATATAGGAATTGGTTCCGAGTATTTTGGTTTTCAGGAACTTGAAGATTATTTAATTGAACCTGAAGATGCAATTGAAGGAATTCCTGTAAAAAATGTTGATCAATATAAATATTCTGCCGGAAAAGTACTGGTAGTTGCAGGTTCCGGATTAATGCCCGGCGCAGCTATATTTGCAACAAATTCCTGTCAGAAAATAGGCGCGGGTGCAGCTTATCTTGCATTTCCGAGATCAATAAAAGAAGTTGCACAAAATAATCTTGATACAGCAATTTTATATGCATATAACGATGAAAGAAGAGAAATTCTGACTTACGATAACGTTGAAGAATTTATAGACAAAATAAAATGGGCAGATGTTTTGGCGCTCGGACCAGGTTTGGGAAGAGACATTGAAACTTGCGAAGCAGTTTATGAAATTTTATTAAATGCCGGAACAAAAAAATGTGTTATTGACGCTGATGCAATATTTGCTTTACGTGGCGGACAATACAAAAATATAAATCTTAAAAACAAAGTATTTACACCACATCACAAAGAATTTTCAGAACTTATTGGTGTTGATTTACCTAAACTTCAGGCGAATTTACTGAAATATGGTAAAGAATTTGTAACAGAAAATAAATGCTATCTGGTATTAAAAGGAGCTCCTACAATAGTATTTAACCCGGAAGGGGAAGCTTTGATAAACTCAGCAGGAAATCCGGGAATGGCAAAATTTGGAACCGGAGATGTTCTTACAGGTATAATAGCCGGATTAATTGCCCAGTCTGATGATATCGAATCAGCAATTGTAACCGGTGTTTATATTCACAGTTTATCAGCGGATCTTTTGTTAAAAGATAAAACAGAATTTGGGTTTAATGCCAAAGATTTGATGGAAAATTTACCATACACTATCAATTTTTTGAGAAATACTATTGAAAGAACTTATTAAATCTGTAAAAAGGAAAAGTCTGCTTTTAATTCTTTCGGTCTATTGGGGAATAATATTTATTGGTACTAGTCTGCCAGGTAAATCTTTAAAATATATTCCTCAATATTCAGATAAATTAAAACATTTTGCGGCTTATTTAATTTTAACAATTTTGCTCTATTGGTTTTATCTGATAAAAAATAAAAAAAATGATTTAACCGGGAAACAAATCAGGTTCATAATCATCTTAACTGGTGGCTACGGAATATTGGATGAATTACATCAACTTTTGATTCCTGGTCGCTCTTGTGACGTTGTTGACTGGCTTGCAGATTTGGCCGGCATATTTTTTGGACTTGTTATCGCAAAATTCTGGTTTGCAAAAAAAGTAATTAACGCCTGAAACAGTTATTATTGTTAATTAAGATAAATATCATTTGACAAATCAGACTAGTTTTGTTAATTTAGCTAAAACATATATTTTGTTACTTTAGGAGGTAATAGTGGCTTTAACCAAAAATCCAAAATTCGACTTAAAGTTGAAATGGAGAAGAATATTTGAGATCAGCTTGATCGTGGCACTTGCTGTGTTGATCATTGCTTTCAAATACTTCCCTAGATTCGAAGAAGAAAAAGTCGAACAAGTGGTATTCGAAGAAGAAGTTAATGTTGAAGAAATTCAAAACACTAAACAGGAAAATAAACCACCACCACCACCTAAACCACCCGTTCCAATCGAAGCTCCGTCTGATGATGTATTAGATGATATCGAAATTGAAGATATGGAAATGGATATTGATGAAGTAGTGGAAGCTCCACCACCACCAGTTGAAGAAGAAGAAGAAGAGGAAGAAGAAGCTGTTTTCTTTGCTGCGGTAGAACAAATGCCTGAGCCAATTGGCGGTATCGGTGCTATTCAGAAAAAAATCGTATATCCTGAACTCGCAAAAAGAGCAGGTGTTCAAGGTAGAGTATTTATTAAAGCTTACGTTGACGAAAGAGGAAATGTAACTAAAGTAGAACTCGTAAAAGGTATTGGTGCAGGTTGTGATGAAGAAGCTTTAAAAGCTGTAAAAGCAACACAATTCAAACCTGGAAAACAAAGAATGAAACCTGTTAAGGTTCAGGTTGTTGTTCCTGTAATTTTCAAATTGCAGTAAGACAATAATTAAAATTTGAATAAAAAAAAGCGCTTTTCGAAGCGCTTTTTTATTTTTAAATAACTTGGTTAATCGTGAGTTTTTAATTCTTCTATTTTTAAACAGGATTCTCTTCTATAAATTTTTCCGCATAAACTTTAATTTCTTTCATTATAAAATTCAGATGTTCAATTGTTGTTAACGGATTAACCAGAATTGCTCTAAAATGAATTTTACCGTTTAAGTTCGCCACATTAAAGAAAGCTTTCTGATCAACTTTAAATTGTTCTCTTATCCATCTGTGCATCCTATCCAAATACTCTGTTGAAGCGTTTTCAAGTTTCTGAGAAGTAAATCTGAAACACTGAATAGGAGTTTTGGGTCTGTACGAAGGCGTGAAGTCAGGATCTTGATCCAAAGTGTTGTAAAAATCGTTTACAAGCTTAATTCTTGAATCAGCTATCTCTCTTAATCCTTCGGTTCCAAGTGTTTTCCATAAGATCCAGGTCTTTAGTGAATCAAATCTTTTTCCGCAGAGAAGGGTGTATTTACCCAGATCTTCTGCTTCTTCAATTCCGTCATTATCAGGGTGAAAAAGATAATCGGCATTTGTGTTAAATGTATCTTTAAGCACAGTAGCATCCGGTACAAGAAGTGCTGTGCTGGTTAAAGATGTATGGAAC
Organism: Rhodothermaceae bacterium; assembly: GCA_041725875.1. Taxonomy (GTDB): domain Bacteria; phylum Bacteroidota; class Ignavibacteria; order Ignavibacteriales; family Melioribacteraceae; genus JBGRQB01. The sequence goes on from JBGRQB010000009.1 coordinate 56,107, forward strand.
CATTTATGGGTGTCCCAGCAGATACTGTCGGCAAGTTCAATTCCGTCAAAAATGTCTTTTGAATCGGAAGTAAGTGATAACCCGCCCCCAAATGCTGCATCAACATGAATATGTATCTTTCGTTCTTTACAAAGTTCGGCAATTTCACGCAGTTTATCGGTTCCGCCTGTGACGGTATTACCAATAATAAGCACGGTTGCAAATGGATTTAAGTTGTTTTCTTCGCAATACTTTAGCTTTAATTTGAAGTCTTCAGAATCAATTTCGTTTCTTTCGTTTGTCTTTACTGTAACCAGATTATTAATACCGATACCAAGCAAATTTGCTGCATTTTTTACAGAATAATGGGCAGTTTCGGAGCAAATTATCACATTGTTTGGGGTAATTCCTGTTTTGGCAATTTCAGGAGAAATTTTGTTTCTGGCAATTGTTAAAGCCATAAGATTGGCAAGTGAACCGCCCGGAACCATAACACCTGAACTGCCTTCGGGCATTCCTATAATTTCTGCCATCCATTTAACAACATTTCTTTCAATAATTGAAGCAACAGGCGCAATTTCCCAGGTAGCCAGTGTCGGGTTCATCATAGAAGCCATATAATCGCCTACAATTGAAGGGAAGGAGACTCCGGGAAACATTTGGTTAAGAAACATCGGGTGCCAGGTTTTAACGCTCTCTGACAAAATTTCCGTTTTGAAATAATTTATTACATTTTCCAGAGCTTCACCTTTTTGAGGAGGTTCTGCTTCTGAAAATTTATTTACAGAGTTCTGTTTATCATATTTTGGCACAACAGGATTTTTTTCAGGCTGAACATAGTATTCTTCAAGAATATCAACAAGCTTTTTGCTGATCTTTTCAATATCCGCTCTGTTATGATATCTATCCAATTTTGATCCTTTTTTTAAAATTATTCACCTCAAAATTAAGCAAACTTTGCTTTGGAACAAATATTAAAGGCAAATTAATAATTTTAACTTTTGATGATAAGACTAAGAATTGTAAATTTAGAACAATTAAATGTAGAATTTTGTAAAAAGGATTTTGGATAAGATGAGCGAGAAAAAGTCAAATAGACGAGTCTTGAGAGAAATCAGTTTGCAGGCTCTTTATGCTTACGAAATGAATGGCGAAGGATTGAGCAATATTGTGAACGGATTATTGACTGACATTACAAACGAAACTGACAGAGAATTTGCAAGAGAACTTGTTGATAAAGCAGTTGCAAACAAAAATGTAATAGACGAAATGATTCAGGGAAGAGTTAATAACTGGGAAATGGAAAGAATTGCCCTTATTGATAAACTTCTTTTAAGAATTGGTATTGCGGAACTATTATATTTTTATGATATCCCTCCAAAAGTTTCCATCAATGAAGTTATTGAGATTTCTAAAAACTTCAGTACCTCAAACAGTAACAAATTTATTAATGGTATTCTTGATGCTATTTTGAATGAACTTAAAAAATCTGGAAAACTAAAGAAAGCCGGCAGGGGATTAATTGACGAATCTCTCTCAAAAAACAATTAAAAAAGAAAAACTATCAAACAGAGGCAGTATTTTTGTCTGGACTCTGTTTGATTTTGCCAATACATCTTTTTCCATTGTTGTAGTAACTTTTCTTTTTGCAGTCTATTTTAAAGAAACTGTGGCAGCCGGAAAACCAATAGGTGATTTATATTGGAGTTTTGGTACAAGTATAGCAATGGTTATCACCGCTTTTATCTCGCCGGTGCTGGGTGCAATTGCCGATCATTCGGCTGGTAAAAAGAGATTTCTTCTGTTTTTTACAATTCTTTGTATAATTGCAACAGCCTCGCTCTATTTTGTTGGTGACGGAGATATTCTTCTTGCAATAATATTATTTGTACTTGCCAATGTTGGTTTTGAAGCTGGATTGGTGTTTTATGATGCGTTTCTTCCTGAATTAACTTCACCTAAAAACTATGGAAGAGTCAGCGGATATGGTTTCGGAATGGGATATATTGGTTCGCTTGCAACTCTTGCTTTATGTTTTCCGCTTATTCAGAAAGAGATGATTAAAGAAACTTTCCCTCTTGCAGCTCTGTTTTTCCTTGTTTTTTCACTGCCTCTCTTTATTTTTCTGAAAGATCACAGAACCAAATTAAAAGGGAAGATCAATTATTTCCAGGTTGGATTTAAACGAGTTTTTTCTACAATTAAGCATCTGAAGAGTTATAAAAATCTGGGAATATTCTTACTCGCATTTTTCTTTTATATCGAAGGAGTTAACACGGTAATTTTCTTTTCAGGAAATTACGCCAGTACAACACTTGGGTTCTCAATTGGCGAATTGATTGTTTTCTTTTTAATTGTTCAGTCAACAGCAATTGTAGGCTCAATAATTTTTGGAATAATGGCTGATTCGTTCGGACAAAAATTAACAATTATAACTTCACTTATAATCTGGATCGTAATTATGGGATTTGCATTTTTTACAAGTAATGCAGACTCAGTGCTTATTCAATTCTTATCCGGATTATTTAACTCAGAAACATTGGAAATGCAGAAAGATACTTTCTATTTTGTAGGTCTGGTGGCCGGACTTGTAATGGGTGCTACTCAGTCAACAAGCAGAAGTTTGATGTCTACATTAACTCCGCCTGATAAAAAAACAGAGTTTTTCGGATTTTATTCATTCTTTGGAAAAAGCTCTGCTATTATTGGTCCTTTAGTTTTCGGATATATCAGCTACGCAACCGGGAGTCAGAGCTGGGCAATTTTATCTACCACGTTTTTCTTTGTAACAGGAATGCTGATTTTAAGTTTTGTTAAAGAAGAAAAAGTATCTGTCTAGTATTTATCTTTATTTTTAATTCCATATTTGATAAGATAAAAAATTGTTATCCCCGTAATTGTAATCCAGATTAATCCCCAATATAAAGATGAAATTCCGGTTGCAATTTCAAGTGAAGTGGCATCAGTGATTCTGGAAGAATTGAGAAGCAAGTCATCTTTAATATCTACAAAAACATAAAATGTACTTAAAATTCCTGTTAAGCGGATAATAAAAGTATGAACTGCGGGGTTAAAAAACCGGGGTGAAACAATCAGAAAAGC